>NZ_CABPTS010000017.1:0-51156 GCF_902460385.1 Streptococcus sp. Marseille-P7376
TTTAGTGCTCCTGGCCAATAATCTCCTTAAATACAATAAGAGAACGGTTCAAATTTAAAAAGCTAGAGTTCCATAATTGGGAATCTCTAGCTTTTTTGTGACTGAGAACTATTTTGTCTCAGACTCTCTTTTTTATTCAGACAACTCTAATGTCCGATGAAAAATGAACTCATGAAGAACATTAATCACTGAAAAAAGAAAACACTTAAACTCGCTATTTAAGAACATTGATATTTATTAGGTGGTTTTTATTAGATTGGTTTTTTGAGTGTCTCGGATATCTGACGAAAGTATCCCTAGGAGCGTTTTAGGACTCCAATGGGATGTCAGGATTAAGTTTTGAATGTAGAGTTTCAAAAACTCCCAGATCACAAAAACGTAAGCAAATTATTATTTTTGGCTTTCAATATGAATCGTTCAAAAACAATTCAACCTGCAAATTTTTTATCTACAGAAGAACAGTCTATCAAATTCCGATATTGGTGCGAAAATTTTGAAATATTATTTTAAGCCTCTGTTGTTTCGTTTTTTCTTTGTTTTGAAAAAAGGTCGGGAAAATGCTATAATGAGTAAGATGTGCGAACTGTGTTTGCAAAACTGTAATTCGACTTGGTTTTCCAAGGACCGTTAGTAATAAAAAAATCATTTGTTCAGCTGAATGCTGACAGAATAAAAATTGATAGGAGTAAAGATGAGTAAGAGCAATATTAAACTGATTGCTTTAGGCGGTGTGCGTGAGAATGGGAAAAATCTCTACGTTGCCGAAGTGGATGATTCCATTTTTGTATTGGATGCTGGGCTCAAATACCCAGAAAATGAGCAGCTGGGAGTGGATCTTGTCATTCCCAACATGGATTATCTGTTTGAAAACAAGGACCGTATCGCAGGTGTCTTTTTAACCCATGGTCATGCGGATGCTATTGGGGCCCTGCCCTATCTTTTGGCAGATGCCAAAGTGCCTGTTTTCGGCTCAGAGCTGACGATTGAACTAGCAAAGCTTTTTGTCAAAAATAATGATGTCGTCAAAAAATTCAATGATTTTCATGTCATTGATGAAAATACAGAGATTGAGTTTGGTAAGGTTGTGGTCTCTTTCTTCCGGACGACCCACTCTATCCCGGAGAGCTTGGGGATTGTGATTAAGACAGCGGAAGGAAACATCGTCTACACTGGTGACTTCAAATTTGACCAGTCTGCTAGTGAGTCCTATGCGACAGATTTTGGTCGTTTGGCTGAGATTGGGCGCGAGGGAGTTCTGGCTTTACTGAGCGATTCAGCCAATGCTGACAGTAAGATTCAGGTTGCCAGCGAAAGCGAGGTTGGGAGAGAGATTGAAGACACTATTGCTGACTGGGGAGGCCGAGTTATCGTGGCTGCGGTTGCTAGCAATCTATCTCGGATCCAGCAGGTTTTTAAAGCTGCAGCAGAAACAGGCCGGCGGGTGGTTTTGACTGGTTTTGATATTGAAAATATCGTCCGCACGGCTATTCGGCTCAAAAAACTGTCCCTGGTTGACGAGCGTCTCTTGATCAAGCCCAAAGAAATGTCCAAGTTTGAAGACCATGAGCTGATTATCTTGGAGACAGGCCGGATGGGTGAGCCCATCAACGGGCTGCGCAAGATGTCCATTGGCCGTCACCGTTATGTAGAAATCAAAGACGGGGATTTGGTTTATATCGTTACAACGCCATCTATTGCCAAGGAAGCAGTCGTAGCACGTGTGGAAAACATGATTTACCAAGCTGGCGGAGTGGTCAAGCTGATTACCCAGAACTTGCGTGTATCCGGTCATGCCAATGCGCGTGACTTGCAGCTCATGATCAATTTGCTGCAACCCAAGTACCTCTTCCCGATTCAGGGAGAGTACCGCGGACTGGACGCCCATGCCAAGGCTGCCATGGAAGTTGGAATTTTGCCAGAAAACATCTTGATTCCTAAACGTGGTAGCATTATGGCCTACGAAAAGGGTGACTTTGTACCAGCTGGAGCAGTGCCAGCGGGTGATGTCATGATTGATGGAAATGCCATCGGCGATGTGGGCAATATTGTCCTGCGTGACCGTAAGGTTCTGTCTGAAGATGGTATTTTCATCGTGGCGCTCACGGTTAATCGCAAGGAGAAAAAAATCATTTCCAAAGCCAAGGTCCACACTCGAGGATTTGTCTATGTGAAGAAGAGCCGAGATATCTTGCGGGAGAGTACTGACCTGATCAATAAGACAGTGGAAGAGTACCTAGCTCAGGAAAGCTTTGACTGGGGCGAGCTCAAGGGAGCGGTTCGTGATAGTTTGGCTAAGTTCCTCTTCGAGCAAACCAAGCGCCGGCCGGCTATTCTTCCGGTTGTCATGGAAGTTCGCTAGAGTCACTCGAGGGAGCAACTTTCCCAGTATTTTGCAGTGAGAAAGTCGAATATCGGCTTTTTCTTATCTTTTGGCGGTCGCAGAACAGGCTTTGCTTTCAGAGTGTGGCTGGCTGTGATGCCTAGTCAAGAACAGTAGTTTTTACAAGAGGAGAAAAAAGATGGCAGTGATGCAGATAGAATATTATTCAGAAGCTTTGGAGATGGAGTGGGGAGTCAATGTTCTCTATCCAGATGCGTCGCGCGTGGACAAGCCAGATGATAAGGATATTCCTGTTTTGTATCTGCTTCATGGTATGAACGGGAATCACAATAGCTGGCTCAAGCGCTCGAATATTGAACGTCTGGTTCGCTCGACTAACCTGATTGTTGTCATGCCGAATACCAGCAATGGCTGGTACACCAATACTCAATACGGTTTTAACTATTACGAGGCTATCGCTGAAGAGCTGCCACGGGTGCTCAAGCGCTTTTTCCCCAATATGTCTGACAAGCGGGAGAAGAATTTTATCGCTGGTCTTTCTATGGGCGGATACGGAGCCTTTAAGCTGGCTCTCAAGTCTAACCGTTTTTCATACGCGGCTAGTCTTTCTGGGGCTTTGAGTTTTCTTGATAGTCATCCAGATAATGCCGAAATGGCAACACCAGCCTATTGGCGAGGGATTTTTGGAGACTTTAAAGACTGGACCGGCAGCCCCCATTCGCTGGAAAGTATAGCCAAGCAATCTGATAAAAAGACTAAGCTTTGGGCATGGTGTGGCGAAGAAGATTTTCTCTACAAGGCAAATCAGGAGGCTGTGAAAAATCTTCAAGACTTAGGCTTGGAGATTACTTACAGCCACAGTTCTGGCAAGCACGAATGGTACTACTGGGAAAAGCAGATGGAGCAGGTTTTAGCTTGGCTGCCGATTGACTTTGTCCTCGAAGAAAGACTGTCTTAAAAAATCATGCGATTCAGCGGATTCTGGGTCGAGAATGTGATATAATAATAACGTTTGAATACGAAAGCAGGAGCGAGATATCCCTGCTATTCCCAAATAGGAGATCGAAAATTGACAAAAGATATTCGAGTGCGTTATGCACCAAGTCCAACGGGACTTTTACACATCGGAAATGCGCGGACCGCGCTCTTTAACTACCTCTATGCTCGTCATCATGGTGGAACTTTTATCATCCGTATTGAAGATACAGACCGTAAACGTCATGTCGAAGATGGTGAACGTTCACAGCTTGAAAACCTCCGTTGGTTGGGGATGGACTGGGATGAAAGCCCAGAAACACATGAAAACTATCGCCAATCAGAACGTTTGGAATTGTATCAAAAATACATTGACCAATTGCTAGCAGAAGGAAAAGCCTACAAATCTTACGTTACAGAAGAAGAATTAGCTGCTGAGCGTGAACGCCAAGAAGCAGCAGGTGAAACACCGCGCTACATCAATGAATACCTTGGCATGAGCGAAGAGGAAAAAGCAGCTTACATCGCAGAACGCGAAGCAGCAGGCATCATTCCAACGGTTCGTTTGGCTGTCAATGAAGCTGGTATCTACAAGTGGACGGACATGGTCAAGGGTGAAATTGAGTTTGAAGGTGGCAATATCGGTGGCGACTGGGTTATCCAAAAGAAAGACGGCTATCCAACTTACAATTTTGCCGTTGTGATCGATGACCATGATATGCAAATCTCTCACGTTATCCGTGGGGATGACCACATTGCCAATACACCTAAGCAGCTCATGGTTTATGAAGCACTTGGTTGGGAAGCACCAGAGTTTGGTCACATGACCCTGATTATCAACTCTGAAACTGGTAAAAAGTTGTCAAAACGCGATACCAATACCCTCCAGTTCATCGAGGATTACCGTAAGAAAGGCTACCTACCAGAAGCAGTCTTTAACTTTATCGCTCTTCTCGGTTGGAATCCTGGTGGCGAGCATGAAATCTTCTCTCGTCAAGAATTGATTGAGCTCTTTGATGAAAACCGTCTCAGCAAGTCTCCAGCGGCCTTTGACCAGAAAAAGATGGACTGGATGAGCAATGAATACATCAAGAATGCTGATTTTGAGACAATCTTTGCCATGGCAAAACCATTCTTGGAAGAAGCTGGCCGTTTGACAGACAAGGCTGAGAAATTGGTTGAACTCTACAAACCGCAAATGAAATCAGTGGATGAAATCGTTCCATTGACAGATCTTTTCTTCTCAGATTTCCCAGAGTTGACGGACGCAGAGCGCGAGGTCATGGCCGGTGAAACGGTACCGACTGTGCTGACAGCCTTCAAAGCAAAACTGGAAGCTATGACAGACGATGAATTTGTGACAGAAAATATCTTCCCACAAATCAAAGCAGTCCAAAAAGAAACAGGTATCAAGGGCAAAAACCTCTTCATGCCAATTCGTATCGCTGTTTCAGGTGAAATGCATGGTCCAGAGTTGCCAGATACCATTTACCTATTAGGCCGCGAAAAATCTATCCAGCATATCGACAATATGTTGAAAAAAATTCAATAAGATAAACCAGCTTTCGAGCTGGTTTTTGCTTTCAAAATTTTTACTTTTATGTCACAATTAGATTAAAAGTATACCAAAATATGTTGAGGAGGCAAAAATGAAAAAATGGACGCGTATCTTGGCCGGAGCACTGACGGCTTCACTCGTGCTGGTAGCCTGCGGTCAAAAGAAAGAAGAGCCGACTTCGACTTCTAGCAGTTCTAAAGTCAGTTCGACTAGCTCAACTTCTTCTAAAAAGTCTGAAAAAAGTGCAGGCTCGACAGCCAACTCTGGGGAGGTGGGAAGTCAGGAAGGTTCGGTTTCCAGCACCCAAGAGCCTGCGGTCACTTCCAGTTTGGATATGCAGGCGATAGCTTCTGGGGATTTTTCTAGCATGATTGGTACTTGGCAAGATGCCAATGGTGTTAGCTATACATTTGATGAACGGGGTATCGTGTCAGATGTCGCAAAGCTAGAGACAGATTACGCTAAACTTGATGAAAATGGCCTTTACTTAGTAGGGATTCGCTGGAATAATTTTACAGGTGCTGCTTTTCTCATTATTCCTGCGGGAAAGAGCTTACCTGCAGATAAGACGGCCGATGGAACGGATCCGACTGATACCAGCCAAGATCGCTTCATCATTGCCCAAAGTATCTCTGAGCATCCAGACGTTTTTTATCGTGTGAAATAAGGAGTCTTACCAGACTCTTTTTTTCTATTTCTAAGTTCAGTATTAAGTTCAGTATATAATATAGTAATTTTGAATAAAAATTTAAATTTTGATTATATTTGGATAAATATTAAATTTCCTCTTGACATAAATATTTTCATACAGTAGAATGTATAAAAATAAAAACTAAGTAGAAGGAAGAGGTAGTCACATGGTAAAGGAAAAAGTCATTTTAGCCTATTCGGGTGGTTTGGATACTTCAGTTGCTATTACTTGGCTGAGTAAAGATTACGATGTTATTGCGGTCTGTATGGACGTAGGAGAAGGAAATGACCTAGATTTCATCCACGACAAGGCTTTGAAAGTCGGAGCCATTGAATCCCATGTCATTGATGTCAAGGATGAATTTGCAGAAGACTATGTCTTGATAGCCTTACAGGGGCACACCTTCTACGAGCAAAAATATCCCTTGGTTTCTGCTCTGAGTCGACCATTGATTTCCAAGAAATTGGTAGAAATTGCCCACAAAAGTGGAGCGACGACCATTGCCCACGGCTGTACCGGAAAAGGAAACGATCAGGTCCGTTTTGAAGTCGCCATAGCGTCCTTGGATCCCAATCTCAAGGTCATTGCTCCGGTTCGGGAGTGGAAATGGTCTCGGGAAGAAGAAATTAATTATGCTAAGGCAAATGGTGTACCGATTCCGGCGGATCTGGACAGTCCTTACTCAGTCGATCAAAATCTATGGGGTCGGGCTAATGAATGTGGTGTTCTAGAAAATCCGTGGAACACACCACCAGAAGATGCCTATGATTTGACGGTAGCACCAGAAGATGCACCAGACAAGCCAGAATTTGTGGAAATCGACTTCAAGGCTGGTATGCCGATTGCTTTGAATGGTCAGACCATGAAGTTGGCTGATTTGATTTTGGAGCTCAATGATTTGGCTGGGAAGCACGGAGTTGGTCGGATTGACCATGTGGAAAATCGTTTGGTTGGGATTAAATCGCGTGAGGTTTACGAATGTCCAGGCGCTGTGACCTTGCTTGCAGCCCACAAGGAAATTGAAGATTTGACTTTAGTACGGGAACTGGCTCATTTCAAGCCCATCATCGAAAACGAGTTGTCTAATCTGATTTATAATGGTCTTTGGTTTAATCCAGCGACAGAAGCTTTAATTGCCTATCTCAAGTCAACCCAGCAAGTGGTCAACGGAACGGCCAAGATCAAGCTTTATAAGGGTTCGGCTACGGTTGTTGCCCGTAAGTCAGACAATTCTCTCTATGATGAAAATCTAGCCACTTATACCAGCGCAGATACCTTTGATCAGGATGCAGCTGTTGGCTTTATCAAACTTTGGGGCCTACCGTCCAAGGTTCATGCGGAAGTCCAGGCTCATGCTGAAGAATAGGAAGCGAGGCAGCTATGGCAAATCATAAACTATGGGGCGGTCGCTTTGAAGGCTCTTTAGAAGCTTGGGTCGAAGAATTTGGCGCTAGCATCGGCTTCGACTATCGCTTGGCTCCTTACGATCTGCGAGGGAGTTTGGCTCACGTTCAGATGCTGGGTGAAACGGGGGTTATTGCTCCAGAGGAAGCTAAGGCCATCCAGAAAGGTCTAGAAGAGCTCTTGGCTGATTATGAAGCTGGCTTGATTGAGTTTGATGTGACCAATGAAGACATTCACATGAACATGGAAGCTCTGCTGACCGAGAAAATTGGTCCAGTTGCTGGTAAGCTTCATACGGCTCGTTCACGGAATGATCAAGTGGCAACGGATATGCACCTCTATCTCAAGGACCAGCTCCAGCAGATTGGGGGCAAACTCTTTCATCTGCGCCAGAGTCTGTTGGACTTGGCAGAAGAGCATGTCGAGACCATTATGCCGGGTTATACCCACCTCCAGCATGCTCAGCCTATTAGCTTTGCCCATCACCTTCTGGCCTACTATCAGATGTTTAGTCGAGACAGTGAGCGTTTTACTTTCAACCTCAAACACGCTGATCTATCTCCCTTGGGAGCAGCGGCTCTGGCTGGGACCACTTTTCCGATTGACAGGGAGCGAACAGCTGAGCTCATGGGATTTGCAGACATTTACCACAATTCCCTGGATGCGGTTAGCGACCGAGACTTCATCTTAGAATTTCTGGCTAACAGCAGCATTCTTATCATGCATCTGTCTCGTCTCTGCGAGGAACTGATTAATTGGTGTAGCTATGAATATGGCTTTGTTAGCTTGTCAGATACCTTTAGCACCGGCTCTTCCATCATGCCGCAAAAGAAAAATCCGGATATGGCAGAGCTGATTCGGGGCAAGAGCGGCCGAGTTTATGGTCATTTAATCAGTCTTTTGACAGTCATGAAATCCCTGCCCTTAGCTTATAATAAGGACCTGCAGGAAGACAAGGAAGGTATGTTTGATACAGTAGATACCATCCAGAAGTCTCTGGATATCATGGCGGGCATGCTGTCCAGCATGACGGTCAATAAAGAGCGTATGCTGGCCTCTACCCAGCAGGACTTCTCCAATGCGACGGAGCTAGCTGACTATCTAGCCAAAAAAGACCTACCTTTCCGAGAAGCCCATGAAATTGTCGGAAAATTAGTGTTGGAATGCAGCAAGGCGGGCTATTATCTGCAGGATATCTCCTTGGAGCGTTATCAGCAAGTGTCACCTCTAATTGAGCAGGATATCTACCAGACCTTGCAGTCTCAGACAGCCGTACAGCGCCGCAATTCTCTGGGAGGTACAGGCTTTGCCCAGATTCGTAAGGAATTGGCCAGAGCCAAAAAAGAACTCAAATCATAAAACAAACAGGAAATGAGGAAGCTCATTTCCTGCTTTTTGAACTTGTGGTTATCATACTGTCTTTGTTATGTCTGCACTTAAATTTGATTAGAATATTATAAATTTCACAGCTTTTTTGCTTAGGAATTTCCCGAGAAATAGCAGTGTTCTCGAAATAGCCGACCCTTATTGGCATTTTGGGAAAATATGGTATAATAGAGTTAATTTTGGTGGATGGAGTTGAGTTTTGAGAAAAAACTATCGCGTCAAGAGCAAAAAAGATTTCAATGCGATTTTTAAAGACGGGCAGAATTTTGCCAATCGAAAGTTTGTCGTTTATAAATTGGAAAAAGATCAGAAGCACTTTCGAGTGGGGATTTCCGTCAGTAAAAAACTGGGGAATGCTGTTGTCCGCAATAGCATCAAAAGAAAAATTCGGCATGTTTTGATCAAGTATCAGGGGGACTTGGCTAAAGCTGATTTTGTCGTCATTGCCCGCAAGGGAGTTGAAACTCTGGACTACCACCAAGTAGAACAAAATTTATTGCATGTCTTGAAGATTGCAAAAATTTATCAGGAAGGATTTGTTTGTGAAAAAGAACAGTAAAATAGGAATTCTTTTAGTGGCCTCGTTGCTCATTCTCACGGCCTGCGGGACCAGTGAAGTAACAGCCAATTCAAGCGATTTTTGGGAAAAATTAGTTTATTTCTTTGCAGAAACGATTCGTTTCTTGTCTTTTAATGGAAGCACAGGAATCGGTATTATTCTCTTCACTTTGATTATTCGGACAGTCTTGCTGCCAGTCTTCCAGTTTCAGACGACGTCTTCAAGGAAGATGCAAGAAGTTCAGCCTTATATCAAGAAGCTTCAGGAGAAATATCCAAGCAAGGATATGGAAAGTAGGGCAGCTTTAGCGGAGGAGACGAACAAGCTTTATAAAGAAATGGGTGTAAATCCCTATGCTTCTTTTATTCCGCTATTTATCCAAATGCCGGTGCTGCTGGCGCTTTTCCAGGCCCTTACACGGGTTGAATTTTTGAAAACGGGGCCTTTCCTGTGGCTCAATCTGGGAGCGACGGATCCGACTTTTATCCTGCCGATCTTAGCTGCTCTCTTTACTTTCTTCAGTACTTGGCTGTCCAATAAGGCATTGCCAGAAAAAAATGGCGGGATGACAGCTATGATGTATGCTATGCCAGTGTTGATTTTCTTCTTTGCGGTTTATGCAGCCAGCGGGGTCGCCCTTTATTGGACAGTGTCCAATGCTTATCAGGTTGCTCAGACCTTGCTTTTAAGCAATCCGTTTAAGATTATTGCTGAACGCAAAGCGAAGGAAAAGGCAGAACGCCAGATGGAAATGAAGAAGAGACGTGCTCTGAAAAAAGCACAGAAAAAGAAAAAGTAAGAAGGAGGACTCTTGCAGATGGTTATATTTACAGGAGAAAGTGTTGAAGAAGCAATTCAAAATGGACTAAAAACGCTGGACATTCCCCGAATGAGAGCACATATTACAGTTGTTTCGCGTGAAAAAAAAGGTTTTCTCGGTTTATTTGGCAAAAAGCCAGCACAGGTAGATGTGGAGCCGATTGCGGAAACGACGGTGGTCAAGGCTAACCAAAAGGCAGTAAAAGGCGTTCCTGAGGAAATTAATGCTCAAAATGAGCCAGTACAAAGCGTTAGTGAAGCAACGGTTGACTTGGGACGTGTGGTTGCAGCCATCAAAAAAGTTGAAGAAGAGGGCGAGCTGGTTTCAGATGAAGTCAAAGCTCAAATCCTGAAAAATGATAAACAGGCCAACACCATTTTAGAAGAAACAGGTACGATTGATCTTTTAAAAACCAGCCAAGCCATCAATGAGACGGCAAACCAGAAAGAAACAGATAAGGTTGTTTCGTTTGAAAAAGCAGTCCCTCGTCAAGAGACACCTGTCTCAGATGCGCCGGCAGAATCATCTTTCTTTGATTTGGGAATCCAGGTTGAGGAAAATTATGATATTGAGGAAGTCGTAGCTAATGTGACAGAATATGTTCAAAGGATTGTCGATGAGATGGATGTTGAGGCGACCCTTTCTAGTAACTACAATCGCCGGACAATCAATATGCAGATTGATACCAATGAACCAGGGCGCGTGATTGGTTATCACGGCAAAGTATTGAAAGCCCTCCAGCTTTTGGCCCAAAACTATCTTTACAATCAATATTCCAAGAGCTTTTACATTTCTATCAATGTGAATGATTATGTGGAACATCGGGCGGAAGTGCTGCAAAGCTATGCGCAAAAATTGGCTCAGCGGGCTCTGGAAGACCGTCGCAGTCAGCATACAGATCCTATGTCTAATAATGAGCGCAAAATTATCCACCGAATTATTTCCAGAATTGCTGGTGTGACCAGCTATTCAGAAGGTGACGAGCCTAACCGCTATGTTGTGGTGGATATTGATTCAGAATAAATCTTAACCAGCTGAAAGGCTGGTTTTGTACTATGTCTGTAAAGGACAGGAGAATGATTTATGAAAAAACAAGTTATTCTTGTGGGGCTTACTTTCTTGATGCTCGTTGGCTGTGGCCACGAAAATATGAAAAATCAGTCGGATTTTTCTTCATCAACTACAGAAAAGATAAGGACATCAGGGAAGGATGAAAAGACTTCAGAAAGCAAGGAAATATCATCTAAGCCTTCTGAAGCATCTGCAGAATCATCAAGAGAGTCCCGTTCAGGCATGACTGATATGTTTAAGCAAAACGAACTCTTATATGCTTCGACCCTTGACAAATTAAAGGCTGATCAGTCTGAGGGGCATGCTCAGGTGTATACATTTTATGATATTGATGGTAATGGGACAGCGGAATTGTTGACAGGGCATCTGTCTACGAATGGTGATTATTATTTAGCAGCTATTTATTACTTGAATCAAGGAGTTTCGACTTATTTGGCACAATCGAGGGTTGCTTTGGCAGGTGGAAGCAGAGAGAGTGCTATGATATATACAGATGGGACGGTATTCTATGCATGCTGGCATTCATTGCACTCTGAGGCTAACGGTTATCTTTATAAATTGAGGAGTGATAATACAGGCTTTGATATAGAAAAAGAGGGAGAATTTCAGGTAGCTGGGGTAAAGCCTGCTGATGAACGCAGTGCGAACTCTATTTTTGGCTTAGGCTCAAAAACTCCCTTAGATCTGACTTCGCTGACTTGGAAGGAGATTTCTTCCTATTCCTCAAATTCATAAAGAGAAGAATACCCAGAAGGGGATGATATGTCACTTTTCCCAGCTATTGAAGTTTTGCCGGCTGAGCAAGGCAGAAAGTTTAATTCGCCAGACAAGGCAGGAGGCCTGCGAGAGATGATGTTAGATTTGAAAGCCAGAGGGCAGGAGGCTCGTCAGGAGTTTGCGGATTTGGTTTGGGATTTTCAGGTTCTCTATCCCAAGCTGAGTCTGGAGAGGATCAGTGATTTGATGAAACAGGCTCAGATTTAACGACCGCATTTTTGGAACTATCTGAAGGATCATGGTGACGTGGCCGAGCCTATGTTTGTTCTGGGGCTGTATGGGAAGTCTGCAGATTTCGGCGTTTCCTTGGAGGGCAGTTTTATCAAGTGTCAAAAGAATGATCAGAGTCTAGCCAAGCAAAACCGAGTTTTGACTGTTCCAATCAAGATGCCGACCTATTATTTTGCGCAGATAGAGGGTGTGAGTCAGCATTTCGAAGGAACAGAGAAAAATCGCCAGCTCGGTTCGTAAAGTTTTGGTTAAAGAGGGATGTCAATCTGTCTCAGGCTCCAACCAAGCAGCAGGTTTTGTCCGAGCACCAGCAGGCTATACTTAGCTTGATTCCCTTCTATGAAGTGACTCGATTCGAATGATTGCGTTTTCAAAACAAACATTTATCCTAATGCTATTGACAAACGGAATAGAATCAGATAGAATAGTAAGGTATGTTTAGTAACTGATCACAACTAGCCGGCTAAACGAATACAAGAATCTAAGAGGAGGTATTCATCGTGAAACGTACTTATCAACCAAGTAAAATCCGTCGTGCGCGTAAACATGGTTTCCGCAACCGTATGTCAACTAAAAACGGTCGTCGTGTATTGGCAGCTCGCCGTCGTAAAGGACGCAAAGTTTTGGCTGCATAATCCAAACGATTTATCAAGAAACCAGCGGAGACTCGAGACCGCTGGTTTTTCTATGTCTCTTAGGGAATCCCGTCTGCAAGACACAGATGGGGTGAGACTGAGGAGGAAGTGACGTTAGTGCTGCACGGCGACGCTTGAGAATGAAATTTCAACCAAAAAAACCAGAAAGAAAATCATATTCTTTCTGGTTTTTTGAATGTATTCAAGAACCATTGCTTATCATCCCGCTGGTAAAAGCATTGGATAAAGATAGCAGAGCAAGGTAAAGCTAATCAGGGCGTAAAAGATACCGATACGAATAGCTTGGATAGGTTTATAGAAACGAATCAGAGTTAGTAGGCACCAGACTAAGAGCACTAGGATGAACCAAGCTGAAATCAGACGCAGTGGCGTTGGTCCGTAGAGGTAGATGTAGATTCCAAATAATTTCCAACCAGCAAGCAAGGCCAGTAAGCCTGCAAAGATAAAGAGAATAGTAGCTACTAGTCGCGTTCCTTTCTGGTCCCAGAGCGGTATTTTGGCAATCAGATAGAAGACGCCTAGAACTGCAAAATTGAGAATGGATACCCGAACCAACTGCCAGAAGCCAGCTACGGCGACAGTCGAAGCATTCTGCGGAGAAATAGCTTGAGCTACTGTTCCACCGCTCAGCAACTGACCAAGCTCACTCAGACCGGTCAGGAAGAAGAGTGCATAGGTCAGGCAGAGGCTACCGATGATAATGTAGGCTGTGAAAGCAGGAGCGACTCGCAAAGGGCGAATGCTCGCTTGCAATTTTTTGTAGGTCAATTTAGTGTCTTTTTTACCTAACAGACTGCCAGCTATGAGGCCATACAAGTAAAGACTGATGGGGACAGCTAGGCAGGCTTGGAAGAGAATCACGCTGCTATCAATACTTGAAAAGAGTGAGTCAAGTAGATTCTCGATAAAATCAGCGGTATTGCTGAAGAAAGAGGCAAAGCTATCTGAAACCTGACGCAGCTGGGACCAGACAAAGTAGACCAAGATTCCTGCGACAAAGAAGCTGCTGACGATAATAACAAGCTGTTGGAGTTTCTTTGAAAATGGACTATCAGAACTGTCGGAAGTGTCAGACTGATTGCCTTGTATAAAGACCAGAATAGCAGCAATGAAATTTTTAAAAGGCAGGATGCAGAAAGCTTGAATGGTGTCAAACCAGACCAGGATACCCAAACGCCCCTGACTTAACCAACCTGTGCGGGACAGGATATAAAAGGCGAATGAGATATGGATGGCTAGAAATTGGAAAAATTCTAGCTGGCGATGAAGTCCCCAGATACTTAAAGCTAGAGCCTGAGCTAGTGTCATGATAAGAAAGATTCGAGCCTCTAACCCGCTGTCAAGATTCTTTATCTGCAGGGATGGATAGTCTAATTTTTTGATAAGAGCTTCACTCAATAGTACGAAGCCAATGGTGACAGGAAAAAAGGCTAGGGTTTGATCATTAATGAAGACAGCAGAATAAAAGTAGGTTAAAAGATAAAGAAGCGGATAGCTGATTTTAAAGAATCGTAGTTGTTTGTCCTCTAAGCCTGTGAAGATGGTCTGTCGTTCCTCATCTGTAGGCAAATAAGGCTGGGTATTCATCTGTTCTTGCACTGGATATTCCATAATTATTTCTCCTCCTCCTCATCAGGGATATACTCTAAAATATCGCCAGGCTGACAGTCTAATTCACGGCAGAGAGCGTTGAGTGTTGAAAAACGGACAGCCTTGGCTCGATTATTTTTTAGGATAGATAGATTGGCTGGTGTTAGGTCAATCAACTCTGCTAAACGGCCAGCACTGATGCGCTTTTGCGCCATGACAAGGTCTAAATTTATCTGAATCATAAGACCTCCTAAATAGTGTAGTCTACTTGATCCTGCAGCTCAATGGCCTTGCCAAAGGCATTGCGGATGACACGGATAATCAGGGTCAAGATGCTACAGGAAACAGTGACTAAGAGCATGGGCAAATAGGCTGTCAGCCCCATAAAAAGAGAGATAAGAGCGACAGTGCCGACTTCCCAGCCAAGATAGCGCATGTACAGAACATTTTGTGTGATAAAAACCTGATTTTTACCGATGCGGCTAAGGAGCCGATAGAGATGGACAATACAGGTCAGAGCCAGGCAGCCGAGGACATAGCCGAGCAGCAGCAAGATCCAAAAGCGCGTCTCTCCTTGAAAGAAAGGAGAGGGAAATTCGATAACTAGGTTGACGACCCAAGGTCCTAGAGCTATCAGGATAATTGAAGCAATAAATAAAAGGCTGATACTGATTTTTGTAAGAGTGATGCTCATATCTTCAGCTGTTTTTTGTCTTGTCTTTGACATGGATTCCTCCGAATAATATTTCTATTTTTACTTACTATATCACAAAACATATCGATAATCAATAACAATCTATCGAAATTTAATAAAAAAATATCAAAAAACGACAAATTCGGTTCCTGTCAAGCACTGAAAGAATGATAAATACCCGCTGGAGTAGATGGAGAGAAAGTAAAGCTCTTGCCCCTTTAACTGACTTTTTTGGTATAATGAAAGGCAGGAATAGTCTGGCTTTGCTGGTCGGAGGTCGAGAGAATAATGCAAGAAAGGAAAGAGTCCGTGGGTCTAAAAAATCTTCATTACCGTAGTAAAATATATGAATTTCTCATGGTGTCAGCTATCGTTTCAAGGGAAGATAAGTATATGTGGAAGGATTTGCGGCAGGAGCAGAAGAAGCTACTGCTTGATGTACAGCCTTATTATGATCAGCTTTATCAGGCTTTACTCCCTCTGAAAAGCGGGCTGGTTGCGGTTGGTTTATTTGAAGAAGCTACGGTAGGGCTGGCTCCGCTCCTTTATCTATACTTACTGGAAAAAGGAGAAGATCCAAGCAATTTAGAGGAATTATTGGAGTGTTTGAGAGCTTTAGACACAGATCAAATTCTTTATTGCCTAGAACTCAAGCTTTCTGCTGGGAAAGTTGCCAATAGAAGTCAGGAAGATTTGTTGGCTTTTCTAGAGGCTAGTGACAAGTCTCCAGAGAATAAATGGTACTGGTATCAAGCCATTCAGCATCCAGAGCAGCTGCGGGATCAGCTAGTTTCCTTACTGGAAGAAGTCTTCAAACTTTATCAGCCGATTTATGATCGGTTTGAGCAGGAAGTCTTGGTTTTTGAAAAAGACTTTAGCCTAGCTGATATGTTTGATGATGAAGCGCTGAAAGCTAAGTTGCTTGCAAATGACACACACGTCTTTGTCTTGTCTCCCATATTTATAGACTTCTTTTTTGAAAAAATTCCTGATTTTAGCTCTTATTTCTTGGTCGTTTCGACGAGAAGTTCCCAGGTGTCACAGACAGGATCGGAGCTTGATGACGAAACGTTCGCTCTGACCTTAAAAACTCTTGGAGATGAAACTCGTTATAAAGTCTTGATTAAGCTGATTCAGCCACATGCCAAGAATAAAGATATTGCGAAAAAGCTAGGACTCACAAGAGCTTCTATCTCTTTCCATACGCAGAAGTTGCTAAACTCTGGCTTGCTGGAGTTGGTGATGGATGATGGTTCTGTGAAATACACGGTCAATAAAAAATTGATTCAAAAAATTATAGAGAAGTTCAAGCAGGACTTGAAATAGCTGAAGAAAACCTAGATTTACTCTAGGTTTTTGTTTTTTATAAAGTGATTATTTAACAAAGAGTTGACGATCGTTTGATAAAATGCTATTATTCTGTTAAGCAAAACTCTAACAAAAATAAAGGAGTTACTTTATGAATGTCTTTCTAAAAAACAGAAATTTCCGTCAGTTGCTCATCAATCAATGGATTTCAGGTTTTGGAGACATTGTTTTCTATTTGGCTTTGATGAACTATGTTTCCGCCTATTCCTTTGCTCCACTTGCGGTTTTATTGATTTCTCTTTCTGAAACGCTGCCTCAGTTAATTCAAGTTTTTACTGGAGTTGCAGCGGACTTTCAGAAGGATCGTATTCATAAATACCTGCTTATACAGTTTAGTAAGGTGCTCTTATATAGCTTGGTAACGTTTTTGTTGCTTGGACAAGATTTCTCTTTCTTGATTTTGCTTGTGATTTGCTTGATTAACTTTCTGTCGGATAGTCTGAGTTATTTTTCAGGTGCCATGCTGACCCCAGTTTATGTAAAGGTGATTGAGCAAGATATGACCTCTGCTATGGGCTTTCGGCAGGCTAGTATGAGTCTGGTTCATATTTTGGGGAATCTAGCTGGCGGTTTTCTCATCGCTTGGATGAGTATTGGAGCTTTGGCAGGACTAAATGCTCTGACATTCTTGCTAGCTTACCTTGGGTTTTGGCATATTAGTAAAAACTTACAGGACTTAGAGCCGGAGTTTAGCAGTACCAAGGAGCTAAATAAAGAGAATTATTGGCAGCATTTATTGGATTCTCTTAAAGTCTTGCTGGGATTGAAAAACGTTGTGAGGTTGTTATTGGTTTCAACCTTTGGGCAGGTTACTCTGAATATTCTGACGCCGGTAGCGACTCTTTTATTGCTGAAAAGGCCTTTTTGGAATCTGCAGATTGGTCAGTCCATTGCCGTGTTAATTATTCTAAGTTCCGCTGGTCTGATCTTAGGGAACATTTTGAGTGGCAGTTTGCTAAAAAAAATTTCGACTAAGCTTGCTATGTATGCAAGCCAAGTATTTGAGGGCTTTATTCTTTGCGGTTTTTTCTTGCAGGATTTTTTACTTGTCTTGATAGCGACCTTTGCTTGTGCCGTTGCGGTAGGTTTGCTGAGTCCTAGATTGCAGAAATCTGTCTTCAGCCTGATACCAGAAGAGTCCATGGGATCCATCCAGTCAGCTATTAACCTATTTAGCATGGCTGTTCCAGGTATTTTATCCATGCTCTTGATAGCCCTTGCTAGTAGTATGGGGATTTCCTACATTCTCCTTCCACTTGTATTAATGCTGTTATTGTCTTTCTGGCTCATTATTCCGATGGGAGATTTGGATACGGATAGTTGACGAATAACAATTTCCTCGTTTTTCTGGTTTGGATAGAGTGGCTTCTGCATTTTTAGGTCATTTTTGGTATAATGAAGAACAGGAAATACAAGGAAGTAAAGCATGAAAATTTTTGACACACACACCCATTTAAACGTGGAAGAATTTGCTGGTCGAGAGGCAGAAGAGCTCCAGCTAGCTACAGAAATGGGCGTCAGCAAAATAAATATCGTCGGTTTTGACCGGCCGACCATTGAGCGTGCCTTGGAGTTGGCCGACAATTATGAGCAAATTTACGCTACGATTGGCTGGCATCCGACTGAGGCTGGTACTTATGATGAGGCGGTGGAAGCCTATCTGCTGGATAAGCTTGATCATCCAAAAGTGGTGGCTCTGGGTGAGATTGGTCTGGATTATCACTGGATGACAGCACCCAAGGAAGTGCAAGAGCGAGTGTTCCGCCGACAAATCCAGCTTTCCAAAGAGTTAGACCTGCCCTTTGTCGTCCACACACGTGACGCATTGGAGGATACCTATGAGATTATCAAGAGTGAGGGTGTGGGACCAAGAGGTGGCATCATGCACTCTTATTCTGGTTCTTTGGAAATGGCAGAGCGTTTTATCGAGCTGGGGATGATGATTTCCTTTTCTGGAGTCGTCACTTTTAAAAAAGCGATGGATATTCAGGAGGCTGCGCAGAACCTGCCTTTGGACAAAATCCTCGTCGAGACAGATGCACCCTATCTGGCACCTGTTCCCAAACGCGGCCGAGAAAACAAAACAGCCTATACTCGCTATGTTGTAGAGAAAATTGCTGAACTGCGTGGGTTGACGGTCGAAGAAGTAGCGCAGGCGACCTATGAAAATGCAAAGAAGGTGTTTGGGCTTGACTGAAAAGATAAAAATCCCGCAAGTTGTTGTTGTGGAAGGGCGTGATGACACAGCCAATCTCAAGCGCTATTTTGATGTTGAGACCTATGAAACTAGAGGTTCTGCCATTAGCGATGCGGATATCGAGCGGATTCGCCGCTTGCAGGACTTGCATGGAGTTATTGTTTTTACAGATCCTGACTTCAATGGCGAGCGGATTCGCCGTTTAATCATGACAGAAATTCCCGCTGTCCAACATGCTTTTCTCAAGCGTGACGAAGCAGCTCCCAGGTCCAAGACCAAAGGGCGTTCACTAGGTATTGAGCACGCTAGTTTTGAAGACTTAAAGATAGCCCTCGCTGGGGTGACCAGTCATTTTGAGTCAAGCAGTGATTTTGATGTGACAAAGAGTGACTTAGTGCGGCTGGGGCTACTCATGGGAAGCGACAGCCGTCAACGCCGAGAGTATCTGGGCGAACAGCTCCGCATCGGCTATTCCAATGGCAAACAGATGCTCAAGCGATTAGAACTGTTTGGCGTGACCTTGGCGGAAGTGGAAGAAGTGATAGAGAGGTATAAGAATTAAGAGATGTGCGGTGAAGAATTGCTAAATCAAATTACATTTGCTTAGAATAAAATCTATTAGGAGAAATTAAATGAATGAAAATAATTTACAGTATTCTTTTAGGGAGTCATTAAAAAAATATGGACAGCCACTAGTAATTGATATTTTAGAGTCAGGATTAGATGCTAACTTAAATGAGGGAGTTATAAAAGAAATTCCATTTATTTCTACGGCAGTCTCGCTTTATCATATTGGTAAAACAGTGAAGGAAAGATATCATGTTAGGAAAATGATAGAATTTATTCAGGAAATTAATAAAGGTATTGTAACTGAATATAAGCTGAATGAATATAAGAAAAAGTTTGACAGTCAAGAAAAATTTAGAATAAAAGAACTAGAATATATCGTTATTATTGTCGATAAATATATAGGATGTGATAAACCAGTTATGTTAGCGAGGCTATATCGCGCTTATTTAGATGGCATTTTAAAATGGACAGATTTTTTAGTATATTCTGAAGTAATAGATAGATTCTTAGTAAGTGATTTTAGTACACTAATTGAAAAAGATTTAACTATTTATGATAATGATAATACCAATGAAGATTCTGTACTAAGGCTTGTCGCGTTAGGATTAATGAAAGAAACAACTAATAATTCCATGTGGCAGGCGGTAGATGGCGGACGTTTTATTGTTACAGAGGATACAATGGAAAGAGCAAGATCTAAAAACAAGACATATATAAGAACTAGTTTTGGAGAAAGGCTAGTTAATATTTTACAAGTCCAAGATTTTAAGCTCAAAAAGTATTTTATTTAAGTGAAAAATAGGAAGAGAAAATGAGAATTGCAGACTATAGTGTGACCCGTGCCATTCTGGAGCGTCACGGTTTCACTTTTAAAAAATCGTTCGGTCAGAATTTCCTGACTGATACCAACATTCTCCAGAAGATTGTGGATACAGCCGAGATTGACAAAAAGGTCAATGTCATTGAAATTGGTCCTGGTATTGGGGCTTTGACAGAATTTTTGGCGGAAAGTGCCGCTGAAGTCATGGCTTTTGAGATTGATGAGCGACTGGTGCCGATTTTGGCGGATACTCTGCGCAATTTTGACAATGTGACCGTGGTCAATCAGGATATTCTCAAGGTTGATCTGGCCCAGTACATGGCAGAGTTTAAAAATCCTAACTTGCCTATCAAGGTAGTGGCAAATCTGCCCTACTACATCACGACGCCAATTCTCATGCATTTGATTGAGAGTGGGATTCCTTTTAGTGAGTTTGTTGTTATGATGCAGAGGGAAGTGGCGGACCGGATTTCGGCTCAGCCGAATACCAAGGCTTACGGCAGTTTGTCGATTGCGGTGCAGTATTACATGACGGCCAAGGTTGCCTTTATCGTGCCACGGACAGTCTTTGTGCCAGCGCCCAATGTAGATTCGGCCATTCTCAAGATGGTACGCAGAGACCAGCCAGCAGTGGTGGTTCAGGACGAGAAATTCTTTTTCAAGGTTTCCAAGGCTAGTTTTGTTCACCGTCGGAAAACTCTCTGGAACAACCTGACTAGTCATTTTGGCAAAGCAGAGGAGACCAAAGCCAAGTTAACAGCCGCTTTAGAGCAAGCTGAGTTATCTCCAAGTGTTCGAGGAGAGGCTTTGGCTTTAGCAGATTTTGCCCGTCTGGCAGATGCCCTGAGGACGCAAGGATTATAAGATTTGAAAACCAGCCCTTTTTGAAAAAGGCTGGTTTTTCTGAAAGATGTTTCATGGGAATCTCATGATTTTTCAAAAGAAAAGCTCTTGTCTATTTAGACAAGAGTTCCTGTTCTATGCGGAGGAAGGGATTTGAACCCTCACACCCGTACGGGCACATGCGCCTGAAGCATGCGTGTCTGCCGTTCCACCACCTCCGCTCGAACTCTATTATACCATTTTTTTTGAAAATGCCAATAGTAAAAGCCAAATATCTGTCTTTTTTTGATATAATAATTGTATTAACTTTAAAGGAGCAGTCTTGCAAGGAATAATTATCAAAGCCGTAGCTGGCTTTTATTATGTAGAGTCAGACGGGCAGGTTTATCAGACCAGAGCGCGGGGAAATTTCCGAAAAAAAGGTCAGACCCCTTATGTTGGTGACCATGTTGAGTTTTCAGCGGACAAGGATTCTGAGGGCTACATTTTAAAAATTGCAGAGCGAAAAAACAGCCTCGTTCGACCACCCATTGTCAACATTGATCAGGCGGTTGTTATCATGAGTGCCAAAGAGCCGGACTTCAATGCCAATCTTTTGGATCGTTTTCTGGTGCTTTTGGAGCATAAGGCTATTCACCCCATTATCTATCTCAGTAAACTGGATCTGCTGGAGGATGAGCGGAGCTTGGATGCTTATGCACAGACTTATCAGCAGATTGGTTATCAGGTAGTCCAGTCTATCGAAGATTTATTGCCGCTACTGACGGGGAAAATCACGGTTTTCATGGGTCAGACCGGTGTTGGAAAGTCCACCCTGCTCAATAAAATAGCGCCAGACTTGCAGCTGGAAACAGGAGAAATCTCTGAAAGTCTGGGGCGCGGCCGCCATACCACGCGGGCAGTCAGCTTTTACAATCTTAATGGAGGCAAGATTGCGGACACTCCGGGCTTTTCTTCTCTGGATTATGAGGTGGACAAGGCAGAAGACTTGAATGCTGCCTTTCCAGAGATTGCCGAGATGAGTCGGGATTGCAAATTTCGAACCTGTACCCATACGCATGAGCCAGCTTGTGCCGTCAAACCAGCCATAGAAGCGAAGCAAATTGCTGCTTTTCGTTTCGAAAACTACCTGCAATTTCTCAGTGAAATCGAGAATCGCCGTGAAACTTATAAAAAGACGGCTAAAAAACTTCCTAAATAGAGAAAGGAAACATCATGAAAACATTTAAAATTGCTCCCTCTGTTTTGAGTGCGGATTATGCTAATTTTGAGACTGAGTTGAAAAAGCTAGAAGCCAGTGGAGCAGAGTATGCCCATCTGGATGTAATGGATGGACATTTTGTGCCTAATATTAGCTTTGGTGCCGGTGTTGTAGCAAGTATGCGTCCCCACAGCAAGATGGTTTTTGACTGCCATCTCATGGTATCCAATCCTGAGCACCATATTGAGGAATTTGCTCGGGCGGGTGCGGATATTATCAGCATCCATGTCGAAGCCACACCGCATATTCATGGAGCTTTGCAGAAGATTCGTGCGGCAGGTGTTAAGCCTAGCGTTGTTATCAATCCTGGAACGCCAGTCGAAGCGATTAAAAATGTCTTGAATCTAGTGGATCAGGTCCTAGTCATGACAGTGAATCCAGGCTTTGGCGGTCAGGCTTTTCTGCCAGAAACCATGGATAAGATTCGTGAACTGGTCGTTCTGCGTGAAGTCAATGAGCTGAACTTTGATATTGAGGTTGACGGCGGTATTGACGATAAGACGATTCAGATTGCCCGAGAGGCTGGAGCCAATGTTTTCGTAGCAGGCAGCTATGTCTTCAAAGGTGATGTCAGCCATCAAGTTCAGACTTTGAGAGATGTTTTAGATGCCTAGAATTGCCCTTTTTGCCGGTGGTGATTTGATGGAGTTCAGTCGGGATTTTGATTTTTTTGTTGGGGTTGATCGCGGCTCACTCTTTCTGTTGGATCAGGGAGTCTGTCCTGACTTGGCAATTGGCGATTTTGATTCTGTCTCCGATGAAGAATTGCTGCGCATTAAAGGCAAGGCCAAGGAGGTCATTCAGGCTCAGCCTGAAAAGGATGATACGGACTTGGAATTGGCTGTTTTGGCTTGTTTTGAGCGATATCCGAATGCTCATCTGACTATTTTCGGTGCCTTTGGTGGTCGTCTGGATCATGCTTTGGCCAATGTCTTTCTGCCCAGCAATGACAAAATTGCACCCTATATGGAGCAGCTGATTTTAGTTGATTCCCAGAATTGCGTCCGTTATGTACCTTCTGGTCGTCATGAAATCAAACCGGTGGAAGGCATGGACTATCTGGCCTTTCTGCCGACAGAGGATGTACCTTTGACTATTGAGGGAGCTAAATATCCTTTAAATGAAAGGAATTTTTTCTTTAAAAAAGTTTATGCTTCTAACGAATTTATAGATAGACCTGTATTTTTATCCTTTGACAAGGGATATACGGTTATTATTTACAGTAAAGATAGGAGTTGAGATGGAATTTATCATCATCATCCTGCTCATCATCAATCTGGTCTTCCTCTATTTCTTCTGGCAAAGGCAGGGGCAGCAGGAGCAGGCAATCAAAGTCTTGTTAGAAGAGCAGGAAGATCATCTGTCCGACCAGCTGGATTACCGCTTTGAGCAGGAAAGACAGCAGGAGGCTCTTCGGCAAAAAGATCTGGAAATTGTTCTGGGAGATCGGCTAGCAGAAGTTCGAACAGATTTGCATCGACATTTGACGGATTTACGAACAGAAATGGCGGAGAGTTTCAGCAAAAATCGAGACAAGACTGATGAGCGGATGCGCCAAATTCAGGAGTCCAATGACTTGCGGCTGGAGCAGATGCGCCAGACCGTTGAGGAAAAATTGGAGAAAACTTTGCAGAGTCGCCTGCAGACCTCCTTTGAGACGGTGTCCAAGCAGCTAGAGTCTGTCAATCGTGGTTTAGGAGAGATGCAGACGGTGGCTCGGGATGTCGGCAGTCTCAATAAGGTTCTTTCCAATACCAAGACCCGCGGCATTATGGGCGAACTCCAGCTGGGACAAATTATCGAAGACATCATGACCCCCAGCCAGTATGAGCGCGAATTTGCCACAGTGGCAGGTTCTAGTGAGCGCGTGGAGTATGCTATCAAATTGCCGGGACAGACGGAGCAGGACTATGTCTACCTGCCTATTGACTCCAAGTTTCCTCTGGCGGATTACTACCGCTTGGAAGAGGCTTACGAGTCGGGCAACAAGGAAGAAATTGAACTTTACCGTAAGTCGCTATTGGCTAGCGTCAAGCGCTTTGCCAAGGATATCAACGGTAAATATCTAGCTCCGCCAGCTACGACTAATTTTGGGATTATGTTTTTGCCAACGGAAGGACTCTATTCCGAAGTGGTTCGCAATCCAGAGTTTTTCGACGGTTTGCGGCGAGATGAGCAGATTGTCGTAGCGGGTCCATCTACCTTGTCAGCCCTGCTCAACTCTCTCTCGGTTGGCTTTAAAACCCTGAATATCCAGCGTAGCGCAGATGACATCAGCAAGGTTTTGGGCAGTGTCAAGCTGGAATTCAATAAATTTGGCGGCATTTTAGCCAAGGCTCAGAAGCATCTGAAGAATGCTTCGGGCAGTATCGATGAGTTACTGACTCGCCGAACCAATGCTATTGAAAGAACGCTGCGGCATATTGAATTGTCTGACCAAGACCTTCAGTTACACTTGCTAGATATTCCAGATGAAAGGGAAGACTATGAAAATTAATCAAATGAAAAAGGATGAATTGTTTGAAGGATTTTATCTGATTAAGTCAGCCGAAGTCCGACAGACCAGAGCTGGCAAAAATTACCTCGCCTTCACTTTCCAAGATGATACTGGGGTGATTGAGGGGAAATTGTGGGATGCCCAGCCCCATAATGTGGCAGAGTTTACAGCGGGGAAAGTCGTCCACATGCAAGGCCGTCGCGAAGTCTACAATAACACCCCGCAGGTTAATCAGTTGACCCTGCGCCTGCCAAAAGCTGGTGAGCCCAACAATCCTTCGGATTTCAAAGAAAAACCACCTGTTGATCAAAAAGAACTGCGGGAATACTTGGCTCAGATGATTTTTCGGATTGAAAATCAGGTCTGGCAACGTGTGGTCCGCTCGCTTTATGGCAAATACGATAAGGAATTTTATTCCTATCCAGCAGCGAAAACCAATCACCATGCTTTTGAGTCAGGGCTCGCTTTTCACACAGCTACTATGGTCAAACTAGCGGATGCGATTTGTGACATCTATCCTCAGCTCAATAAAAGCCTCCTTTTTGCAGGGATCATGCTGCACGACTTGGCCAAAGTCATTGAGCTGAGTGGCCCAGAAAATACGGAATACACCGTGCGAGGCAATCTGATTGGGCATATTGCACTGATTGATGAGGAATTGACCAAAACCTTGGTGGAGCTGAAAATCGACGATACAAAAGAAGATGTCATCGTTTTGCGACATGTCCTCCTCAGTCACCACGGCCTTCTTGAATATGGCAGCCCCGTTCGTCCAAAGATTATGGAGGCCGAAATCCTGCACATGATTGACAATCTGGACGCTGAGATGATGATGATGACCGCGGCTCTGTCTCTCGTTGCTCCAGGAGAAATGACCAATAAAATATTCGCACTGGAAAACCGTTCCTTCTATAAACCTAAATTAGACAAGTGAAATACGAAAAATGGGCATTATATTTAGCATAATGTTCGTTTTTTTGCTAGAGTATGATATAATGAAAAAAATAAAATAAATACTCTTAGAAAATCTCTTCAAACTTTATTATCTTCAACAGTCTGAGTAGTTGGTTTATGCTGGAAATGTCTGGAGATCCTTTAGGCTTTCTCATATCAGTTTGTGGAGGATTTTTATTAAGTCAAATTGGTGAAAAAATGAAATTAAGAAGAAGTGAGCGGATGGTGGTTATTTCCAATTATTTGATTAACCACCCTTATGAATTAACAAGTTTAAACACATTTGCAGAAAAATATGAGTCTGCTAAGTCCTCCATCTCAGAAGATATTGTAATCATCAAGCGCGCCTTTGAGGAAATTGAAATTGGAACGATTGAAACCATTACGGGAGCTGGTGGAGGTGTTATCTTTACCCCTTCAATCTCAGAGAAAGATGCAAGAATTATTGTTCAAGATTTGTGTGCTCAATTATCTGAAAGTAATCGGATTCTTCCTGGTGGCTATATCTATTTGTCAGATTTGCTCAGTACGCCGTCTATCCTCAATAATATCGGTCGCATCATTGCCAAAGCCTTTAAAGGTCAAAAGATTGATGCTGTCATGACGGTTGCGACCAAGGGGGTTCCACTTGCCAATGCTGTCGCTAATGTCTTGAATGTTCCTTTTGTCATTGTGCGGCGCGACCTGAAAATCACTGAGGGTTCAACGGTCAGTGTCAACTACGTTTCTGGTTCTAGCGGGGATCGGATTGAAAAAATGTTCCTCTCAAAACGCAGTCTCAAAGCTGGAAGTCGGGTCCTCATCGTCGATGACTTTCTCAAAGGAGGTGGAACGATTAATGGGATGGTTAGCCTTTTGTCTGAGTTTGATTCAGAGTTGGCGGGTGTGGCTGTCTTTGCAGATAATGCCCAAACCACCCGTGATCATCTGGATTATAAATCGCTTCTGAAGGTAACCAATATTGATGTTAAATCGAATACGATTGATGTTGAAGTTGGCAATATATTTGATAAAAATTAGGAAAGTAAGATGAAAAATTTATTTGATAAATTGGAGCAGAGTTCAATCTTTGTGCGTTTAGGAATAGTATTGTTTTTAGTGGTTGTTTTAATTTCAGGTTTTATATTTGTCAAACCAACACAGAAAACCGGGCAATCTACTAAAATAGTTAGCTACAGCAGACGTTCAAGTTCTAGCAAAGCCGGATCCAGCAGTAACGCTTCATCAGACAGTACGGTACAAGAGGCAGAGTCTACCGTTAAAAAGCTAGAAGAGGAGCAGACTGCTGAGAATCTTTCTCGAGCTCAAGAAGCAGTTGACAAGGTAAAAGATGAGGCTGTTAAGGAGAAACTGCAAAGTAGAATTCAGGCGTTGAGAGATGCGATGTCTTCGAACCAAGCACCGACAGATTCTTCTGAACCTATTTCAGAACAGCAGCAATCTATTCCACCGGCTGCACCAGTCTATCGAACTCCCGCCATTTCAGTCGAGACACCGTCTCAGCCACAAGAAAATCCGAGTCCTGCCCCTTCTTCAACCCCAGAGCCTACTCCAAACCCATCTTCTGCTACGCCGGGTCCTTCCTCAGATGGCGGCTCAGCCCCTCAGCCTTCAAGCGGAGAATAACAGGATTATAGAAATGCTTGAGGTACTGGCATTGTTTTGTGATAAAAGAACCTCTGTAAAATATTCTGATGGTTTGAATCATATTTCAGAAACTAAGAAACTCTCAACAGTGCTTTAAAAGTAACTTTTTGAGAGTTTTTTCATTTTTTGTCATCAAGGGGAGAAAGCTATATTTACCAAGAGACTAAAAAGCTGAATCGGAGTAAAAAATAAACAAAAGGTATTGACTAAGCAATGCTTCTATGTTACAATAATGAACGGTACTTTTTACTTTTGGTCTCTCAAAAGTGTACAGAGACGTGCTGACAAATGTTGCAAAAGTACACGCAGATGATAGCTGTCACCAAGTGTATCATCACCAAAATTAAAAAAATACAGGAGAATGTAGATGCCTACAATTAACCAATTGGTTCGCAAACCGCGTAAATCAAAAGTAGAAAAATCTAAATCACCAGCTTTGAACGTTGGTTACAACAGCCACAAAAAAGTTCAAACAAACGTATCTTCACCACAAAAACGTGGTGTTGCAACTCGTGTTGGAACTATGACACCTAAGAAGCCTAACTCAGCCCTTCGTAAATTTGCCCGTGTACGTTTGAGCAACTTGATCGAAGTTACAGCTTACATCCCAGGTATCGGACACAACCTGCAAGAGCACAGCGTGGTGCTTCTTCGTGGTGGACGTGTAAAAGACCTTCCAGGGGTACGTTACCATATCGTTCGTGGTGCACTTGATACAGCAGGTGTTACTGACCGTAAGCAAGGCCGTTCTAAATACGGTACTAAGCGTCCAAAAGCATAAGGAAAGGGGAAAAAGATAAATGAGTCGTAAAAACCGTGCGCCTAAGCGCGAAGTATTGCCAGATCCGCTTTACAATTCACAATTAGTTACTCGTCTTATCAACCGCGTTATGCTTGATGGTAAGCGTGGTACAGCAGCTTCTATCGTTTACGGAGCTTTTGAGCAAATCAAAGAAGCTACTGGAAATGATGCACTTGAAGTATTTGAAACAGCGATGGAAAACATCATGCCTGTTCTTGAAGTACGTGCTCGCCGTGTCGGTGGTTCAAACTACCAAGTACCGGTTGAAGTTCGTCCAGAACGCCGTACTACACTTGGCCTTCGTTGGTTGGTAACAATTTCACGTGGTCGTGGTGAACACACTATGCAAGATCGTCTTGCAAAAGAAATCATGGATGCTGCTAACAACACTGGTGCAGCAGTTAAGAAACGCGAAGATACTCACCGTATGGCAGAAGCTAACCGTGCCTTCGCACACTTCCGTTGGTAATATAGGATGCGAAAGCGTTAAGAAAGCCCAAGAGAAAATAGGGAATCGAAGCAGGTTACGACTGCAACCAATGAGATTCATCTTTTTCTCCAGACTTTTAGCTTGAGCTCAACTAAATCATGATGCTGGGAACGGTAAGGCATAATGCAAAAATAGAAAACTGATGCAGTGTTCCTTGAGCATAAAGCAGTTTATCTTTTTTGTGCAGGGCCTCGCTCGGGTTCAAATCAGCTAAATATTTTTAATTTAGTTTAACTCAACTTGTCAATTTTCTAAGTTGAAACCAACAAAAACAAGATAAATATTAAGAACGGGTAGGTCCTGCCTATCCGTTTTTTCTAAATAATGTTATAATAAATTGTAAAATAAATTAATAGGAGAAAACAACCTCATGGCACGCGAATTTTCACTTGAAAAAACACGTAATATCGGTATCATGGCCCACGTCGATGCTGGTAAAACAACTACAACTGAGCGTATCCTTTACTATACTGGTAAAATCCATAAACTCGGCGAAACTCACGAAGGTGCGTCACAAATGGACTGGATGGAGCAAGAGCAAGAGCGTGGTATCACGATCACATCTGCTGCGACAACTGCTCAATGGGATAACCACCGCGTAAATATTATCGACACCCCAGGACACGTGGACTTCACCATCGAAGTACAACGTTCACTTCGTGTATTGGACGGTGCAGTAACTGTTCTTGACTCACAATCAGGTGTTGAGCCTCAAACTGAAACAGTTTGGCGTCAAGCAACTGAATACGGAGTTCCACGTATCGTATTTGCTAACAAGATGGATAAAGTCGGTGCGGACTTCCTTTACTCAGTAAGCACTCTGCATGATCGTCTTCAAGCAAATGCGCACCCAATCCAATTGCCAATCGGTGCTGAAGATGATTTCCGCGGAATCATCGACTTGATCAAGATGAAAGCTGAAATCTATACTAACGATCTTGGTACAGATATTCTTGAAGAAGATATCCCAGCTGAATACCTTGAGCAAGCTCAAGAATACCGTGAAAAATTGGTGGAAGCAGTTGCTGAAACGGATGAAGAATTGATGATGAAATACCTTGAAGGTGAAGAAATCACTAACGAAGAATTGAAGGCTGGTATCCGTAAAGCGACTATCAACGTTGAATTCTTCCCAGTATTGTGTGGTTCTGCCTTCAAGAACAAGGGTGTTCAATTGATGCTTGATGCAGTTATTGACTACTTGCCAAGCCCGCTTGATATCCCAGCTATCAAGGGTGTAAACCCAGATACTGAAGCAGAAGAAACTCGTCCAGCATCTGACGAAGAGCCATTTGCAGCTCTTGCCTTTAAGATCATGACCGACCCATTCGTAGGTCGTTTGACATTCTTCCGTGTATACTCAGGTGTCTTGAACAGTGGTTCATACGTATTGAACACTTCTAAAGGTAAACGCGAGCGTATTGGTCGTATCCTGCAAATGCACGCAAATAGCCGTCAAGAAATTGAAACAGTATATGCCGGTGATATCGCTGCTGCCGTAGGTTTGAAAGATACTACAACTGGTGACTCATTGACAGATGAAAAAGCTAAAATCATTCTTGAATCTATCGAAGTTCCAGAACCAGTTATCCAATTGATGGTTGAGCCAAAATCTAAGGCCGATCAAGATAAGATGGGTGTTGCCCTGCAAAAACTGGCTGAAGAAGATCCAACATTCCGCGTTGAAACCAACGTTGAAACTGGTGAAACAGTTATCTCTGGTATGGGTGAGCTTCACTTGGATGTCCTTGTTGACCGTATGCGTCGTGAGTTCAAGGTTGAAGCAAACGTAGGTGCGCCTCAAGTATCTTACCGTGAAACTTTCCGTGCTTCTACTCAAGCTCGTGGATTCTTCAAACGCCAATCTGGTGGTAAAGGTCAATTCGGTGATGTTTGGATTGAATTTACACCAAATGAAGAAGGAAAAGGCTTCGAGTTTGAAAATGCTATCGTCGGTGGTGTGGTTCCACGTGAATTTATCCCAGCGGTAGAAAAAGGTTTGGTTGAGTCAATGGCAAATGGTGTCCTTGCTGGCTACCCAATCGTTGACGTGAAAGCTAAACTTTACGATGGTTCATACCACGATGTCGACTCATCTGAAACAGCCTTCAAGGTTGCGGCTTCACTTGCATTGAAAGAAGCTGCTAAGACTGCACAACCAGCTATCCTTGAGCCAATGATGTTGGTAACAATCACTGTTCCTGAAGAAAATCTTGGTGACGTTATGGGTCACGTAACAGCTCGTCGTGGACGTGTTGACGGCATGGAAGCGCATGGTAACAGCCAAATCGTTCGTGCTTATGTTCCACTTGCTGAAATGTTCGGTTACGCAACGGTTCTTCGTTCAGCATCACAAGGACGCGGTACCTTCATGATGGTATTTGACCACTACGAAGATGTACCTAAGTCAGTACAAGAAGAAATCATCAAGAAAAACAAAGGTGAAGCTTAATTAGCTTACCCCTCGCACTAAAAGCTCTTCTTTCCTTTCATAGGAAGAGGAGCTTTTTATGCTTTTAACCAAACTAAAAATTGTTCAGTTTTAACAGAAAAATATGAAAAGGGTACAAATTCATAGGATATTACTGGATTCACAGGCGATAGTCTGCAACTTTTCATTGTAAATCCAGAATGGTCGAAAAAGCAAAAATCTATCTAAGTATAATATTTTCAATAAGCAGATATTTATTGGGGCTATTGGGACAAATTTAGAAGCTACACTCAAGTGTTCGTTGTGGTAAAGTGGTAGAGAAATCTTTTGTTTTCTGAAAAGGATTGGAAACTTCTGAAATAAATGATGTCCTTTGTTAATCCTAATGAAATCAGTTGCAATTTCATTCGATAAGTTATATAATAGATATGTTGAAAGGTGATTTGTAGCAACTCAAGTTACTCTTTTCACATAAAAATTTTTTGATTTTCATAAGGAGGAAATCACGAATGGTAGTTAAAGTTGGTATTAACGGTTTCGGTCGTATCGGTCGTCTTGCTTTCCGTCGTATCCAAAACGTAGAAGGTGTTGAAGTTACTCGCATCAACGACCTGACAGATCCAGTAATGCTTGCACACCTGTTGAAATACGACACAACTCAAGGTCGTTTCGACGGAACTGTGGAAGTTAAAGAAGGTGGATTTGAAGTTAACGGAAAATTCGTTAAAGTATCTGCTGAACGTGACCCAGAACAAATCGACTGGGCTAACGATGGTGTAGAAATCGTTCTTGAAGCAACTGGTTTCTTTGCTACTAAAGCAGCTGCTGAAAAACACTTGCATGCTGGTGGTGCTAAGAAAGTTGTTATCACTGCTCCTGGTGGATCAGATGTTAAAACAGTCGTATTTAACACTAACCACGATATTCTTGATGGTACTGAAACAGTTATCTCAGGTGCTTCATGTACTACAAACTGCTTGGCTCCAATGGCTAAAGCTCTTCAAGATAACTTCGGTGTTGTTGAAGGATTGATGACTACTATCCACGCTTACACTGGTGACCAAATGATCCTTGACGGTCCACACCGTAAAGGTGACCTTCGTCGTGCACGCGCTGGTGCTGCTAACATCGTTCCTAACTCAACTGGTGCTGCTAAAGCAATCGGTTTGGTTATCCCTGAATTGAACGGTAAATTGGACGGAGCTGCACAACGCGTTCCTACTCCAACTGGATCAGTAACTGAATTGGTAGTTGTTCTTGAAAAGAACGTTACTGTTGATGAAGTAAATGCAGCTATGAAAGCTGTTGCTAACGAATCATACGGTTACACTGAAGATCCAATCGTTTCTTCAGACGTTGTAGGTATGTCTTACGGATCATTGTTTGACGCAACTCAAACTAAAGTTCTTGACGTTGACGGTAAACAATTGGTTAAAGTTGTTTCATGGTATGACAATGAAATGTCTTACACTGCACAACTTGTACGTACTCTTGAATACTTTGCGAAAATTGCTAAATAATTCAAGTGTATGAAAAAAGAGATCCGCTGTGGATCTCTTTTTCAGTTTTGAGACAAGTATATTTGAGCCGCTGGAATGGATAGTTATTGGGAATCAAGTCGATATGCTATAGACAATGACGAGTACTAATGCGGCTTCATTGGCAACTAGGATAGAAATGAGAATTGGATAGCTTTTGCCCAGCATTAGATTGGACAAGGAAAATAGGATTTTATTTTGCTTTATCTGCTCTATACGACTTTTTCGAATCCACTTTTACAAATAGCCAAGGGAACTGGGAAAGTTTGCGTGTACAACTTTGAGATTGTCTCTTAAAGTGGACATTGGAATACAAAATTGGGTGGAAATTCAACAAAAAAATTTTAGAAAAATTTTTCAAAGCCTGAAATACTACCATGATAGAGTTGGAAACAGTAATTCTGGGCTGAAAAACAGCAGTTTTGAAGAAAATTATTTTGGGAAAAGAGCTTGGGGGAATTAGATTTTTGTTTAGTATTAAAATGCATTCCATAGAAGGCAAAAGATGAGAATACAACTCCATGCATTTCCGGATTTTCTTTGAATGACGAGCATGCCGTAAATGAGAATGAATACGGTGACGGCTTCAAATAGAGAAGTTGGATCTAAGCCAATCATTCCATGTATGAGCAGGCAGATTAGAGCGCAAATGAGAGCACCAAGATCGATTCCCTTCGTTTGGTATGGATAGCGGAGATTGATTTTCTGAGCAATTACAACATAATTAAAGCCTTCCCAGAATCCCCAGATAAGAGCAATGAGCAAGTAACCCAAGATGTTTGTCGGAAAAGAACTGGCAAGAATTTCTTTCGTTAAAGTGATTGATTGAAATGGGAGATAGGTGTGAACTTGTCCTGTAATGATGAGGAAAAGAAGCAAGGGAAGACAAATAACGGCAGTCTGAACGAGGGATGAGAGGAAATGCTGAGTAAGTAATCCATATTCTTTCCAACTTTCTTTGCGACGAATCATTACCACGCTTGTGCCTAATCCTGCTACACAAAATTGGCAGGCTGCGAGGACAAGAAGGCGGAGCCAGATGGAGACCGATAATTGACGAGTGAAGTCTAATAGTTGCTCTCGGAAAAATAGATAACTGATAAGGGGAAGGATTGTCAAGATAGCGATGCTATTTAAATCTTGGTCGGCTTTCTTTTGAAGGGGAGATAGTTCTGTCATCAAGGGGTCCTCCTTTATTATCCTTATTGTATCTTCTGAATGATGCTGTGTCAAGAAGAGGGCAAAAGCGTTTAATTTTGCTATCGCTTTTACAGCTTTTGTGATATAATTATCATGTATTAAAAATAGAAGGAGTCATATCCAATGGCAAAATTGACTGTTAAAGATGTTGACTTGAAAGGGAAGAAAGTTCTCGTTCGTGTTGACTTCAACGTTCCTGTAAAAGACGGTGTAATCACTAACGATAACCGTATTACTGCTGCTCTTCCAACAATCAAGTATATCCTTGAACAAGGCGGACGTGCAATTCTCTTCTCTCACCTTGGACGTGTGAAAGAAGAAGCAGATAAGGCTGGTAAATCCCTTGCTCCTGTAGCTGCTGATTTGGCTGCGAAATTAGGCCAAGATGTTGTTTTCCTTCCAGGTGTCACTCGTGGTGCTGAATTGGAAGCTGCGATCAATGCTCTTGAAGATGGACAAGTTCTCTTGGTTGAAAACACTCGTTATGAAGATGTTGACGGCAAGAAAGAATCTAAAAATGATCCTGAACTTGGTAAATACTGGGCATCACTTGGAGATGGTATCTTTGTAAACGATGCATTCGGTACAGCTCACCGTGCACACGCATCTAACGTTGGTATCTCAGCAAACGTTGAAAAAGCTGTTGCTGGTTTCCTTCTTGAAAACGAAATTGCCTACATCCAAGAAGCGGTTGAAACTCCAGAACGTCCATTCGTAGCGATTCTTGGTGGTTCAAAAGTTTCAGACAAGATCGGTGTTATCGAAAACTTGCTTGAAAAGGCTGATAAAGTCCTTATCGGTGGTGGTATGACTTACACATTCTACAAAGCACAAGGTATCGAAATCGGTAACTCACTTGTAGAAGAAGATAAATTGGACATTGCAAAAGCTCTTCTTGAAAAAGCAAACGGTAAATTGATCTTGCCAGTTGACTCTAAAGAAGCAAATGCTTTTGCGGACTACACTGAAGTGAAAGACACTGAAGGCGAAGCAGTAGATCCAGGTTTCCTTGGTTTAGATATCGGTCCTAAATCTATCGCTAAATTTGATGAAGCTTTGACTGGTGCGAAGACTGTTGTATGGAATGGACCTATGGGTGTCTTTGAAAACCCTGACTTCCAAGCTGGTACAATCGGTGTGATGGACGCTATCGTGAAACAACCAGGCGTGAAATCAATCATCGGTGGTGGTGATTCAGCTGCTGCAGCTATCAACCTTGGCCGTGCAGATAAGTTCTCATGGATCTCTACTGGTGGTGGAGCGTCAATGGAACTCCTTGAAGGTAAAGTATTACCAGGTCTTGCAGCATTGACAGAGAAATAATATTTGTAATGAAAAGAGTTGGGAAACCAACTCTTTTCTAGTGCCATTGAATGGATAGATGGCAAGATATTTATAATTTCTATCGGAATCTTCATCTGGAATCTCAAAGCGGAGCTTTTCTAGTGCCTTGTTTGCTCTAGTTGCAATTTAGGACATCCTATCAGATAAAAGGTTTACTTTCTGTATCCTCAACTTCCGATAGTTTGCTGAAATATTGGAATTATCCGCATCGGCTCAGGACAGTTTTTTTGTAAAATGATTGTTTTATAAAAAGGCTTAACGCAGAACTTAGAGATAATCCAATAGGATTTCTCGTAGTATGGGGAGTAGACTGAACTGCCATTATGCTTGGTTCAGTTCTTGTTATCTTCGGTTTTTAACTAAAAATCCTCCTAAAAAACACTGTAGTAAAAGTAGAAATTATTTGTAACATGACTAAAATATAAGCCTAAAATACCTGACATGTAAATAAGATATAATTTTTCTATTATCAACTTATACGGAGAAACATAATTATGAAAAAAGCATTTGCTAAAGCAACTCTTGGTTTGACTTCCACAGCTTTCTTGGCGACAATTGGGGCTCAAGCTGTTAGTGCAGATTCTTATGTTGTTCAACAGGGGGACTCTTTTTTTGCCATCGCCAGCGCTACTGGGATGAATCCTTATGACCTTGCTGCCAATAATGGAAAATCAATTTTTGATAGGATTAACCCAGGGGATGTGCTAGAAGTGAGCGGTACCACTCAGGTTCAGGCTTACAATCCTTACAGCAGTTCGGTTTATGAAGCGACAAGCAATGCTGATTTGGTATCTGATGTAGAAGATGTTGTCTTGAATACTCCGACTAATTATGGTAATTCCTATCCAATTGGCCAGTGTACTTGGGGAGTGAAAGAAATGGCTCCTTGGGCGAGCAACTGGTGGGGGAATGCCAACACTTGGGCTTTCAATGCTAGTGCCCAAGGCTACGCAACAGGAAATGTTCCAGTAGCAGGTGCTATTGCAGTTTGGGATGGTGGTGAATACGGACATGTTGCTTATGTGACAGATGTTCAAAGTGACGGCTCTGTCCAAGTCTTAGAAGCTAACTACAATCGCCAAAAGCAGATTGGCAACTATCGTGGTTATTTTAACCCCAATGAATTTATGGGCGGCGTCACCTACATTTATCCAAACTAAAGATTGTGAAAACAAGGCTGAGACATTTTTTGTCTCAGCCTCCTTTTGTTATAACAGAGAGCTCTTGACGTGCTAACTAATTGTTTTTTGTTCGTCTTTTAGATTCAAAAAGCTCTTTTGATGAAAACGTTGATTTTTTCAGCCATCAGTTCAACAGTCTGCTAGACTGTCGAACTGGCTTTTTGTTGTGAGAGAAACTTCCAAGCAGAAAGAGTTTTTTTAGGCTAAAATATGTTAAAATAAGGGTAGCAGACTTTTAAAAAGGAAATCGGATGGGTTACTTTAACAAATATAAACTGGATAAATCACAGTTTCGAATTGGTATGCGAACCTTCAAAACAGGAATCGCAGTGTTCATTATTTTGTTAATTTTTGGTTTGTTTGGTTGGAAGGGGCTTCAGATTGGGGCCTTGACAGCTGTTTTTAGCTTGCGGGAAGATTTTGATAAAAGTGTTCATTTTGGCACGTCTCGTATTTTGGGAAATAGTATCGGTGGTTTTTATGCGTTGATTTTTTTCTTAATCAATAGTTTCTTTCACAATCAATTTTTGGTGACCTTACTGATTGTCCCTATTTGTACCATGTTGACCATTATGACCAATGTCGCAATGAATAATAAGGCCGGAGTAATTGGCGGGGTTTCTGCTATGCTCATTATCACCTTATCAATCCCTGCCGGTGAGACAATTTTATATGTATTTGCCAGAATCTTTGAAACGTTTATGGGAGTATTTGTTGCGATAATTGTGAATACGGATATTGACCGTATTCGGATCTGGTTCAACGAAAAAAAATAAAATCCGTGTAAGAAAATCTTACATTAGTTCTTGACATAAAAAATATTTGGGATATAATAGTGCATAGAGGAGAAAATGATGAAGGAAAAAGAGTTTCGCCGAAATATGGCAGTCTTTCCTATCGGTAGTGTTATGAAACTGACGGATTTAACAGCTCGTCAGATTCGTTATTATGAGGATCAAAATTTGATTACTCCGATTCGGAATGAAGGGAATCGTCGCATGTATTCCCTTAATGATATGGATCGGCTTTTGGAAATTAAAGATTATATTTCAGAAGGTTGTAATATCGCCGCTATCAAGAAGAAATATGCTGAACGAGAAGCTAAGTTGAATAAAACCATTAGCGAAGATGATGTTCGTCGGGCTCTCCATAATGATATTCTTCAGCAAGGGCGCTTTGGCGCTTCGCTTCCAACCTTTGGTCACATGCGTCGACCATAAATTATTTTGTTTTTTTATTTACAAGGAGAAATCTCATGTCAATCACTGCAGCTGATATTCGTCGTGAAGTTAAAGAAAAAAATGTAACATTTATTCGTTTGATGTTTTCAGATATTTTGGGAACAATGAAAAATGTTGAAATTCCTGCAACCGACGAACAGCTTAATAAAGTTTTGTCCAACAAAGCAATGTTTGATGGCTCTTCAATTGAAGGTTTTGTTCGTATTAATGAGTCAGATATGTATCTTTATCCAGACTTAGATACTTGGACAGTCTTTCCTTGGGGAGATGAAAATGGCAGCGTGGCAGGTTTAATCTGTGATGTTTATACAACAGAACTCAAGCCCTTCCAAGGAGATCCGCGCAGTAACTTGAAACGTGCGTTAAAGCATATGGAAGCACTAGGATTTAAATCTTTTAATTTGGGTCCTGAGCCAGAATTCTTCCTGTTTAAATTGGATGAAAATGGCGATCCAACGCTGGAAGTGAATGACAAAGGCGGCTACTTTGATTTGGCACCGACAGACTTGGCTGACAATACTCGTCGGGAAATCGTAAATATTCTGACAAAGATGGGCTTTGAGGTAGAAGCTAGCCACCACGAAGTGGCAGTCGGCCAGCACGAGATTGACTTTAAATATGATGAAGTTCTACGGGCTTGTGACAAGATTCAGATTTTCAAGCTGGTTGTGAAAACTATTGCTCGTAAGCACGGTTTGTATGCAACCTTTATGGCTAAGCCTAAGTTTGGCATTGCAGGATCTGGTATGCACTGTAATATGTCTCTCTTTGATCAAGATGGCAACAATGCTTTCTTTGACCCAGAGGATCCAAAAGGTATGCAGTTGTCAGAGACAGCCTACCATTTCCTGGGTGGCTTGATTAAGCATGCTTACAACTATACAGCTATCATGAACCCGACAGTTAACTCTTATAAGCGTTTGGTTCCAGGTTATGAAGCGCCTGTGTATATCGCTTGGGCTGGTCGCAATCGCTCGCCTTTAGTTCGGGTGCCAGCATCACGTGGCTTGGGAACTCGCTTGGAACTACGCTCGGTGGATCCGATGGCCAATCCTTATATCGCTATGGCTGTTCTGCTAGAAGTAGGTCTGCACGGTATTGAAAATAAGATTGAAGCACCTGCACCGATTGAAGAAAATATCTATATCATGACTCCAGAGGAGCGTAAAGAGGCAGGCATTACTGATCTTCCGTCTACTCTTCATAATGCTGTTAAGGCTTTAACAGAGGATGAGGTTGTCAAAGCAGCCTTGGGCAATCATATTTATACCAGCTTTGTTGAAGCTAAACGGATTGAATGGGCTAGCTATGCAACCTTTGTTTCCCAGTGGGAAGTGGATAATTATCTAGATTTATACTAAACTTAGAGCAGGAGGATTGGCATATCCCCTGCTTTTTCGTGGAGGAGAAGAAAGATGGAAAAATTTCATGATTTTATCAAGCGTGTTTTTGATGAGCAATATGAGGCTTGTTTTGGTCCAGATATGCTTGAAAGACTTGAACCTCAAGATTATTATTTAAGGCTGGAGGAAGATGGCCAGTTAATTTCCTTGCTCCATGCCCAACAGGTGTTGGAAAATATTCATGTCAAGGCTTTGGTGGTGGATAAAGAGCATCAGAAAAAAGGTTTGGGAGCCAGTCTGCTGGCAGAATTAGAAGAAAAGGCTGCAGAAGCTGGAGTAACTAGCATTACCTTGTCCACTAAATCTTATCAGGCTAGGGATTTTTACATCAAGCAAGGCTATGAAATCTACGCCAGTCTAGAAGATGTCCCACAAAAGGGCATTACCAAATATCATTTTATCAAGCGATTAAACGAAGCCATTCTCAAATAGACGGAAGCCAATTTGGCTTCTGTTTTTTAATATTTGTTTACATACATTCAGTATGTATGTTAAAATTAAACTTAAGAAAAGGAGAACAAATGATTACCAGTTTATATCCCGTTTTAATGAGCGAAGATGTCCATCAAGCGGTACAATTTTTCATTAATCATTTCCAATTTCAGGAAACCTTCTGTTCAGATTGGTATATTAGTTTAAAGAATATTGAGAGTGGTTTTGAGCTTGCTTTTATTGATAGTAAGCATGGGACAGTGCCACAAGCCTACCAGTCTAAGGCGAGTGGCCTAATCATCAATATCGAAGTTGACAATGTGGATTGTTTTTATGAAGAATTGCGTCAGCAAGAAGAAATGGAGATCCTTCTTCCTATTAAAAATGAAGATTTTGGTCAGCGCTATTTCATTGTGGAAGCGCCGGGTTCTGTTTTGGTTGATGTAATTCAAGTCATTCCGCCTAGCGCTGAGTTTGCGGAAAATTATTTGGAGAGTGAAGATGAATAAAAAACAGCAGGCTTCTCTAGAGACAAGCAAGAAAATATTAGCTATCGCCCGGGAACATTTTTCTTTAAAGGGTTATGCAGAAACTTCCTTGGAAGAAATTGTAGATGAATTGGGAATGACAAGAGGCGCACTTTATCATCATTTCGGGAATAAGAAAACTTTATTTACCGCCGTACTGGCACAAATTCAGTCCGAACTGGGGTCTTATGTAGAAAAAAGCGCCATGGAAGCACACGATTCTTGGGAGCAGTTGGTAGAAGGCTGTGTTGCTTTTGTTCGTTTTGCGACCTTGACAGAAAATAAACGTATTCTCCTGCTTGATGGTCCCAATGTCGTTGAGTGGAAAGAGTGGCGTCGTCAGGACGAGGCTAATTCTTTCTTTCATTTGAGAGAACAATTAGACATTTTATCTAAAGAAGGAAGAGTTATCTCTATTGATTTGGATATGGCAGCTCATATGATTTCAGGCGCCTTGAACGAGTTGTCTCTTTTTCTGGCTGAGAAAGAGGAAGAAGCAGAAGTCAGAGGAGCAGTGAGAAGTCTGTTAAGGGGATTTAGAAATTATGGCGAAAAAGGTTAAAGATTATTATGATTTGGTTTATGCGGAGGATTTGAGCCGTCGCTTGCAAGAAGTCACAGATAAATTTGATGCTCAGCATTTTATGTCTCTAGTTGAAAGCGACTTAGAGGCTTTGGAATTTACTCAGCGTCAAGAGCTGCTGGCAAGGAGTATCAAAGAATGCTTGCCGCTTTCTTATGCGTATTCTCTGAAGGTTTTTGAGCAGATACTTGGTCCGGAGTTAGAGGGCGGCTTGGGTATGTTCTCAGAAGGGTACTGGTTGTGGCCGATTGGCAAATACGTAGAACTTTACGGAAGTCAAGAATTCGAGCTGAGTGCAGCCTTCAGCAAGGAATTAACCAAGCGATTTACTGGAGAATTTTCCATGCGGCCCTTGCTGGCTAATTATCCTAGAGCTACGATGGATTTACTGCTAGAGTGGAGCCGAGATGAGAATATGCGCGTCCGCAGATTAGCCAGCGAGTGTATGCGGATTCGTCTGCCCTGGGCTAAGAAGCAGACTGTGGTTTTAGATTATTTTGATGAATTTACCGCTATTTTGACAAATCTAAAGGATGATAGGGATAAATCAATCCAAAAAAGCGTCGCTAATAACCTGAATGATTTATATAAAGAAGATCCTGAAAAGTTTGAGAGGGTGATTGGATCTTGGCAAAAGGAAGAATTGAGTCCGAGTTGCGCTTGGATTATCAAGCATGCCTCTCGAACAAAAAATAAAGCAGAAAAATAGAGAGTGGGACAGAAATCGGTAATTCGTTAGAATTCGATTTCGTCGTCCCACCTCCGCACAGTTGAGTAGGGCTGTAAAAGCTGATGAAATCAGCGTAGTAGAGTCCACTCAACCACTGCGTCTTGCTCGACAATCCAAAAACAATTGAGAGGCTAGGACTTTTGTCCCAGCCTCTATTTTTAGTTGTCTTCGTCTGGTGTAAGCACCATCGGAATAATAATGGGTTCGCGCTCGGTGCTTTCGTAGAGGAAAGGACGCAAGGCGTTGACGATAGCGCCGCTGACAGATTGGACGCTGGCGTCTTTATTCTTGAGTGCAATGCGAATGGCATTGAAGAGGATACGCTGGCTTTGGCGAATGAGATCTCCTGATTCGCGCATGTAGATAAAGCCACGGCTGAGAATATCTGGACCTGCTAAAATCATCTTGGACTCAAAATCAACCGTCGCAACGGCCAGAACCACACCGTCCTCTGACAGGTCTTTACGATCGCGCAAGACTGCAGCTCCGATTTCACCAATGCGGTTCCCATCAACATAAATATCCTGAGCGTTGAAGCTGCCGGCAATACGGGCTGAGTCAGCTGTCAGAGCCAGCACGTCACCATTGCTCATGATGAAGATATTGTCTTTTGGTACTCCAGTATCAACGGCTAGACCTGCATGTACTTTCTGCATACGGTATTCACCATGGACTGGCATGAAATATTTAGGCTTGATCAAGCGAAGCATGAGTTTCTGCTCTTGTTGGCCACCGTGTCCAGAGGTGTGGATGTTGTTAATCTTACCGTGAATCACTTCTACACCAGCCTCGGAAATGATGTTAATCAGCTTGTTAACGCTGGTCGTATTACCAGGGATAGGACTGGATGAGAAGATGACTGTATCTCCAGGTTGCAGCTGAACCTGACGGTGGGTACCATTGGCAATCCGAGACAGGGCTGCCATCGGCTCGCCCTGGCTTCCGGTACACATAATCAGCACTTCGCCAGCTGGGTAGTCCTTAAGCTCGTTTGGCTCGATAAAGGTATCTTTGGAAACCTTTATATAGCCCAGCTCAATCCCATTGACAATAGCCTTTTCCATGGAGCGGCCAAAGACCGCAATCTTACGACCGGTCTTGACAGCAGCATCAGCTGCCTGCTGGAGCCGGAAGATATTTGAAGCAAAAGAGGCGAAAATAATCCGTCCATGAATGCCTTCGATGATCTTCATGATAGACTGTCCGACCACTTTTTCGGAATTGGTAAAGGTCGGAACTTCAGCATTGGTCGAGTCAGATAGGAGGCAGAGCACGCCTTCTTCGCCCAGAGCAGCCATGCGGTGCAAGTCTGCCGGCTCACCGACTGGTGTAAAGTCAAACTTGAAGTCACCTGTACAGACAATCTTACCCTGCGGCGTATGGATGACAATTCCCAAGGGTTCTGGAATAGAGTGGGTTGTCCGGAAGAAAGTAGCTTTCAGATGCTTGAACTGCAGTTCTGTGTTTTGATTGATTTCATAGAGCTTGGCATCACGTAAAAGTCCATGCTCTTCTAGCTTGCCCCGAATGAGGGCCAGCGCCAAAGGGCCAGCATAGATAGGAACATTGGCTTGCTTGAGCAGGAAAGGGATACCGCCGATATGGTCCTCATGCCCGTGGGTGATGAGGACAGCTTTTACACGGTCAATATTGTCTACGATATAAGAGTAGTCGGGAATGACATAGTCAATTCCTAGCAGGTCGTCTTCTGGGAACTTGATACCGGCATCCACGATGATAATTTCATTTTGGTATTCAATCCCGTAGGTGTTTTTACCGATTTCGCCTAGACCACCGATGGCGAAAACACCAACTTCTTCTTTCTTTAAGTTATATGCCATAGGTTATAACTCCGTCAATTCGAAGGCGCCTGACTCTTTTTCGTACTCCAAATGTTTGTCAGACAAGAGCTCGATAAATTCGATATTGTATGGAGTCTTTTCTTCGACCAATTTGCGGGCTTTGATGCGGCCTTCCAATTCATTAGCTGCTTCGACATCTAAATAAAGGGCACGTGTCTTTTCACGGCGTGGGCTACGATCTTTTGTTTCCTGATAAAAAACTTTGTAAATCATTATATTTCCTTCCATTTTCATGATCAAGCTACAGAAAACGACAGCTGGTCAGCTGCTTTGTTTTATTCAATTTTCTGGGTAGTAGATTGACCTTGATTCGTTATAATTCTAACCAATTATAACATAAAATAACGTATTAGTAAAAGGCAGAATTGAGAAAACAGAGGGAGAAGCGTTTTGCATTGCGAGGACAATTTCATTTTAGGAGAAGTCGCTCTTAGCTAAATAAATCTTTGAAAGGTTTCTCTATCCGCGATTAGGCTTTTTGTAGTATAATAGTAGGCAGACATTCGAGTAAGGAATAACTTAGTATGAAAATTTTAGCATTTGATACATCAAATAGGGCTTTGTCGCTGGCTGTTTTAGAAGATAAGGATCTCTTAGGACAGGTGACGCTCAATATCAAGAAAAATCATAGCATTACCCTTATGCCGGCTATTGATTTTCTGATGAATAGTCTGGATTTGAAACCGGCCGATTTGGATCGTATCGCGGTGGCTCAGGGGCCGGGTAGCTACACAGGCCTGAGAATTGCGGTGGCGACAGCCAAGACTTTAGCGCATACCCTCAAGATCGAGCTGGTCGGTGTGTCTAGTCTGCTGGCTTTAGTACCAGAGCAGGTGGAAGGTTTGGTCATTCCCATCGTGGATGCCCGCCGCAATAATGTCTATGCTGGCTTTTATCAGTCTGGTCAGGCTATGCGGCCGGAGGCCCATCTTCCTTTGGCAGAGGTTTTAGACATAGTTAGCGCTGCTAATCAGCCCGTCACTTTTGTCGGAGAGACAGCAACTTTTGCGGAGCAGATTGAAGCTGCTCTTCCTCAGGCTGCCCTTCAGCCGACCTTACCAGACGCAGCAGCTATTGGTCGTCTCGGTTTAGACCTGCCAGCCCAGTCCATTCATGACTTTGTCCCTAACTATCTCAAGCGGGTAGAAGCCGAGGAAAATTGGCTCAAGACCCACCAGGAATCCAGCGATTCTTACATTCAGCGCCTATGATTAAGTTGAGAAAATGGAGCGACAGCTTGAATGCGGACGCGGCAGTTCTAGCAGAAGAGCTGGAAGAGCTCTTACTTGCAGTCTATGAGGTCAGTCCTTGGACAGCCATACAAATGGAAGAGGTTCTGCGTTCGGATGTGAACAGTTGTGCAATAGCAGCAGATGAGACTCAGCTTGTCGGCTTTTTAATCTGGCAGGAGACAGACTTTGAAGCAGAAGTTCTGCAAATTGCTGTATTGCCTAGCTATCAGGGGCAGAAAATCGCGACAGCCTTGTTTGACTTTTTGCCAGCAGATAAAGAAATTTTCCTCGAAGTTAGGGAGTCGAACAGGCCAGCTCTGCTATTTTACAAAAAAGAAAAATTTGAAGAAATCGCGCGGCGGAAGGCCTACTATCATGCGCCGGTGGAAGATGCGATTGTCATGAAAAGAGAGATCCATGAAAGATAGATATATTTTAGCTTTTGAGACGTCTTGTGACGAGACTAGTGTGGCGGTTCTGAAGAATGAGACTGAGCTTTTGAGCAATGTCATTGCCAGCCAGATTGAGAGCCACAAGCGTTTTGGCGGAGTGGTACCGGAAGTGGCCAGCCGTCACCATGTGGAAGTTATTACGGTTTGCATTGAGGAGGCCTTGGCAGAAGCGGGGATTAGTGAGGAGCAAGTCACAGCAGTGGCCGTTACCTATGGTCCGGGTCTGGTTGGGGCGCTTCTGGTCGGCTTGGCAGCGGCCAAGTCCTTTGCTTGGGCCCATGGGATTCCCCTGATTCCAGTCAATCATATGGCTGGGCACCTGATGGCAGCCCAGAGCGTGGAGCCCTTGGAATTTCCCTTGCTGGCTCTTTTGGTCAGTGGCGGCCATACTGAGCTGGTCTATGTCAGTCAGGCTGGTGACTATAAGATTGTGGGGGAAACTCGCGATGATGCGGTCGGTGAAGCCTATGACAAGGTCGGTCGCGTTATGGGGCTGACCTATCCAGCAGGCCGAGAGATTGACCAGCTGGCTCATCAAGGACAGGATATCTACGATTTTCCGCGGGCCATGATTAAGGAAGACAATCTGGAATTTTCTTTTTCCGGTCTCAAGTCGGCTTTTATCAATCTGCACCACAATGCCCAGCAAAAGGGAGAAGTCTTGTCTAACCAAGACCTGTCAGCAAGCTTTCAGGCAGCGGTCATGGATATTCTCATGGCCAAGACTAAGAAAGCGCTGGAAAAATATCCAGTCAAGACTCTGGTCGTAGCGGGCGGCGTTGCGGCCAATCAAGGTCTGAGAGAACGCTTGGCAGCTGAGATTCAGGATGTCAAGGTGATCATTCCGCCTCTGCGCCTCTGCGGTGACAATGCTGGTATGATTGCCTATGCCAGTGTCAGTGAGTGGAACAAAGAAAATTTTGCCAGTCTAGACCTGAATGCCAAGCCAAGTCTGGCCTTTGAAACGATGGAAGAAGAGAAGGATTTATGAGAGGACAGACTTTTAAACAGGGGGTTCAGGCAGCGGTGCCAACGGCTTTGGGCTATATTGGAATCGGTCTGGCCTGCGGTATCATGGCAGCGCCTTATATGAATCCGTTTGAGATGGCTCTAATGAGCATTCTGATTTATGCAGGCAGTGCCCAGTTTGCTATGATTGGTCTATTTGCCCAGCAGGCGCCGGTTTTGGCCATTGCTCTAACGGTCTTTCTCATTAATATCCGCCATCTCTTGCTTTGTCTGCATGCATCAGCTTTTTTTCGTAAATCTAGTCTGGCGCAGAATATGATTATTGGTTCTTTCTTGACGGATGAGTCCTACGGTGTCCTGATGGGAGAGCAGGTACATACAGGGGAAATTTCTGCTTACTGGATGATGGGCAATAATTTCATGAGTTATACTTTTTGGGTCTTGGGAACTATTTTAGGGGCAGCTTTAGGCGGGCTCCTGCCCAATCCTGAACGATTCGGCTTGGATTTTGCCTTGGTGGCTATGTTTGTTGGTATTTTCTCTTCTCAGTTTGCCATTATGTTGCGTCGAATTAAGATGAACAAGCTTTTTCTGGTTTTGAGCGTGGTGGGTATCACCTATCTGCTTTTGACCATGGTGGTTCAAAATTCATTGGCGGTGCTCTTTGCTACTTTGTTGGGTTGTACGGTGGGGGTGATCTTGGATGATAAGTAAGTATATTTTGCTGGCTATTCTTTTTTCGGCCGTCGTCACTTGGATTCCGCGAGTCTTGCCTTTTATTTTGGTTAAATACAAGGGGCTTCCGCCCATGGTGGAGCGTTTCCTTAAATACTTGCCTGTATCTATTATTTTTGCTTTGATCTTATCTAGCATTACCAATGCTCAGCCAGGACACTTTCCTAGTTTCAGATGGCTGGATTTGTTAGTTGTTTTTCCGACAACCTATGTATCCTTTAGATACAAAAATCTGATTGCAACCGTTATTTTTGGCGTTGTATTGGCAGCACTCTCACGTCTCATTTTTTAATCAATGCACCTTCTTGGAGGAGGTGTCTTTGTTTTTGTAGAAGTTATCTGGAAATATCAGAAATTCTGCTACAATAGGGGAAAAGCTTTCGATGGGGTGGATGATGCCCTAGGCAGCACTCTGAAAATCTGCTTCAATGCACTCAAAAATTGAAACTACGCCTAAGTTATGAAAATGTTCCCAAAAAATCAAGAAAAACTAAGCTTTATCACCATGGTTTTCGTAAATAAATTCTAGTCGCTTGGGAAAATCTAAAGTAGTTTTAAAATTTTTATAAAAAAAGCTTGACTCTGACCTTTGGTCAGGGCTTATACTATAGTGGTAAGGAGGTCTATCATGTACCATATCAAAGAAGCTGCGCAGCTTTCGGGTGTCTCTGTCAAAACCTTGCATCATTACGACAAAATCGGACTTTTAGTTCCTGCCAAATCAGAAAATGGCTATCGGACATACAGCCAAGTTGATCTAGAGCGGCTGCAGGTCATCCTTTACTATAAGTATCTGGGTTTTTCCTTAGAGAAAATAGCAGAGCTGCTGAGCCAGGATGATCAGGACTTATTGCCGCATCTGCTGAGGCAGTTGGAGTATTTGCAGCAGGAAAGAGACCGCTTGGATACCTTGATTTCCACCTTGCAAAAAACCATCCAAGAAGAAAAAGGAGAAAGAAAGATGACAATGAAAGAAAGATTCGCAGGCTTTACCTACGAAGATAATCAAAAATACCATCAAGAAGCTGTCGAAGAATACGGTCAAGAAGTCATGTCGGAAGCACTGACTCGTCAAAATGGAAGGGAAGAAGAGTCTGCCGCCGCCTTCAATCAAGTTTTTCAAAGTCTGGCAGAGAATATGGGGCAAGGCTTGCCGGTTGACGCAGCAGAAAATCAAGAGCAGGCAGCCCAGCTCTTGCAAGCCATCCGTACTTACGGCTTTGACTGCTCTATAGAAGTCTTCGGTCATATCGGTAAAGGCTATGTCTATAACCCAGAGTTTAAGGAAAATATCGACAAATTCGCTCCAGGAACAGCTCAGTACACAGCAGATGTCATTACAGCTTACGTTCAGACAAAGGCAAAATAAATAGGCTAGAAAATTCCTAGCCTATTCTTTACTTCAAGTCATAAAGCCAGTCGTCGCCGTCTTTATAGTAAAAGAATTCACTTAAATCATCTTCTAGAAAAACACGGAGCATATCTGACATATCCTTAGTTGCAAGTTTCAGATGAGACAGATTTTGCAACTCTTCCCACCGGACCTTTCCTTCATCTGAGGATTGCAGCACACCGGAATAGTGCTTTGTCTTATAGAGCAGCACAACATAGCGAAAATCTTTGTCATCATACCAATTTTTGATGCCGCAAAGTTGAGGTTTGGAGATGGTAAGTCCCGTTTCTTCTTTGACTTCTCTGATAACGGCATCGGTAAAAGATTCCCCGCGCTCTACATGCCCGCCAGGAAAAGTGATGCCGGGCCAGTCAGGACTAACTCGGTCTTGGACAAGAACTTTTTCTCCGTCATAAATCATGCACATGTTGACGAATTCAACCGTTTCGCATCTATTCATCTTGTTCTCCTATTTTGTTAGTAACTTTTCCACCACGTTTAACTTTCTCATGGTCAGATCCACGCCAAACAGCTTTTCAAGATAGTTGGTATTGAGCTTTTTTCGTTTTGCAGTTCTCGGGAGATAGAGGTAGAGACAGTGATCGCCTACACAAATTTCTTCTTCACCGTAGTCAGCTTTCAATTTTTCTAGTGGCAGACTTTGGATAAATCCCTGATAAAGAATCACATGTACACGATCATGAAGATAGTCTTCTTTAAATGGATTCTCATGAACAATCTTATCAAGATCGTTCTTATTATTGATAACCATTTTTAAGTCGGCTCCAATTTTTTCCTTTATCAGAGTATGAACGCATTCTCGTATTTCTTCTAAATCTAAGTCACTTTCAAGAATGATATTCCCACTTTGAATATAGGTTCGAACGTGTTGAAAACCAGCTTCTGTCGAAATATCTACCAAATAAGACATTTTTGGGATAGCATTCTTTCCATTAGGAGTAACACCTCTTAGTAAAATAATATGTTCCCAAGGACTTCCTTTCTTATTTGGTATTTAGCCATTAAATTATTTATATATTGGATTTGAGCCTGCCACCCAGCCGGTGCAGAGGGCAGAAGTGATATTGAAGCCGCCCGTATGGGCATTGATGTCTAGGACTTCGCCGGCAAAGTGGAGACCGGGAACGAGCTTGCTTTCCAGAGTTTTAGGATTGATTTCCTTGAGACTAACGCCACCCTTGGTGACAAAGGACTTGGCCAGGGACATTTTGCCAGTGACAGGGATGGGCAGTTCTTTAATTTGCTTGATGAGAGCTTCTTTTTCACTGAGATTGAGTTGTTTGACTTTCTCGGGAAAGGGCTGGGCAAAAAATTCTGCCATTCGCTCGGGTAGGAGGATTTTCAGGCAGTTCTTCAGCGATTTTTCCCGATGTTCTTCTAAAAAGTCTGCCAAATCCTGCTGACTCATCTGTGGCAGGACATCCAGATAGATGGTTTCGCCGCCCTTGACAAAGCTAGACAAGCGCAGAGCAGCCGGACCGGATAGGCCAAAGTGGGTAAAGAGCAGGTCGTGGGTGATGACATGTTTGCCATAGCTTAGAGTCACATCGTCCAGCGAAATCCCCTGAAGCGCTTTGTGAGGGAAGTCAGTCAGAAGAGGACTTTCAGCGGCTTCCAGGTCAGTTACTGTGTGCTTGAAGTGTCGGGCGATATCGTGGCCGAAGCCTGTCGATCCAGTTGAAGGGTAGGACTTGCCGCCAGTCGTCACAATTAATTTCTGACAGGTCCAAGCCTGGTCGCTGGATTTGACAGTGAAAAGCTCATCAGATTTTTTAACGGAGACGATTTCGGTATTGGTGATGACAGTACCACCTAGCTCTGCAATTTTCTTTTCCAAAGCTTCGATAATGGTGCGGGACTTGTCTGTCGCTGGGAAAACACGACCGTGGTCTTCGACCTTGAGTTTGACACCATTCTCGGTAAAAAAGTTAATGATATCATGGTTGTTAAACTGGGAAAAGACGCTGTAAAGAAAGCGCCCGTTGCCTGGAATACCGGCCATGAGGTCATCTAGGCTTCCGTTATTGGTCACATTGCAGCGCCCGCCGCCCGTTCCGGCTAGTTTCTTGCCCAATCGTTTATTTTTATCAAGGAGCAAGGTCTTCTGTCCATAGAAAGAACTGGAAATGGCAGCCATCATGCCAGCCGGTCCTCCGCCGATGACGATTGTGTCGAAATGGTTCATGTATCTTTTCCTTTCATGGAGAGTGGTTTTTATCTGTTAGTTGGAAATCTTGGATTTCTTTGCTGAGTATCCTTTTCCAGTCTTTAAATACGACAAATTTGCCCCTGTGATTCTGGAGTTCCTATTAACGAGGCATTCTTCAGCAGGCTCTAATCACGTCTCGGCTCTACTCAGGAGAGGATTTTAGCTGAAAAATTATAGTTTTTATACACATCTTCTGTTTGGGGCAGTTTAGAAAATTCTCGCTTGCGCTCCCCTAAACTCGATATATTTCATAGGACGTTCTCTTTGTATGAACTTAAATTCAGTATAAGCTAATCCTGCTCCAATGTCAAAAAGTGGCTGCTTAGACGTGGGGGCTCGATAAAAGTGTAAGAAGTCCTCGATTTTTGATGAAGCGACTAGGTCAGTTTTTCACAGCTGGTCATCCAAATCCTTTTGCAAAAATTCTTGAGTGATGCTTGGGGACTATCTACACAGATTTATCGTGTATGAAAACTAGAACATTTGACAAAACCTTTCCTTCCTGATAGAATAAGAATGTCTAAAAGACAAATAACTTCTTCTTGGTTGCAGGCCATGCCAAACCTGTCACTCGGATGAAGCGTAAAGAAAAGGAGCTTATCATGGCAATCTCAAAAGAGAAAAAAAATGAAATCATTGCACAATACGCACGTCACGAAGGTGACACTGGTTCAGTAGAGGTACAAGTTGCTGTCCTTACTTGGGAAATCAACCACCTCAACGACCACATCAAACAACACAAAAAAGACCACGCTACTTACCGTGGCTTGATGAAGAAAATTGGTCGCCGTCGTAACCTCTTGGCTTACCTTCGTAAGAACGACGTTAACCGTTACCGTGAGTTGATCAACTCTCTAGGACTTCGTCGTTAATCATGATGCTAAGGGCGTCAAAAATCCGTATGAAAATAGGGAAACGACACCGTGTTCGATGAACACAAGGAGTTTCATCTTTTTCACTAGGATTTTAGCCCGAGCTCAAATCAGCTCTCTGACTCCAGAGGGCTTTTTTACTTGGCTCTTTGTCAACTGTAGTGGGTTAACGAAAAGTCATACTCTGGAGAGGACAACATTTGTTCTCTCCTTTTTGATATTCAAAGTGATGAGAATTCTAGTTCTAAAGTTGTCAAAGTTCCGAAAGCCAAAAACGTTGCGCTTGATAACCTTGATGAGGTTGTTAGTAGCCTCCAGTTTTGCATTTGAGTAAGGGAGTTCAAGAGCGTTGATAATTTTATCTTTGTCCTTGAGAAAGGTTTTAAAAACAGTCTGAAAGATAGGATTTATACAAGAAATTGTTTCTTCAATGAGTCCAAAGAAATGGTCAGCCTGTTTCTCTTGAAAATGAAAAAGCAAGAGTTGGTAAAGCTCATAGTGTTCTCTGAGTTCTTGAGAGTAAGAGAGAAGCTTTTCAAGAATCTCTTGATTTGTCAAGTGCATGCGAAAAGTCGGACGATAAAAGCGTTTATCGCTGA
>NZ_CABPTS010000018.1:0-43627 GCF_902460385.1 Streptococcus sp. Marseille-P7376
AGTAGAATTATACAAAGACGGAATAGCCACCGGTACTGTAAAAGAGCTGACCCAAGCCAATAATTGGACAGTTACCTTTGAGCAATTGCCAGTCTCTGCGACACTCGGCGGCGCAAACCATGAGTATAGCATCAAGGAAGTTGGAGAAAGTTCAAACACCATTCAACTTGCAGGAAAATGGTATGGAGTCAGTTACGAAGGAAGCATGCAAGATGGCTTCACGCTCACCAACCAAGAAAAGACTGCATGGACCCCAATGATCCCACCGACCCGAGATGTCAAAGTAACAAAAGAGTGGAAAGGATCAGACGGCAACAAGACAGCAGCACCTGTGGACAGCGTCACAGTAGAATTATACAAAGACGGAGCCGCAACCGGTACTGTAAAAGAGTTGACCCAAGCCAACAATTGGACAGTTACATTTGAGGCATTACCAGTCTCAGCGATACTCGGTGGCGCAAACCATGAGTATAGCATCAAAGAAGTTGGAGAAAGTTCAAATACCATTCAACTTGCAGGAAAATGGTATGGAGTCAGTTACGAAGGAAGCATGCAAGATGGCTTCACGCTCACCAACCAAGAAAAGACTCCATGGACCCCGATGATCCCACCAACCAGAGCTGTCAAAGTAACAAAAGACTGGAAAGGATCAGACGGCAACAAGACAGCAGCACCTGTGGACAGCGTCAAAGTAGAATTATACAAAGACGGAGCCGCAACCGGTACTGTAAAAGAGTTGACCCAAGCCAACAATTGGACAGTTACCTTTGAGCAATTGCCAGTCTCAGCGATACTCGGCGGCGCAAACCATGAGTATAGCATCAAGGAAGTTGGAGAAAGTTCAAACACCATTCAACTTGCAGGAAAATGGTATGGAGTCAGTTACGAAGGAAGCATGCAAGATGGCTTCACGCTCACCAACCAAGAAAAGACTCCATGGACCCCAATGATCCCACCGACCCGAGATGTAAAAGTAACAAAAGAGTGGAAAGGATCAGACGGCAACAAGACAGCAGCACCTGTGGACAGCGTCACAGTAGAATTATACAAAGACGGAGCCGCAACCGGTACTGTAAAAGAGTTGACCCAAGCCAACAATTGGACAGTTACATTTGAGGCATTACCAGTCTCAGCGATACTCGGTGGCGCAAACCATGAGTATAGCATCAAAGAAGTTGGAGAAAGTTCAAATACCATTCAACTTGCAGGAAAATGGTATGGAGTCAGTTACGAAGGAAGCATGCAAGATGGCTTCACGCTCACCAACCAAGAAAAGACTCCAACAAAACCTTCTACACCAACACCGAATGATCCAGGATCTAATAAACCAGGGGCACCAAATAAAAGTAATAACAAGCCATTACCTAAAACGGGAGATGGAAGTAGCATATCCCAATATGCATGGATAATGTTAACCTCAGGAGTATTACTGATGTTCATAGAATATAGACGTAAAATCAAGTATAGTAGAAATAAGGAATAACTACACTACTGTAAAGTATAGTGCTTAGAAGTCATTGAGTTAACTTACTTGAATAAATTTTATAAGTTTATAGTCGCAAGGGAGAACTAAAGGCTCTTTGTCAACTGTAGTGGGTTGATGTCAGCTAACATCTGGAGAGGACCGAATTGGTTCTCTCCTTTTTGATATTCAAAGTGATGAGAATGCGTTTTTTGAAGTTGTCAAAGTTCCTAAAACCAAAAGCGTTGCGCTTGATGACCTTGATAAGGTTGTTAGTAGCCTACGGTTTTGCGTTAGAATAGGGTAATTCCATAGCGTTGATAATTTTATCTTTGTCCTTGAGAAAGGTTTTAAAAACAGTCTGAAAGATAGGATTTATACAAGAAATTGATTCTTCAATGAGTCCAAAGAAATGGTCAGCTTGTTTCTCTTGAAAATGAAAAAGCAAGAGTTGGTAGAGGTCATAGTGTTCTCTGAGTTCTTGAGAGTAAGGGAGTAGCTTTTCAAGAATCTCTTGATTTGTCAAGTGCATGCGAAAAGTCGGACGATAAAAGCGTTTATCGCTGAGTTTACGGCTATCTTGTTGAATCAGTTTCCAGTAGCGTTTCAATGCTTTGTATTCATGCGATTTTCGATCCAATTGATTCATGATTTGAACACGAACACGACTCATAGCCCGGCTGAGATGTTGCACAATGTGAAAGCGATCGAGGACGATTTTAGCGCATGGAAAAAGTTGTCTAGCCAAGTCATAGTAGGGACTAAACATGTCCATGGTAATGACTTTAACGCCGGTTCGGACCTGTCTGGAATAGCGCAGAAAGTGATTGCGAATCGTTGCTTGGGTCCGTCCATCTAAGATAGCTACGATTTTTCTGGAATCAAAATCCTGTGCAATGAAGCTCATCTTTCCTTTCTTGAAGCTGTATTCATCCCAGCTCATGTGTTCTGGAAGGTAGCTAAGGTCAGTCTTGAACTTGAATTCTTTCAATTTACGAATGACGGTGGAAGTAGAGACAGCCAAGTTTTCAGCGATAGCTGTCATAGGGACTTTGTCAATTAGTTTTTGAGCAATTTTCTGGTTGACGATGGTTGCGATTTGGTGATTCTTCTTGACTAAGGACTATGGTAATAGCGGAAAATATGTTATACTTATTGACAAAATCTGTCTGTGGAGGAATGCTTATGAAACAGTTCTATGATAAATTAATAAAAACGCGTCATTATCTTCATCAGCATCCGGAGTTGTCTGGGCAAGAGTATGAAACGACGGCTTTTCTAAGTCGTTATTTGAGAGAGTTGGGGATTAAAATCTTGGACTCTGGTTTAGAAACGGGCTTGATTGCCGAAATCGGTCAGGGAGAGCCAGTGATCGCCCTTCGAGCAGATATTGATGCCCTGCCTATTTTAGAGCAGACAGGTCTGCCTTATGCCAGTCTGCATCCAGGTGTTATGCATGCCTGCGGTCATGATTTCCATCAGACCAGTCTTTTAGGGGCAGCGGAGTTGCTCAAGGCTATGGAAGAAGATTTACAGGGAACCATTCGGCTGATTTTTCAGCCAGCCGAGGAAACCTCTCAAGGAGCCAGTCAAGTTCTGGCTACGGGTTTGCTGGATGATGTGGTTGCGATTATCGGTTTTCACAATATGCCCCAGTTAAAATCTGGGCAAATGGCCTTGAAGTCGGGAGCCATGATGGCAGGTGTGGAAAAGTTTAAGGTAATTGTTGAAGGAGTCAGCAGCCACGCGGCTCGACCGGATTTGGGAGTGGATACGGTTCTGACTCTGACCAGCATGATTCAAAATCTCCAAGCTCTGGTTTCTCGGACTGTCTCGCCCTTTGAGCCAGTTGTTTTGTCTGTGACTCATATTGAAGCTGGGGCGACTTGGAATGTCCTGCCGCAAAATGGCTTCTTTGAAGGAACCATTCGTTGTTTTAGTCCTGAGTTGCAAAAGCGTTTGAAAGCAGATTTTATCCGTATTGTGGAGCATACTGCGGAGAACTTCGGTGCTAAGGTCACTATTGTCTGGGATCAGACTCCGCCAGTGACCTACAATGATCCAGAATTGGCCGAGCTTGTTTTTGAAAACTCCCAGAATATTGGGGAGCTATTGCCTGCCCAGCCGTCTTCTGCTGGAGAAGACTTTGCCTTTTATCAAGAAAAAATTCCTGGTGTTTTTGCTTTTATCGGCTCAAATGGTGCAGCAGATGCACCTGACCTGCACCATGATAGCATGACGATTGACGATACAGCCTTTCAGGTCTCTGTTCCTTACTATGTCGAAAACGCCCTTTTTCTCCTTCAGCACTATAAGAAATAACTATAGTCTTCTATAGAAAATAAGAACTAGGCAAGGTCACTTTCTTTTGTTATTATAGAAAAGCAGGATTTCTATCGCCTGAAAATAGTTTGAACTATCGAATCAGTGATAAAGAAAATCTATCGCCCTGATAAAAAACATATAATGGTCAAGATTTTCTAAATCTGGTATGATAGAATCAAGCTTTTAGGAGAAAATAGGAATATGAATATTAAAAAACTATTGAAACATACTGCCACAGCAGCGGTAGGAAGTCTTGCGTTGGGCTTGCTGGTGGCTTGCTCATCCTCATCAAGTAATGACAGTGCTTCAAAGAAAACGACGGTCGAAGTAGGAACGGTTGGAACGACCAAGCCCTTCTCTTATGAAGATAAGGACGGGAAACTGACAGGTTACGAAATTGAAGTACTTCGGGAAATCTTTAAAGATTCAGACAAGTACGAAGTCAACTTCAATAAGACCAAATGGGCTTCCATTTTTTCTGGTTTGGACAGTGATCGTTACCAAATCGGTGCCAATAATATCAGTTATTCTGAAGAACGTGCTGGCAAATACCTTTATACCAATCCATACGCCAAAAACCCAACGGTCTTGGTGGTTCGTAAAGGGGTGAACATCAAGTCGCTAGATGATATCGGTGGCAAGTCTACTGAAGTTGTTCAAGGTACTTCAACAGCCAAACAGCTGGAAAAGTACAATGAAGAGCACAGTGCTAATCCGACAACCATCAATTATACAGATGGAACGATTCAGCAGATTCTAGCCAATCTGAACGACGGCCGCTCAGACTACAAGATCTTTGAGCGTATCACGGTGGATACGATTATTAAAGAACAAGGCCTGGATAATGTTGAAGTGATCGAACTTCCAAGTGACCAACAGCCCTATGTCTATCCGCTCCTTGCCTCCGGACAGGAAGAGCTCCAAACCTTCGTGAACAAACGAATCAAGGAACTCTATGAGGATGGGACGCTTGAAAAATTATCAAAAGAATTCTTTGGGGGCACCTATTTGCCAGATGCCAAGGATATCAAATAAGTAACGATTCTCTCTTCCGTGAGGTATAAGAGATTGGTTCCTTTCATTCATCATCAATAAAAAATATATATTAAGGAGATTTTCTTATGAAATTGAAAAAATGGTTTGGCGCAACAGCACTTTTCGCTGCTGCAGCATTTGGTTTGGCAGCTTGCTCGTCTTCAACATCACAAGGTGACGATAGCACAGTGACTGTAAAAGTCGGGGTGATGAGCCTCAGCGATACAGAAGAAGCGCGTTGGAACAAGGTTCAGGAAATCCTTGATAAGGATAAAGCGGGAGTTAAATTAAACTTTACTCAATTTACAGACTATTCTCAACCTAACCAAGCGGTTCGTGATGGTGATGTGGATATCAACGCCTTCCAGCATTACTACTACCTGCAAAACTGGAATAAAGAGAACAATGCAGATTTGGTTTCTGTAGCGGATACTTATATCGCACCAATTCGTCTTTACTCTGGTACCAAAGATGGCAAAAATAAATATACTGATGTGAAAGACATTCCAGAAAACGGCAGCATTGCTGTGCCAAATGATGCGACAAACGAAAGCCGTGCCTTGAACCTTCTTCAAGCAGCTGGTTTGATTAAGTTGGATGTGGATTCGACTGAGCTTGCGACTGTTGCCAATATCAAAGAAAACAAGAAAAACTTGAAAATTTCTGAATTGGATGCTTCTCAAACAGCAGCTTCTCTTACTTCTGTAGATGCAGCGGTTGTCAATAATACCTTCGTTCGCGAAGCTGGTATTGACTACAAGAGCGCTCTTTACAAAGAACAGACTGATGAAAACTCTAAACTTTGGTACAACCTGATTGCTGCTAAGAAAGACTGGGAAAAATCTGACAAGGCAGATGCTATCAAGAAAATTATCAAGGCTTATCAGACTGACGAAGTCAAAAAAGTCATTGAAGAGTCTTCAGACGGTATGGATCAACCAGTTTGGTAAGATTTTATAGAAAATAATTGAAGATAGAAAGGGCGGGGAATGGATTTCTCCAGCCCTTTATCTGCTATTAGTTAGAGTTTTTATCGGCAGAGATGATTTGGCCATTTTTAAAAGCAGAGCCATGGGCTTACAGGACGGTCAGTCTTTGCTCTTTACTAAATCATAGCGGATAATCTTTAGACAAATGCGATTAGTAGGAGTTATACATGCCTTTCTCAACTGAGAGTGAACAAATTAAAAAGTTTGAAAATGATGAGGTAGCCCAACACTATTTTGAGGTGTTGCGGACCTTGATTTCTAAAAAGTCTATCTTTGCCCAGCAAATTGGGCTCAAGGAGGTAGCTGCCTATCTGGGAGAAATTTTCACTGCTGCGGGTGCTAAAGTGATGATTGATGATAGCTACACGGCTCCCTTTGTATTGGCAGAGTTTCAGTCAGACAATCCTGAGGCCAAGACCATCATTTTCTATAACCACTATGATACGGTGCCAGCTGATAATGACCAGCCTTGGACCAACGATCCCTTTACTCTGTCGGTTCAATATGGTGTCATGTACGGCCGCGGGGTCGATGATGATAAGGGGCACATTACTGCCCGTTTGACAGCGGTGCGCAAGTATATCCGAGAGCATGGTTCTCTGCCAGTCAACATCATCTTTATGATGGAGGGAGCAGAGGAGTCAGCTTCGACAGACTTGGATAAATACCTGGCCAAGCATAAGAAACGTTTGCGGGGAGCAGATTTGCTGGTCTGGGAGCAGGGCACGCGTAATAATCTAGGCCAGTTGGAAATTTCTGGTGGGAATAAGGGCATTGTCACCTTTGATATGTCTGTTCACAGTGCAGAAGTCGATATTCATTCTAGCTACGGCGGTGTTATCAATTCTGCTTCTTGGTATTTGATGAATGCCATTTCCAGCCTACGAAGTGCTGACGGTCGAATTTTAGTTGAGGGCATTTATGAGCAAGTACAGGAGCCCAATGAGCGAGAGCTGGCTTTGATTGCCCAGTATGCTTTGAAGACACCAGAAGAATTGAAGGAAATCTACGGCCTCCAGCTTCCAGTCTTGAAGGAGGAAAGGCAGGAATTTCTCCGTCGCTTCTATTTTGAGCCAGCCATTAACATTGAAGGTTTTGGTTCGGGCTATCAGGGACAGGGGGTTAAAACCATCCTACCAGCACATGCATCTGCCAAGATGGAAGTGCGCTTGGTGCCAGGCTTAGAGCCCCGTGATGTCTTGGACAAGATTCGCAAGCAACTGGACAAAAATGGCTATGATAAGGTAGAATTAACCTATACACTGGGAGAAATGAGCTATCGTAGCGATATGAGTGCTCCATCTATCCTGAATGTAATTGAACTGGCCAAGGATTTTTATCCAGAAGGCATCTCGGTGCTTCCAACCTCGGCAGGAACAGGACCCATGCATACAGTCTTTGAGGCTTTGGAAGTTCCGATGGCTGCCTTTGGCTTGGGAAATGCCAACAGTCGGGATCATGGTGGCGATGAAAATGTCAAGATTGCCGATTATTATACCCATATTGAATTAATCAAGGAGTTAATCAGAAGTTATGAGCAATGAAATTATCAAATTAGACCACATTGATGTCACTTTCACTCAGAAAAATCGTGTCATCAAAGCGGTTGAAGATGTGACCATCCACATTAATCAGGGAGATATTTATGGTATCGTAGGTTATTCCGGTGCTGGAAAGTCCACTCTGGTGCGGGTTATCAATTTATTACAGAAACCATCCGACGGGAAAATTACCGTTGATGGGACAGTGCTGTATGATAAGGGCAGTGTCCAGCTGAATGCGGCTCAACTGCGGGAAAAGCGAAAAGATATTGGGATGATTTTCCAGCATTTTAATTTGATGGCCCAGATGACAGCCAAGGAAAATGTCGCATTTGCCTTGAAGCACTCCTCCCTGTCTGCTACTGAAAAAGAGGAGAAGGTTCACAGGCTTTTAGAATTGGTAGGTCTGGAAGATCGAGCGGATAATTATCCGTCTCAACTATCTGGCGGGCAGAAGCAGCGTGTGGCGATTGCTAGAGCCTTGGCCAATGACCCGAAAATCTTGATTTCAGATGAAGCGACTTCGGCTCTGGATCCTAAAACAACTAAGCAAATTTTGGCCTTGCTTCAGGATTTGAACCAAAAGTTGGGGCTGACGATTGTACTCATCACGCATGAAATGCAGATTGTCAAAGATATTGCCAATCGTGTGGCTGTTATGCAGAACGGGAAATTGATCGAGGAAGGCTCGGTCTTGGATATTTTTACCAATCCGCAGAACGAATTGACCAAAGATTTTATCACCACGGCAACAGGCATCACTGAAGCGATGGTTAAAATCAATCAGCAGAAGATTGTCCAAAATCTGCCGGCAGATTCGGTTTTGGCGCATTTGAAATATTCCGGTACGGTGACAGATACAGCCATTATCAATGATATATACAAGCAGTATCAGGTGTCGGCCAATATTTTACACGCCAATATTGAGATTTTAGACCATGTACCTGTCGGGGAGATGGTAGTTATTTTATCAGGAAATACTGAAAATCTTGCGGCAGTTCAGAGCAATTTACAAGCTGCTGGCGTAGAATTAAAGGTGCTTAAGGGAGGAATTTAGATTGATAGACTTTATTAAAACATTTTTGCCCAATGTCTATAAAATGGGCTGGTCGGGTCAGGCTGGCTGGGGAACAGCGATTTATCTGACCTTTTATATGACAATTATTTCCTTTCTGATTGGTGGGATTCTAGGCTTGGTGGCTGGACTTTTCCTTGTATTGACAGCGCCGGGTGGCATTTTAGAAAATAAAACAGCCTTTTTCATCTTGGACAAGGTAACGTCCATCTTTCGGGCGATTCCTTTTATCATTCTCCTAGCTTTGATTAATCCTTTTACACGGATGATTGTGGGGACAGGGATTGGGCCAACAGCAGCTCTGGTGCCTTTATCTCTGGCAGTCTTTCCTTTCTTTGCCCGTCAGGTACAGGTGGTTCTATCTGAATTAGACCGCGGTGTGATTGAAGCGGCGCAGGCAGTTGGTGCCAACTCATGGGATATTATCGGGGTTTATCTACGCGAGGGCTTACCAGATTTGATTCGGGTGACAACAGTGACCTTAATCTCGCTAGTCGGTGAAACAGCCATGGCAGGAGCGATTGGTGCAGGCGGTCTTGGAAATGTAGCGATTGCCTATGGTTATCAGCGTTTCAATCAAGACGTGACCATTTTAGCAACTGTTTTGCTCTTGCTCCTCATTTTCTTTATCCAGTTTTTAGGAGATTTCCTAACTAGAAAAATCAGTCATCGCTAGACAAGACTTCCATTTGGAAGTCTTTTTTGCCATCATAATAGATTAAAAAGTCTGAAAATTTAATTTACATTCTTTTTCCAGAATGCTATAATGATTAAATGCAGGTAAATAAAAGTAGGATAGTTGCTTAATCTATTCTGTAATTTGCTTCAATTAGGCAGGTTGTCTTTCTAGACTATGGGAGTGGAAGGTAACTTGTATCAAGAATTTTATTTGCAACTGACTAAAATGAATGAAGACTTCTATCAGGGGGAAACATGACACAACAAAAAGAAAAAATTTCTAGGGCGCGAAGGAAAGAACTGACAGGGCGCTTAAAAGAACAAATTCGACCCAAGCTGAAACTGGTCTATTTGTCAGCTTTTTTGTCTTGGGGGCAGTTTTTGATGCGGATTCTGAGTTTTGCCTTGATTGCGAAAGTTTTGGCTGACTTGTATGATGGGATTGTCATCTCTCTTCCTCAGGTGTTTTGCTGGCTGGTGTTTTTCAACGGACTAGGCTTTGCCATCTCTCTTTTGGCTAAACGCTATCAAGGATTGGCTTCGCAATTTGCCAGAGACAGACTTAAAGCAGCTTTTTTTCAGGCTTTTATAGACAAGGATGGGGAATTTAAGGACGGCCGGACAGCTGCGGATATTTTAACAGTGGCTTCGCAAGGGATTGACAGCTTAGATACTTACTATTCCTACTACTTATCGCTCAATTTGCGAACTTATTTTAATTGTCTGACAGTACTAATCATTGTTTTCTTTCTTTTTCCTTTGGGAGGCCTGATTTTTATCCTATCTTTGCCTTTCATACCTGTTTCCATCATGCTGATGCAGAAACGTTCGCGCAGGATCATGGCTCGCTATTGGGCTTCTTATATGGATGTGGGGAATCTATTTTTAGATGATCTGCAAGGACTCAATACGCTTTATTCTTATCAGGCAGATGGTAAATATGAGCGAGAGTTTGCTGAACAGGCAGAGGATTTTCGTGATGCAACGATGGAGCTTTTGGGTTTTCAGTTGCAGTCTGTTGGCTATATGGATGCAGTCATGTATTTGGGGATTGGGATTTCTGGCTTTGTTGCAGCAGGTATGTTGGCTGCGGGAAACTTATCGCTCTTTACCATGATTTTCTTTGTGTTGATAGCGACTGAATTTTTCGCACCGATTCGTGAGGCAGGATATGGGATGCATCTGGTCATGATGACGACCCAAATGGCAGATCGGATTTTCAGTTTTCTCGATTCGGTAGAAAAAAGACCTCAGGAGTCTGCTGTGGAGCTGCCAGCCTTTGACCGACTTAGAGTGGACAAGCTGACATTCGGCTTTGACGGCCAGTTCCTATTTAAAAATCTGTCTTTTGAGCTTAGTCGCGGACAGGTTTTTGCTATTGCAGGTGAGAGTGGTCGAGGAAAGACGACCTTGGCTAAGCTGTTGTTGGGAAAACTCCGAGCGAGTTCGGGCAATATTTTCTTTGGTTCTAAGTCTCTAGAAGGCATATCGCAGCAGTCTCTTTATCCACAAGTCATGTATGTATCATCAAATAGTACTCTCCTGAATAGCAGCATTTTAGAAAATTTGCAGTTAGCAACGGACTTGTCTCAGTCAGAGATTGAAACTTGGCTGGCTGAAAAAAAACTACTATCCTTTATTGATAAACTGCCTCAGGGACTGGCTACTCCAGTGGGGGAAAATGGGAATCAACTGTCGCCTGGACAGCGTCAGCAGCTTATTTGTGTACGGGCCATGTTAGCCAAACGTTCTCTTTATATTTTTGATGAGATCACTTCCAATGTGGATCAGGAAAATGAGTCTCTCATCTACGAACTGCTGGATTTATTGGCTCAAGAAGCTCTGGTTATCGAAATCACTCATAAAATGAAGCAAGTGGGGAAAGCATCGGAAGTACTCTTTTTAGGAAAGGGAAACCTTGCTTTAGGACGGCCAGAAGACTTATATGCCAATAATAAGGAATACCATCAGCTAGTTGACACGCAGAAAGAATTGGAGGAATTGACAAATGGGAAATAAAAGAATTTATCCAACACGTGAAATCCTCACTCGACTCTTGCAGGTCATGAGGCATTTGGTCCCCTTTATTGGGTTGGCTGTGCTTTTTGCAGTGCTGGGTTTTGTCACAACGCTGGCAATTCCAAGTTTGTTGATCATTTTGGGCTTTTCTGCTCTTAAGAATCAGGCGCCGTCTGCTTGGTACGTGCTAGTCTTGATAGGATTGGCTTTAGCCAGAGGGCTCTTCCGCTATGGAGAGCATTATTTTGGTCATTATGTGGCATTTCATTCCTTGGCGGATCTGCGGAAGCTAATTTTTGCCAAGCTTCGTCGGTTGGCACCGGCAAAACTGGATCGGCAGGACAGGGGGAAACTGCTCAAAATGATTGGAGAGGATATCGAGGCCTTAGAAATCTTCTTTGCTCATACGCTGGCTCCGATTTGTACAGGTATCTTATCAGCTCTTTTAATAGCGACATATTTTGCTGGCTTTTCTCTTTGGTTTACTCTGATAGCTCTAGCGACTTACTTTCTGCTAGCTGTGGCTCTGCCTCGGAAATTTGCTCTTGACTTAGAGCATTTTCTGCAGGAGCAACATCAAAGACGCACATCTTATATTTCCTTCTTTTTGGAGAGCTTGAAGGCTATGGGGGATTTGGTCCAGTTTGGCAAAGTTCAGGAACGCTTTAAGTTTTTATCTCAAAAAAGTCAGCAGGTCAATCAGTTAGAGCGCCAGATTGCACAAAAACAATTTCTTCAACAGGCTCTAACATTTTTAGTCGTGGGTATGGCGGTCATGCTTTTTGCCCTTACTGCTCTCTATCAGGTTCAGGAGAGGCATCTGCTTCTAGAAAGGGCTGTCCTAGCTTTGGTTGCTTTCTCTAGCTCTTTTGCTCCCTTTTTGGAACTGGGGCGTTTGCCCCTTGGTTTTAAAAGAGCCATGAATGCGGGCAGCAATGTCTTTGGTCTTTTGGATGAAAAAGAGCCTACTCAGACTGGGCAAGCATCAACCGTCAGCTTAGAGCAGATTTCGACGGAAGATATACATTTTGCTTATGACAATCGCAATGTTCCAATTTTCGAGCACCTTTCAGCTCATTTTGAAAAAGGAAAAATTATCGGCTTGGTCGGATCTAGTGGTTGCGGGAAATCTACTTTGATGAAACTGCTCATGCGTTGGTATGACCCACAAGCTGGCAGGATTGTCTTCACTGGTCAGGATTCACGAGATATTGGCCGCCAGCATTTGCAAGCTTCCTTTGCCTATGTGCCTCAAACTGCTCAGCTCTTTCATCAGTCTTTGCGGGAAAATCTGCTTTTGGGGAAATCCGACATCAGCGATGAAGCAATTTGGGACTTGGCAGCAAAATGTCGGATCAAAGAGCGCTTGGAAGGTTTGCCTGAGGGATTGGATACGATTGTTGATGGAGAAAGGGATTTTTCTGCTGGGGAGCGTCAGCGGTTGGAACTCATGCGAGCCCTGCTCAAGAAAGCAAATTGCTATATTTTTGATGAGCCAACCAGCAACCTAGACTCCCTCAATGAAGCAGCTTTTCTCTCCATTGTTAAGGAAGAATGCCAAGGGATGGTATTTCTGATCTCCCATCGCTTGTCAACAGTAGCTTTTGCGGATGAGGTTTATGAACTAACACCTTCTCAGTTAAAAAGGATTAGATAAATGAAAAAATTAAAAGTCAAAGATATTATGCTGACGGGAGCTTTTGCTGCCCTCTACATTCTCTGCGTCGGGCTAGGCGTACTTGTTGGAAGCTTTTTTGATCGCTCTGGCAATATGATGTTCGCTCCAGCTTTCGCTGCAGTTTTTGGAGGAACAGTCTATATGCTTCTGCAAAGCAAGATTAAAAAATTTGGGGCAATCAGTCTCTTGGGGATGGTGATGGGAGCCTTTTTCCTCCTTTCGGGCCATTTCTTTATCGCTTTTCTGCCGGGTCTGGTTTTTGGACTTTTGGCGGATTGGGTTGCGGGATTGGGGAGGTATGAAAATAAATCCCTGAGCCTCCTGTCGTTTGTTGTCTTCTCTTTTGCTAATTCAGGCCCCATTATTTTCATGTGGCTGGCGCGTCAGACCTATATTGATAGCTTGATAGCGCGTGGAAAGACAGAGGAATATATCAATCGGATTCTGCTGCCTGTAGACTTCCCAACGATAGCTGGTTTTGTTGGAATGGTTGCTGTCGGTGCTCTAGTTGGTGGACTTTTTGGTCAGTATCTAGTGAAGAAACACTTTGTTAAAGCAGGGATGGCTTCATGAAATTAGACGTCCGTAGCAAGGTTCTGCTGGTCTTATTTGCTAATCTGGCTTTTCTGCTTAGAGTTACGGGCTGGCCTGAAACTGTGCTAGTTTTAGGGCTGGCTCTAATCACTGCTCTTGTGGATAAAAAGAAAATGTCCCTCTATTATCTGAGTATCTATCTGCTCTTGTTGGCAGTTGATACTTTTTTACTGGATTTGCTGCCGTTTCTGCCCATTCGTATGCTGACAACGATTGCGACAGCTGGGCGTTTTATGTTGCCCTCTATCATGGCTGGAAGCTTGCTTTTGACAACCTCCAGCGCCTACGATATGATACATGGACTCAGAAAATGGTACTTGGCAGAGAGTCTACTCTTGACTTTAGCTGTAATGCTACGATTTTTACCAGCGATTAAGGCAGATGTCAAAATGGTCAGCCGTAGTTTGCGGCTAAGAGGGATGTTTCTACAAAAACGAAGCATCTTCCTGCATCCTGTTCGCTATTTTGAGTATATGATTGTTCCGCTTCTAATGTCTCTCTTGCGGACGGTACAGGACTTGACTATAGCCTCTCTGACCAAGGGATTAGCCCTAAAAAGAGGTAGCACAGAAACCTTTGTTTCTCGCTTCAGACTGTTAGATTGGAGTATTTGCCTATGGATGCTAGGTATGCTAGTTTGGATGATTCACCCTTGATTGCTGCAGATTCTTTGACTTTTTCTTATGAGAATAGCAGAGCAGACAGTCTGCAAGTAGACCGCTTACAGCTTCCTAAAGGGAGTTTGACAGTGCTCTGTGGGGTCAGTGGCAGCGGCAAGTCAACTTTCCTGCATCTCTTAAATGGCTTGATTCCGGATTACTATAGAGGTGATCTAAACGGAAAACTGTGAGTTGCAGATCTGGAAGCAGGTCAGCAATCGGTCGAAGATTTATCTGTGGCGGTAGCCTCGGTCTTTCAAAATCCAGCCAATCAATTTTTCCACAAAATGGTCAAGCATGAGTTGGTCTTTCCTAGTGAGAATCAGGGGAAGCCGAGCCAGCAGATTTTGGCACAATTGAGTAGGCTGACTCAGGACTTTGCTTTGGAAGGCTATCTGGAGCGGGATTTATTTAGCCTGTCAGGAGGAGAACAGCAGCGTGTAGCCTTATTGACAGCTATCATGCAGGACACTCCGATTATGGTCTTGGATGAACCGACGGCCAATCTGGATCGGCGGGGAATTGAGCAAGTGAGAGAGCACCTAATAGACTTGAAGGCCCAGGGCAAGACTATCTTGGTGGCCGAGCATAGGCTGGATTATCTGCGAGATTTTGCTGATAGTTATCTCTATTTTGATCAGGGGCGGTTGCAGCGTATCTTTTCTCAAGCAGAGTTTCTGGGCTTGTCGGATCAGGAAAGGTGTGCTCTTAGTCTGAGAAGTATTCGTTTGCCAGAATTCAAGGCAGCAACTGGTTTCCCCTTCTCTGATGGACTGACAGTTGAAAATTTACAGCTAAGAGCTGGTACTCAAAATCTATCTTTTATCCCCAGATTTAGTTTTCCGACTGGTCAGATTACGGCAATTATAGGACCGAACGGAGCTGGTAAATCTACCTTAGCTGCCTATCTAGCTGGTCTTTTAGACGATGATGATACCCGCTATGAGCTCAATGGTTCAGCCTTGTCTGCAAAAGACCGTCTGCAAAAAACAGCTTTGGTCATGCAAGTAGTGCAGCTCCAGCTTTTTGCGGATAGTGTCGAAAATGAGCTGAAATTGGGGAATCACAGCTCACCGGAAGAGCGGGCAGAAATCTTATCTCAGCTGGGTCTGGCGGGGATGGAAGAGAGCCATCCGATGACTCTGTCAGGCGGAGAACAGCAGCGCTTATTGATTGCTAGCCAGATCTTGTCTGATAAGGAGATTTTCATTTTTGATGAGCCAAGTTCGGGTCTGGACTATCGCCAAATGCGAGCAGTCGCGGAAGTCTTACAAGATTTAAAAAGGGCTGGCAGGATTGTTATCCTCATCTCTCATGACGAGGAATTGCTGAATCTGACAGCGGATCAGCTGCTCGAATTGACCGATGAGCAGAAGCAGATATTTTCAGAATAATTCATCCAATAAGACTTTTTCTATAGCGAAAGGGTCTTATTTTTGGTAAAATTAAGAGGTTAAACATTGAGATATTAAGGACACTTGTCATCTCAAGAACAGGGCATGTTTGGTAGCTTAAAGTTTAGTTTTGAGCTTGGAAATAAAGCGTCCGATGGGAAGCAGCAACAGTAGGTCAAGCTGAGGTCAATCTTGTTTGCTCTATTTGCAACCTTTTACACTCCCACAGGGCTGTTGAAGCCAGTATTTTCCTTAGCTTTGGGAAAACTTCTCAACCTGAACCTAGAAATACAGGATTGAGGGAGCTAAAAATCTTTGATTGTCTGAGTTTTGCCCAGCCTCGCTAACGACGTAATAAAAGCTAGGCTGAATACTTACACTAAGCCAGGAGTGATTTTTTTTGAAAGGCAGGAGAATGAAGAAAAAAGTGATTTTTGCTGTTGTATTCTTATTTTTAATGGTAGCTATTGCCCTCTCTATCCATCGTTCTGTAGATAGGAGGACGTTTTCTTATTCAGCAGCAGCTGTTGGGAATCCTTTGATGGGCTATGCACCTTCTGCGCAAGAATCAGATCTTTCAGATGACATCAGCCTGCTATATGTTGAGGTTACTTGGAGAGAGTTGGAGCCTGAGAAAGGCATTTATAGATGGGATGCTATTGAAAAGGCAAACCAGTTTAAAAAATGGCGAGCAGAAGGCAAGCATTTTGTGCTGCGTTTTGTGCTGGATTATCCTGGGGAAAAGCAGCATAAGGATATTCCAGACTGGCTCTATGATGAATTAGCGGATCCAGGTGACTGGTACGATTCATCATATGGCAAAGGCTTTTCTCCAAATTATCATGATAAAAAGTTAGTCAGCTACTATCAAAAAGCTGTTAAAGCATTGGGAGAACGCTGGGGGCAAGACAGTTTTATCAGCTATATTGAGCTGGGAGGATTGGGGCATTGGGGAGAATGGCATGTTAATCTGGAGGCTGGAATCCGTCCACTGCCAAATGACAGCATCCGAGAGCAATATGTGACGCCTTGGCTGACGGCTTTTCCAGAAGCCAGTTTCTTGATGCGACGCCCCTTCTCGACAGCGAAAAAATATGGTTTCGGTATTTACAATGATATGGCTGGTGATGCAGCAAGCACGCAGGAATGGTTGGACTGGATAAAGCTAGGTGGAATCTACGACCAAACAAATGAAAAATCTCTGACAGCCATGCCTGACAGTTGGAAAACAGCGCCAATCGGCGGAGAATTGACCAGCAGTCTGTCTATGGAGCAACTCTTGGTTTCTGATTTGCAGCAGACAGTTGATTTGGTAAAGACCTCTCATACAAGCTTTTTAGGTCCTAAAATTGCTGAGGCAGTTGATGGGGATAAAAAGGGATATGACAAGCTTTTGCAACATATGGGTTATCGTTTGTGGATTTCGTCTGCAAAGCTTCAAAGATATGGGGGCGCTATAAAACTGATTACTACTTGGGAAAATGCCGGTGTTGCCCCTTTTTATAAAAACTGGAAAGTCTATGTATATGTGCAAGATAATTCGGGGACAGAGATTGAAAAGACAGAACTGCCGATTGAGCTGCCAAAGGTCCTTCCAGGCGAGCAGGTAACGGTTGCTGTCAATCTTTCAAAGCTAAAATCAGCAGAAGCAGTGTGGCAAAAGTATCAAATTTCTGTCGGAATTGTCGATCCCATGACAGGAGAGAATGCTATTCACTTTGCCGTCGCTGGTCAAGAAAATCAGAAGCGGCTCATCTTATTCACAAAAAATTGGGATGCAGGTTGACTAATACTGAAAGAGAATCTATTTTAGACGAGATAAATCGACGAAGGTAGAACTGGAGTTCATCAAGGATATTTAACACCGTCAAAATAGATTTTTTTTGGACATCAGAGGAGTTCTGCTCATTTTTCGATAGCAGTACGTCATTTTTTTCTTGATTTTTAAAAACGACAAGTGTAGAATATATTACGAACTACAGTTGTAGAAAAAACGACAATATTGCATGGAATGAGGAGAGAAACAAAGATTATAAAAACGCTAATAAAACTCATTCAACTTCTATTTTTAACAAATTCTTATTCGGAATTGAATGCAACGATATCAGTCACAAATCTTGTGATCAATTCGATATGTAGTTTAAATTAACATAGAGAGTCTGAGACAAAATAGTTCTCAGTCACAAAAAAGCTAGAGATTCCCAATTATGGAACTCTAGCTTTTTAAATTTGAACCGTTCTCTTATTGTATTTAAGGAGATTATTGGCCATGAGCACTAAACCCATGTCAATTTTCACCTGACGCTTGCCTCTTAGGTTACATCTCTTGTAACCCAAATAAGCCTTTATCTGCCCAAAGACAGGTTCCACATCAATCTTACGTTGATTGAAAATCTGTCTACCTTCGGGAGATAAAAGCGCTTGGCATTCTTTAGCTTTTAAGTGTTGATAACGTTCGTTGATATATAGTCCCTTTTGAGGGGCTGATTTAGGTTCATCAGCGTAGTAAACCTTGATTTCCTGTTGAAAGTCCGTCTGTGTTTTCTGATGTTTGATATGATGAAAACGATAGCACCAGCCATCAGGATGTGTATAGCTATCCTCCTTGTCACACATATATATGTGTGTCATGTATTGAAAATATACAAAATGTCAAAAAAATACAATGAGTAGAAAATATTATAATTTTAATTTGGTAAATTATTTTATTATTGAAATCAGTTTGTTATAATGTTCTGATAAAATTTTCTACAGAGTCAAATTGGAGTAAAAAATGACACTGTTATTAACAGGAGACCTAAATTATTTTTCCGAAGAAAGTCTGTTAGAGGCTTTTCCTGAGGAGCGCTTGTTTATACTGGGCAATCTGGCCAAGCCTTTAAAGAAGATTAGACACCTTCCATTGGATGATTCGACGGACTTGCAGCTCCTTTTTAGAACATACGATATTAATCAGATTATCTATTTTTCAGCTTCTCTAAATGCTATTTCTGAAATGAACACTGAAATGTATCAGCTAAGAAGGATTTTGGATAATCTCAAAGCGTCCGCTTCTCTTCGTTTCCTTTATGTAACGGGACCGGATCGCCATTATCAGAATGATAGCAGTCGGCGGATTATCCTGTCCAGTGCGGAGGAACTTTGTCAGTATTATGCGAGGACCTATCACTTTTCTTTTAAAATTATTCATTCACTGCACCTGTATAATCTTTTAGATGAAGAGGATAGTCTTGGACAGCTGCTTTCCAAGCTCAAGCATGGGAAAGCAGTTGATTTCAAAGTGAATCCGAATCAAAGAGCTTATTATATCTATCCCAAAGATTTACTGGTGCTCTGTTATCGTGTACTAGACTGCTGGGATGATGAATTTGAATGTCTTTTGATTTCGGATTCATTTCATATCACCTATGCTGAGTTGTTCTCAAAACTAGATTTGGCTGGGGCTGATATCTTTTCTGATGCTTTGCCCATCAGGGAATTGCAGGTGGCGGATACTTCTTTGAGAGAGCACTATGGCTGGTTCCCGAAAGTTACGATTTTAGATGATCTGGAAGATTTTGTCTACCAGACCCAGGAAAAGAAGGACCTACCCAGGTGGCGGCAGCTACTGATGCTCCTTCATTCTCAGAATATCTATGGCCGCTTCCTTCAATTTTTCTTGCTGTTTGCTATGAGTGAAGTTCTTTCTTATACCTTGGGACAGCAGGTTTACTTTAAAACAGTTGATTATCGTCTATTTTTTATCATGGCAACGGCTTTTATCCTCGGGACAAAAATGGGCTTGCTGGCAGCTGTCTTGGCAACCGTTGGCCTCCTTACTCAAAATGTTATTAGCGGATCCAGTAATTTGTCTACTCTTTTCTTTGAACCATCCAATTGGATTCCCTACATGGTTTACTTCATTTCTGCCATGATTAGTGGCTATGTCAAAGAGAAGGGGCAAGATGAGTTTGCTTCCTTGAAGTCTGAAAATACGGATCTGCGTCAGCAGCTGGAAGCGGAAAAGTATTATATAGATGACTTGCTGACAGAAAAGGCGGAGTTGTCCTATCAGATTTTGGGACGGCAGGATAGCTATGGGAAAATCTATCGCTTCTTGGAGCACTTGGATACGCCTTATTTGGATATCTTTGTCGTGCGTCTACTGCAGTATCTGTCAGAAATCTTCCAAACAGAGTCGATTTCGATTTATTCTGTGCAGCAAGGTCGGCTGGATAAACTGCAATTTTCATTGGCTGTTTCACCTGCTCAACCGGGAGACATGGATAAAGTAGCTGCCATTTTTACCCATATCGAAGAAGAAGGTATCTGGTCAATCAGCATTTAAGAAAAGCTTATCCTATGTACATGTCAGCTTTAACAGCAAACGGTAACAGGAACTACTGTATCTTCATTGAGGATGTTTCTGCGGAGCGATTAAATCTATACCATAAAAACCTCTTTAAAGTTTTGATGGGCCTTGCTAATCGCAGTTACCAGCAGCAGTTAACAAATCATCGCTTGCTAGAAAATAATGGCCGGCAGTCAGAGCTTGTTTTGAGCGAAAGTGATTTTTATCGCAAATTGCTACAGATAAAAGAAATGGACAGTCCTTATTTTAATGCTCAGATTTTACACCTAGCAGTAGCTGACAACTTGCCTTCTGCCCTTGTCCAGCTTTTGGTCTCAAAATGGTCCATGTTTGTCACCATAGGTCTGATCCGTGACGATTATTATCTCTTATACAATGCCCGTGCAGCCGAGTCTTTATTGGACTGGCGCGAATATTTGACTCAGCGTGGAGTAGAAATCGTAGGGATTCAAAATCTTGAGGAAACCATTGAAATCATCCAGTTTTCACAGGATTTGTCTTAAAGAAGAGGAGTATGTTTTACATGCTGATACCTATTTTTTTATTTTTGCATTTGCTCATTGTTTTCTTGGTTTTGAAGGAAGAAAAGAAAGGTAAACTGTTTTTGAATCCTTTTTTGCTAGTGCTTCTCTGCATGTTTCCAGTTTTGGGAGTCATTACAGTGTTGGCTATCAACTTAGAAAACGCTAAGGCAGAATCAAGGCAGGAACTGAGTTTTGAAGAAGTCATTCCCTGGCTGTCAGATGAAGCTTTTGATGGGGAGATGGATACAAAAGGTGCAACAGATATGGAAGTCAAGGAAATCATTCCTTTTCAGGAAGCCTTGCTGCTGAATCATGCCAGTATCAAACGCGCCTTAATTATTGACCTTATCTTTGAAAAACCGGATCAATTTGTTCCCTTGCTACACCAAGCCCGTTTGAATGATGATATTGAGGTGGTTCATTATGCCACGACAATTTTATCAGAATTAACGGCTAAATATGACACAAAATTGCATAGCTTAGAAAAGAAGATGCGGCAAGATCCGGACTCTCTGCAGGCAAAGAAAGCCTATATCTCCTTCCTACAGCAGTACATGGACAGTCAGTTGGCAGAGGGGTATTATGAAAATACACTGCGACACCGCTATGCTGAGTTGGTTTCTCGTCTGCAGAAAGAAAATATCATGCTGGAGAAGTCTTGTTTTGTCAGGTTGGGAGAAATGTATCTAAAATTTCAAGATATGCAGCGCTTTTCAAAGCTCTTAAATCAGATGCAGCAGCTCTTTCCTGAAGAAGAGGAGACCTGGATGCTGAGGCTGAAAGCGATTGTGACTTGGAAATCTCAGCAGGAATTGTCCGATTTTTTCCATGAATTAAAGGAAAATCATATTTATCTGTCTGCGAAAAATCGAGAATTCTTAGCGGTTTGGCAGCAAGAAAGAGAAGAAAATGTTTAAAAAGAAAAGGATTCGTTTTACAAGTATAAGGACTATTTTTATCGTTCTTGTACTCATATCAGTCGGTCTGTTCATTGAGAGAAATGGAATTCGTTATCAGACGAAAAATGACCAGTCGTACTACTTGAAGAATTCACAGATAAAAACGAAAAAAGCTGCGCTTTCCGAGGTTGCAGTTACGAATTTACTGATTTATGATTCGAGAAACCAGACTTCCGCAAGTGCGATTGATAATTTTAAACAGATTTTTGAAGATATGAAGGTGGGAACAACCTATGTTGACATTGCCACAGAAGAACTTCCTGATTATTCTGCTTTTCAATCTGTTACAGTTTTAACGCCTGACTTGGAACCCTTGGGAGAAAAAGTAATGCAGTTAATGGAATGGGTGGAAAATGGCGGTAATGTCATGTTTGCAATGACTCTTCAGAAAGACAACATCAGCTCGATTATTGAGCATAAGCTAGGCATTACTTCTTCTTCCTATGATTATGCTGTTGTGGACAAAGTCTATATTGAAAAAGGTTTTATGATAGGAGATCGACAAAGTTACACAATTGATGAAGCCTTTGAATCAGCCTGGGCGGTTGAATTGGATGACAAGGCCCAAGTGTATATGACAACGGCAGATAAGGCTAAAGTTCCGCTTGTGTGGACCTACAACTTAGGATATGGACGGATGTGTCGTAGATAATTTTGGGCTCTATGTCAAGGCTATGCGTGGCTTTTATTCAGCCTCCTACTCTTTGTTGGGTGATGTAGGGGGTTATCCTGTCATCAATTCTTCCTCCTTTACCCTGGACGACTTTCCTTCCCCTGTCCCAAACAGAAATGCGGAATATATCACACGTGATTATCAGATGAGTGTTTCTGATTTTTATATCAACATCTGGTGGCCTAACATGGTTAAGCTGGCCGATAAATACGGTCTCAAATATACAGGTGTAGTCATCGAAAACTATGAAAATGACACCAGTGGCCAGGTCGAAAGGCAAGCTGATACCTCTCGTTTTACCTATTTTGGCAATATGTTGTTGCAAATGGGAGGAGAGATTGGCTATCATGGCTACAACCACCAGCCTTATAGTTTATCCAATGTTGATTACGGAGATGCGTTTGAGTACCATGTTTGGCCCGATACCAAGGCCGTTGCCAATTCTTTAAACGAGTTAATAGACTTCACGGATAATCTCTTCCCAACCGTTGAAAAATCAGTCTATGTTCCACCATCAAATATCCTCTCTCCTGAAGCTAGAAAATTTGTAGCTGCCAAATATCCACAGATCAAAGTCATTGCTAGCTCTTATTTCTCTAAGGATTTTGAATACGAGCAGGAGTTTGAGGTTGCCGAAGACGGCATCATTGAGGAGCCGCGAATCAGTTCGGGAACGATTATTGATGATTACATCAAACTGACCATGGTGTCCGAGCTCAATATGCACTATGTCAGTCATCATTTTATTCATCCAGATGACCCTTTGGATGAGGACCGTGGGGCAAAGATGGGTTGGGAAAAAATGTTTAGCAATTTGTCTAAACAGATGGCCTGGCTCTATAAAACAGCTCCCGTCATTCGCAATCTGACAGAATCTCAGATGGGCGGAGCCATTCAGCGCTATTCCGGTATTACCGTCAGGAAGGAAGTGGCGGATAATCAGTTCACTTTCCATCTAGGGAACTTTGTGGATGAAGCCTACCTGATGGTGCGGATAAATGAAGGGAAAATCGGAACCGTCAAAGGAGGTCAAGTAGAGCATCTGACAGGAAATGTCTATCTGCTTCATGCAACCAGCGACAAGGTGACCATTCAGCGCAAGTAAGCTACACATTCTGAAGGATTGAAAGGAAAAAATGTGAGAATTTGTTTGATCTTAGAAGGGTGTTATCCCTATGTCAATGGGGGCGTTTCCTCATGGATGCACCAGTATATCACAGAAATGACCGAGCATGAGTTTGTACTACTTACACTAGGAGCCTACTCAAAAGATCGCGGGAAATTTAAGTATCAGCTACCAGAAAATGTAGTCGAAATTAAGGAAATGTTTCTAGATGGAATCACTGATTTGGACGAAGCTCAGCTAGAACTGCCAAGGAGTTTAAACGACAGGGAAAAAGGGGCTTTGAAAAACCTCATTGCCTGTCAGTCTCCGGATTGGGCTGTGTTATTTGAACTTTTCCATGTCGGTCAGCTCCAACCGCTGGCATTTCTGCAGAGTCAGGTATTTTTAGATCTGCTGACAGAAATCGTTGCAGAAAACCATCACCATCAAGCTTTTGCGGAATTTTTCCATTCGACGCGTTCTATGCTCTTGCCGGTGCTTTATCTGATGACTCAAGAACTGCCCAAGGCGGATATCTATCATTCCATCGCAACAGGCTATGCGGGACTCTTGGCTAGTCTGGGCAGTTATCTCTATCAGGTGCCCCTCTTCTTGACCGAACATGGGATTTACACGCGCGAACGGGAAGAAGAAATTCTACGTTCTGATTGGGTCTTGCCGACTATGAAAAAGCGTTGGATACAGTTCTTTTATATGCTGTCCAATCTCATTTACGATCGGGCAGTCCGTGTGACCAGTCTCTACACCAAGGCCAAATTCATCCAAGAAGAAGTGGGCTGCGATCTTGAGAAATGCCAAGTCATCTCGAATGGCATCCATTACGATCGCTTTGCCAATATCCCTCTGAAAAAAGAAGATGGCTGGATTGATATTGGAGCCGTTGTCCGCATCGCTCCTATCAAGGATATCAAGACCATGCTTTATGTCTTTTTTGAGTTATCACAGAGGGTACCCAAGGTACGGCTGCATATTTTAGGTGCTGTAGGCGATGAAAGCTACTATCAGGAATGCCTTCAGCTCATGAAACAATTGGACATAAAAAATGTCGTGTTCACTGGTCAGGTAGATGTTATTCGTTATATGGAGAAGCTGGATTTTACCATTTTAACCAGCATCTCAGAAGCCCAGCCCTTGTCGGTCATCGAATCAATGGCGGCCAGACGCCCTTGTGTGACAACCGATGTTGGCTGTTGTCGCGAATTGCTGGAAGGCAACAAGGAGGACAAACTTGGAAGGGCTGGTTATTGTGTTCCGCCTACCTATTGCTGCTTTTAAGGCTGTTGGGGAATCTGTAGAGCAACCTCTGAGATATTACCATAACAATATTTCTGGTACCCTTTCTTTGCTGGAAGTAATGGTCAAGCATCATGTGAAAAACATTGTTTTTAGTTCCAGTGCTACGGTTTATGGCATGAATAATCAATCCCCTTTAACAGAGGATTTACCCACATCAGCGACCAATCCTTATGGACAAACCAAGCTGATGATCGAGCAAATCTTAAATGATATAGCGCAGTCAGATCCAGAATGGTCAGTGACCATTCTCCGTTACTTTAATCCCATAGGAGCTCATTCCAGTGGTTTGATTGGAGAAGCACCAACAGGAATTCCTAATAATCTAGTTCCCTATATTACACAGGTTGCGGCTGGAAAATTAAAGGAAGTGAAGGTGTTTGGTGATGACTATGATACACCCGACGGGACAGGCGTACGTGATTATATTCATGTTGTTGACCTAGCAAAAGGCCATGTCTTAGCCCTCAAACAAAATCTAATAAGCCAAGGAAGTGCAATTTATAATCTTGGTACAGGTAAGGGCTATAGTGTGCTAGATCTGATTAAAGTCTTTGAAAAGGTCAATCAGGTAATAGTTCCCTATAGTATCACATCGCGTCGTTCTGGCGACATTGCGACTTGCTTTGCTGATGCCAGTCGAGCTCGAAAAGAACTGGGCTGGATAGCTGAAAAAAGCTTGGAAGACATGATGCGGGATTCCTGGAAGTGGCAAATCAGTTTGCACGATTGAGTAGATAAATCGACAAAAGCTGTGGGACAAACGTGGTTTAAAAAGCTTTGGCAATAGCAGCATATCATATCCTAGGTGCGACATTTGTCTTTAGCCAGGAGCAGGTCTTAAAGTAAAGGGCAGTCGTTCTCCTATGACGGAGAATCACTGGGCCGGATAGCAGACGATGTTCTTTCTTTTAGGGGGAAGTTGGCAATTGGAAGGCTATATCTTTCGGAAATGTTCTCTTATAAAAAATTTTTATGGCTGAAGCTATAGCAAAAAGAGCCTAATTTTGGTAAGATTAAAGGACTTGGAAAAGATAGGCGAGTAAGCCTAGGAGGAATAAAATGAACAATCTATTAGTTCTACAATCGGACTTCGGTCTGGTAGATGGGGCTGTGTCAGCTATGATTGGAGTGGCTTTAGAGGAATCGCCGACGCTAAAAATCCATCATTTGACCCATGACATCACCCCTTACAACATCTTTGAAGGAAGTTATCGGCTCTTTCAGACAGTGGACTACTGGCCAGAAGGAACGACTTTTGTCTCGGTCGTAGATCCAGGTGTTGGTTCCAAACGTAAAAGTGTGGTTGCCAAGACCAGTAAAAATCAATATATCGTGACCCCTGACAATGGAACGCTATCCTTTATCAAAAAGCATGTCGGCATCGTAGCCATTCGTGAGATTTCTGAAGTGAAGAACCGCCGTAAGAATACCGAGCATTCTTATACCTTCCATGGTCGAGATGTTTATGCTTATACTGGAGCTAAGCTGGCCAGTGGGCATATCCGCTTTGAAGAAGTTGGACCTGAGTTGAGCGTTGAGGGAATTGTGGAAATCCCTGTTGTGGAGACAGGAATAGCTGATAACTTTGTCAGCGGAGCTATTGATATTTTAGATGTTCGCTTTGGCTCGCTTTGGACTTCGATTACTCGTGAGGAATTCTGCACGTTGGAACCGAACTTTGGCGACCGTTTTGAAGTCACTATTTACAACAATGACATGCTGGTCTATCAAAACCAAGTGACCTATGGCAAATCTTTTGCAGATGTCCGAATCGGTCAGCCGATTCTCTATATCAATTCACTTTATCGGGTTGGTTTGGCTATCAACCAAGGTTCCTTTGCCAAGGCCTATAATGTTGGAGTTGGTGCCTCTTGGCACATTGAGATTAAGCGCATAGAAAATTAAAGGAGAAGAAAATGAATAAGAAATTTTTAGATACAAAGTTTACCATTAAGGAAGTTGTTGCAACAGGAATTGGAGCTGCACTTTTCGCAGTCATTGGTATGATCAGTGTTCCGACACCAGTGCCCAATACGAGTATTCAGCTGCAGTATGCCGTTCAGGCACTCTTTAGCGTCGTCTTTGGTCCACTTGTCGGCCTCCTGATGGGCTTGATTGGCCACGTTATCAAAGATGCCATGGCTGGCTATGGTCTCTGGTGGTCTTGGATTATCGCCAGTGCACTCTTTGGTTTCATTGTTGGTTTATTTAAAAAACGGATTCGAGTGGCAGAAGGTGTCTTTGAAGTTAAAGATATCATTAGTTTCAATATCATCCAGTTTTTGGCGAATGCCTTTGTCTGGCTCTTGGTCGCTCCAATCGGGGATGTATTGATTTATAGCGAACCAGTCAATAAGGTTTTTGTTCAAGGCTTTGTAGCAACTCTGTCCAATGGTTTGACCGTTGCTGTGGCGGGAACCTTGCTGTTACTGGCTTATGCTCGCACTCAGACAAAATCAGGAAGTCTCAAAAAAGATTAATCATAGTAGTTTCTATCTAAGAATAGCTGCCTTTATGACTGGGCAGCTTTTTTATTTGCGAGTGGTGAATCATACAATTGTCCACTAGGAACTGGAAAATTTAAGAAATTCATGACATACTAAAAACGATTACAAGATAAGATGATATATTTATGCCAGCTCAAAGACAAGAACAGATTTTAGAATGAGTCTTGCCAATCTGACCCTTGTAGATTCCTCCAGCCTTTTTTGAAAACGCTTTAATTTTGTGCTTTTGTGCTATAATGGAAAAGAGGAATTGATAATCTGTAAAGAGCATCTCTTTATCGTTCGGCTTTCGCTAAGTTTCTTGATGGAGAGGTTGTTTTTTCATAATCTTTGAAGTAGATAACTGGAAATGATGACGTTGTCATAGGAAAACTGCTTATGTAGTAACAGGGTGAGTCGGTAAGTTAGCTACTGACGAATCAACATCAACCGAAGATTTGAATAGTTTAAAGTCCTTTGGTCTCTTATGTGACTCCGCTATTTCGAACGTGTCTACAGTATTTTAGCATTAGTAGCAAGTGCTCTGACGGCTGGATTTCTTAACCTCTAAGGTCTACGTATGGTTTGGGTCCAAATTGTTTCAGTTGAGTTGGTTGTGACTTGCAATTTTTTTATTTCTTGATTCTTAAAACAGAACCCTTTTAATTTTTAGGCTCAGGGATTATCGAATTCCAATGTATATTTTAGGTGAAATTAGTCAGTTTGGCAGAATGGCCTTCATGATGACCGTTGTTGTGTTTGTTCTACTTGTTGTTATGGCAAGTGCTATGTTTAATAAACGCTTAAATAAAAAAGCGGAGGAGGGCATGTAGTATGAAATTTTTCTTAGATACAGCTGATGTAGCGGCTATCAAAGCGATTAATGAATTAGGTGTTGTGGATGGCGTAACAACTAACCCAACAATTATTTCACGTGAAGGACGCGATTTTAAAACGGTTATTCAAGAAATCTGTAATATTATAAGTGGTCCTGTTAGTGCAGAGGTTACTGGCTTGACAGCGCCTGAAATGATTGCGGAAGCACGTGATATTGCTAAATGGGCTGATAACGTTGTTGTCAAAATTCCAATGACAACGGAAGGCCTAAAAGCTGTCTCCGTCCTTTCAAAAGAGGGAATCAAAACGAATGTTACTTTGATTTTTACAGTTTCACAAGGACTCATGGCTATGAAAGCTGGCGCTACTTTCATCAGTCCTTTTGTTGGGCGTTTGGAAGATATTGGAACAGATGCCTATCAACTGATTGAAGATTTGCGCACGATTATTGATATTTATGATTTTGAAACTGAAATCATCGCAGCTAGTATTCGTAATTCAGCACATGTTGAAGCTGTTGCAAAACTTGGTGCTCACATTGCAACCATTCCGGATAATTTATTTGAAAAAATGACGCAGCACCCACTGACTACCAATGGAATAGCACAGTTTATGAAGGACTGGGAAACATTTAAAAAATAAGTTTTGGGGTAGGTATGGGAAATAGCAGTCTCTGCCTCTGGCTAAATTTCAAGCAAGCCTTAGCAACCTAGAAGACATTGGCTCTTTGTCAACAGAGCTAGGTTGCTGTTAAGCTAAGATTTGGAGAAGACCAAACTGGTCTTCTCTTTTTGATGTTTAGAACTATGAAAATTACTTTTGAAATAATGTTAAAAATAAAAGACAAAATGACATTTATATATTGCAATTTTTAAAATATATTGTATAATGGACTTATGAAGATGAAAGGAGCATAGATATGAATAAGAAAGTGAATGATCTGCTTATACTGCTTATTTGTCTTGTATCGGCGACAATTCTACTATTTGTTGGCATGATTCAGAAAATTCAAACCTTTATCATACTTGCTTTTAGTGATGTCGCCCTTGGCTGCACTTTCTACGCTATAGGCGGGCAAAAGAAAGATGATAAGGATGGTGACCATGGCAAAAAATCTTAAGCTCAAGATGGCACGGGCTGAGCATGACATGACCCAAGGCGATTTGGCTGATGCTATTGGCGTGACTCGTCAGACTATTGGCCTGATTGAGGCAGGCAAGTACAATCCCAGTCTCAGTTTATGCTTGGCCATTTGCAAATGCCTCAATAGAACGCTGGATCAGTTGTTTTGGGAAGAATAGTAAGAAAGTGAGAAAGAAGATGAAGGACAGAATACAAAAAGTCTATACAGATGAACGGACTGTACAGCTTGAGAGAAAATTAGGAAATGAAATAGCTTTTTTTGCTATCATTTTGCTCGTTATTTCTATTTTTATCAAAATCATGATTTGGCATGTGCCAGTAGAAGGCTACTTACCAGAAATCTTGATTATTTTAGGGATGGAGCTATATGCAGGAATTCGGAGCTGGCAGCTGGGGCTAGACATCAGACGCCATCATCCAACTAGTAGTGTTCGCACACTCAGAAGTCGTTTGGCTAACGGAGCTAACCTAGCGATTGTAATCGTGGCTGTTCAGATGTTAGGTGGAAATTCAGCTCTTCGACCATTCTTTCGCCATTATCCATTTTTACAATTTGTTTTTATTATTGCGCTGATACTGGTTCTCTCTAGTATTTTAGACAAGGGAGTCAATTATTTTTATCAGAAGAGACAGGTTTTATTAGACCAAGAACTAGAAAATGATGAGAATTAGAATCAATGAATCTTCAACTTATAAATAAGAAAGTGAGTAAAAAAATGAAGAAGCAGCCTGTTATAAAAGATGAACGAACAGAGAAATTGGACGGCAAAGTTGCGGGAGAGTTAGTACTAGGAATGTTCCTCTTCTTAGCTATCTCTGTATTTTTCAAAGCCTATGTCCTCCATCTAAACTTACTGGCCTATCTGCCAGAAGGTATTCTGCTTACCCTAGTAGGTCTATATGCATTGCTTCGTCGCTTAAGTCTAGGGATTGATGTTCGTGATATGGTGAGAGAGGAAAAATGGCCAGAGCGTTTTGGCGGTGGAATTGTCTTTGTTCTCATCGTTATAAGCATTGATTTCTTTGGTCAGCGAGAAAATCTGGCTAGCATGTTAAGCATTTTGTATCTGCTCAAGCTGGCTCTTGCAATGATACTGTTTATGCTTGGGAGCTTGACCATGGACAAGATCAGCCTTTACCTAAACGGCAAAGGTCAGGCAAAGCTCAATCAGGAATTGGAGGATGAAGAATGACTTGGTGGAGACGATTGATCTGGGTTGGCTGTGTTTTCTTAGCCTTGGCCTTGTATATGCTCCCTATGCTGTTTCAGCAGCTAGCAGTAACTTATCAATTTCCCAAACAGTGGAGCATTGGTCTCGGGCTTTTGCTGATTTTCCTCACTTTGCTGGTCTTTGTCGTGGTAGCAAAGAAGGCTGGAATCTTATCCCAGTCTGGAAAATTCTTTCAACAAGGAGACGGGAGGCGAATTGCTCTAGGCCTCTTAGGCATGTTGCTCATATCTGTCCTTGGGACGGTATTACTCCGGTGGCTGCATGGAGAAGTGACAACGGCTAATCAGGCATCTTTGATAGAGGAGTTCCGAAGAGGAGATATGATTTCGTTTCCCATCATACTTGGAGTTTTAGCGCCTATCGCAGAAGAAATTATTTTCCGTGGCATCATTCCTCTAAAAATTTTTAAAGGCTATGAAAGCTGGGGCTATATCATAGGCGGGCTGCTCTTTGCGCTTTTTCATGGCCCAACCAATATCATGTCTTTTGTGATTTATGGTGGTGCCTCTGTGATTTTGACCTTGCTGGCTTATCGAACTCGGCGCTTGGAAGTCAGTATTGCAGTTCACATGATAAATAATGGGATTGCTGCAATTATCATGTTGTTGATAGGCATTTTTGGAATACCTAGATAGGAGTTAGAGATGAAAATCAAACTTATTAAACGTCAAATCTTAGACGAACGCGAAGAACAACTGGTCAACAAGGCTGGTATGGAGAGTTTCAGTCTCATGCTATGTGGCAGTTTAGCTTTATATATGGGTTCTGTAGCTATGAATGGGGGAGTCGTTCACTATCAGCCCTTCTTGCTGCTGATTCTCATCACCAGTTTTTATTTCATGTGTCGAACTCAGTATCTGGGAGCTAACTATTACAATAGTTTCAGTCTGACTATCTGGGGTGTGCTGACTGCGACAGGCTTTCTGACTCTTTTGATTGCCTGCCAGAATTTCCAACTGAATCACGCTATTTATCATAACAGTGTTTTTCACCCCATGTTTCTTTTTGTTATTTTAATTACTTTTGTCATTCACTTTCCTTTTATGCTAATGGTCAATATTTTCTTGGAGACTCTCAGCAAGTGGCAGAAGAAGCGCTTTGAAAAGTATTTAGAAGAATTGGAAGAGGAGTGAGTTATCTCTTCTTCAACTGCTCAGCTCAGCTATTTTTCAAACAAATAAATTGCTCAGCTTTTCTTCTCGCGATATAATGAAAGAACTGGATTAAAAATTCAGATAATTTAAGAATAGAAAAGAGAAGAAAATCTGATGGCAAAAGATATTCGCGTCCTACTTTACTACAAATATGTTCCGATTGAGAATGCTGAGAAATTTGCAGCTGATCATCTGGCTTTCTGTAAATCTATTGGTCTGAAAGGTCGTATCTTGGTGGCAGATGAGGGTATCAATGGAACGGTTTCTGGTGATTATGAAACCACTCAAAAATACATGGATTATGTGCACAGCCTTCCGGGCATGGAAGACCTTTGGTTCAAGATTGATGAAGAAAACGAGCAAGCTTTCAAGAAAATGTTTGTTCGCTACAAGAAAGAAATCGTCCACTTGGGCTTGGAAGACAATGATTTTGACAACGACATCAATCCGTTAGAGACGACAGGGGCTTACCTGTCACCTAAGGAATTTAAGGAAGCTCTGCTGGATGAAGACACGGTTGTCCTAGACACTCGTAACGATTATGAGTATGATCTGGGGCATTTTCGTGGGGCCGTCCGTCCAGACATCCGCAACTTCCGTGAATTGCCGCAGTGGGTTCGTGATAACAAAGAGAAGTTCATGGACAAGCGCGTGGTTGTTTACTGTACCGGTGGTGTTCGCTGTGAGAAATTCTCAGGCTGGATGGTGCGGGAAGGCTATAAGGATGTCGGCCAGTTGCATGGCGGTATCGCGACTTACGGCAAGGACCCAGAAGTTCAAGGGGAGCTTTGGGACGGCAAGATGTATGTCTTTGATGAGCGTATCTCAGTTGACATCAACCATGTTGACCCAGTCGTGATTGGGAAAGACTGGTTTGATGGGACTCCTTGTGAGCGCTATGTCAACTGTGGCAATCCAGAGTGCAATCGCCGCATCCTGACTTCAGAAGAAAATGAAGACAAATACCTCCGTGGTTGCTCTCACGAATGCCGTATTCACCCTCGCAACCGCTATGTGACTGAAAACGGCCTGAGTCAAACAGAAGTGATGGAGCGCTTGGCTGCGATTGGAGAATCTTTAAATGAAGTAGCTCCTGCATAAAGAGCACGAAACAGTCCAATTGGGCTGTTTTTTTGGAAATTTTTTCATATTCCTTAAATAACAAAGTTCAAACTATAGATGTGATTTGATAACTGACTTTTGGAGATGAAACTCTTCAATACGTGCTATAACCTAATTATGAATAGCAAGAAGGGGAGGTAGAAAATGACTAAGAAAATTGATGTTTTTGCTCATGTGCTTCTGCCTAATTTTTATCGGCAGATGCTGGAAATTGAACCCAAGCTGCCGGAGAGGTTTCCCTTTATCCAGCATCCTCAGCTGACTGATATAGAGTTGCGGCGCAGTTTTTGGGATAAGGAGACCCAGCAGATTATTTCTTTTGTCAATATCAATCCCGAGGACTATGTTAGTCCGGAGGTGGCAGCTGTTCTCTGCCGTCGAGCTAATGCCGAGCTGTCTCAGGCAGTGGCGGACAATGCTGATATCTTTGCGGCAGGCGTTGCTATGATTCCTATGAATCATGTGTAAGAAGCAGTGAAAATCCTCCAAGAAATAGCTGTTAATCCTCATCTGGCTGGTGTTCAGCTCTTTACTCGGGCTCTGGGATTGTCCATTGCTGACCCAGAATTTCACCTGATTTTTGAAGCCTGCTCCCGACTGGATCTGCCCATTTGGCTGCATCCCATCTTTGATGAGCGCAAGCCGGACAATAATATCATCTTTTCTTGGGAATATGAGCTGACTCAAGCCATGCTGCAGCTGTTTCAGACAGGGATTTTTCAGGAGTTCCCAAATCTGAAAATCATTGTCCACCATGCAGGAGCTATGGTTCCTTTCTTCAGTGAGCGGATTCGCTATATTCTGCCGGAGGACCAGGAAAAGGATTTTCACAAGTTTTATGTGGATACGGCGATTCTGGGTAATCCTAAGGCTTTGGAGCTTACTATTGAGTATTTTGGGGTGGATCGAGTGCTCTTGGGTACCGACCTGCCTTTAGGCATCCAGCCAGCCGGCGCGACCCAGGTCATTCTCTAAGCTATCGAAGATCTGCCCCTCTCGTCCGCAAATAAGGAGCAGATTCTGGCCGCCAATGCTCAGAAGATCATTTTCAAAGACTAAGGGAGGTTTAAGATGACAACACCCATCATCCATCTTTTTTGTCTGACAGTAGCAGACGGGAACCAGAGTCGTTTTCAAGCAATCGGTCTCAAGAATTTGACGACTTCTCAGGAACAGGAGCCTGGCACCCTAGCTATGTATGTTAGCCCCATCAAGGGTCAGGAGACTGTTTCCTATGTATTTGAGGTTTATCGCAGTGAAGAGGATTATCAGATTCACCGAGCTTCGCCCCAATACCGGTATTTTGTGACAGAAACAGGGCCGCTCATGGAAGAACGCCAAGCCTATGAGGTTCAGCCGATATTTTTGCAGGAAAAGCTGCCTGCTGGCCAATGGACCCAGCCGAATGATTTTTATCTGAAATTTGCTCAGCTTGAGGTGAAGGAAGAGGGAATTGGTGATTTCCAAGCTATCGTGACCGAGGAAATGGTGGCTTCTATGGAGAAGGAAACGGGAGTCTTGGCCATGTATGCCATGGCAGATACTCAGAAATCGAATCATTTTTATTTCTTTGAAGTCTATGCGGATGAGGCAGCTTATCTGAACCATCGAGAAACCCCGCATTTCAAAGACTATATCGAAGGTACAGCTGACCTTGTTTGCGATAAACAGCTTTATGATTTGTACAATGGCACCGCCATCAGTCAGGGAGAGCTCAAGACTTACAAGCGCTGACTCTATCTTATTTCATAAAAAATACTAAAGAATTTGGGATGAAAAAATCTCAGATTTTTTAATATTATAGTAACTTTTGGTGAGGTAGCTGATTGTCTTTTGCAAGGCTAATCACGCATTTTCATTAGCTTAAGAGTTCGTTTTTAGCTCCTCTTCGGTTCGTCTTTCGAACTCACAAAAACTTTCTTGCTGCAACTCTCATCTTCCTTCTCCATTGCCTCGACACTTGAGCCCGCTCGTGAGGCTGAGACTAGGAACAAAAATAGAATTTTTGTTCTGCCCCTTGCTTTTTTATGGTACAATAAAACAATAAGGAAGGTAGTAGGAACAGAACTCAAACTCTATTAGTAGAGCGTCCCACTCCTTTAGTTCGTTGAAAGAGGACCCTATGATTCTTGAAGAATTTGACCAAAATCGCAAGGCTATCATTAATCCAGAGGACTTAATAGAGCCAATCGAGGGCTTTCCAGAGACGGCGGTTTCCTGTTTTGCTCGTGAAACCTTCGCCCGAATGCTGGCAGATTTTGACCATGAGTTGATTACGGCGACTTCTATGGCGAATATTGAAATTCCTATTTATCGAGTTTTTGCGGATGGACGGGAGCTGGCCCTTTTCAATGCGCCAGTTGGTGCTTCAGCTTGCGTAGCTATTCTGGAAGACTTGATAGCTTTTGGGATGAAACAGTTGGTTCTCTTTGGGACTTGTGGTGTGCTGGACGAGGAGATTAAAGAAACATCTATCATTATCCCGACGGCGGCTTTGCGAGATGAGGGGACTAGCTATCATTATCAGCCGGCTAGCTCAGAGCTGGCAGTCAACGCCGGCTTACAGGATTTTCTGTTGAATTTTCTGGACCAGCGAGGGATTTCCCATAGTCTAGGCAAGGTCTGGACGACGGATGGCATTTATCGAGAGACAGCGGACAAGCTCCGCAAGCGAAAAGAAGCTGGGGCTGTCTGTGTGGACATGGAGTGCTCAGCTGTTGCAGCTCTGGCAGCCTTTCGCAGTATTAATGTCTGCCACTTCTTCTATGCGGCAGATCATCTGTCTGAGGAAGCTTGGGATATGCGAAATTTAGCCAATCATGCGGACTTAGACGAGAAAGACAAGGTGGCCAATCTAGCGATTCAAATCGCTTTGGCTTTATAAAAATGACTATGAAAAAACCAATTATCCAATTTCAAGATTTCACCTTTCAGTATCAGACCCAGTCTGATCCGACCTTAAAGAATATCAATCTGACCATCTATGAGGGCGAGAAGGTTCTTTTAATAGGCCCTTCAGGATCTGGGAAATCAACCTTAGGCCATTGTTTGAACGGCATTATTCCCAATATTTATAAGGGGCAGGCCAGTGGCCAGTTCTTGATTCAGGGGGAGCCAGCTTTTGACAGCAGTATTTATGACAAGTCAAATCTGGTCAGTACCGTTTTGCAAGATACGGATGGTCAATTTATCGGTCTCAGTGTGGCCGAAGATTTAGCTTTTGCGCTTGAAAATGATATGGTAGATCTACCAACCATGAAAAGTAAAGTGTATTCTTGGGCGGAAAAATTAGATTTATTGAACCTGCTGGATCATCGGCCTCAGGACTTGTCCGGCGGTCAGAAGCAACGGGTCAGTCTGGCTGGCGTTCTAATTGATGAGAGTCCTATCCTGCTTTTTGATGAACCTTTGGCCAATCTAGACCCCAAGTCTGGTCAGGATACTATTGATTTGATTGATCAGATTCATAAGGAAGCTGGAACCACGACGATTATTATCGAGCACCGCTTAGAGGATGTTCTTTACCGAGCAGTGGATCGGGTTGTTCTGGTCAATAATGGACAAATCCTCTTTAATGGCAGTCCGGATGACTTGTTAAAAACGCAGCTCTTGGCGGAAAATGGTATCCGCGAGCCGCTCTATATTACTACTTTACGTCAGCTGGGTTTTGATGTGGCTAGTGTTTCAAGCTTGTCAGATTTAGGAAATATGGATCTGTCGGAGCTCTCTGTCAGTCTGCCTTCGCTAACACTTGAGTTCGACAGCCATCAGCAGCCTCTTTTGGAATTGGACCACGTTTCCTTTGCTTACCAGAGTGGCAGACCTATTCTGCGGGATATCAATCTGACTATTCCCAAAGGTCAGCGGCTAGCTATTGTTGGCAAGAATGGAGCAGGGAAATCAACCCTAGCAAAGGCTCTCTGTTGTTTTATCAATACGGAGGGAGATTATCGCTGGCAGAGTCAAGATATCAAGGGAGATTCGATCAAGGAGCGGGCTGAGCGTATCGGCTATGTCCTGCAAAATCCTAATCAGATGATTTCGACGACCATGATTTTTGATGAAGTAGCTCTGGGGTTGCGACTGCGTGGCTTCTCTGAAGAAGAGATTCAAGAAAAAGTCTTTGCAGTTCTCAAAACCTGTGGTCTGCATGAGTTTCGTAATTGGCCGATTTCTGCTCTTTCTTTCGGTCAAAAGAAGCGGGTGACTATTGCTTCAATCTTAGTGCTGAATCCAGAGATTATTCTCTTGGATGAACCGACAGCTGGTCAGGATCAGCGAAATTATACGGAAATCATGAATTTCTTGGATGAGCTTCATCATCAGGGACACACTATTATCATGATTACTCATGATATGCAGCTTATGCTGGATTATTCTGATCGAGCTCTAGTTATCGTAGATGGCCAGATTTTGGCAAATAAAAGTCCAGCCGAGATATTGACAGATCAGGAGCTGATTAAGCTTGCCAATCTTAAGGAAACCTCTATTTTTGCTTTAGCTGAGAAGCTGGGGGTTGATCCCTTGGCCTTGACAGAATATTATATGCAGCGAAAAGAGGAAAGCCATGTTTAACCAGCAGAAATTGATTGGCTACCATACAGGTACAAGCTTTATTCACAGCTTATCTGGTGCCAGCAAACTTTTATTTTTCATTTTGGTATCAATAACTGCCATGATTAGTTATGATACGCGTTTTCTGCTCTTTGTGGCAGTGGCTTCTCTGGCCTTATTTAAATTATCTGGTATTCGGCTGAAGGATATTTCTTTTGTATTGGTGTTTGCCGGTAGCTTTGCCTTCTTAAATCTGAGCATGGTTTATCTTTTTTCTCCGCAGTATGCAGTAGAAATCTACCAGAGTAAGAATGTGTTGTGGACGGGATTCGGAGCATATAATCTGACCAGTCAGGAGCTTTTTTACCTCTTTAATCTTTTGGTGAAATATTTTTGCACGATTCCTTTAGCCCTGATTTTCCTGATGACGACTCATCCTAGTCAGTTTGCTTCCAGTCTAAATCAGATTGGGGTGCCCTACAAGGTAGCTTATGCTGTCAGTTTGACTATGCGCTATATCCCAGATTTGCAGGAGGAATTTTACCTCATCAAGATGTCCCAAGAGGCGCGTGGTTTGGAATTGTCAGCCAAAGCCAAGGTGAGCCAGCGAATCAAGGGCAATCTGCAAATTGTCATTCCTTTGATTTTTAGCTCATTAGAGCGAATCAATACGATTGCCACAGCTATGGAATTGCGCCGCTTCGGTAAAAATAAAAAGCGGACCTGGTATACTCAACAAGAATTCAGTAAGCTAGACAAGCTGGTAATCTTCTTGTCAGTGCTCTTATTAGGTATTGGCCTCGGTCTTTTCTTAGTCAATCAGAGTCGTTTCTATAATCCTTGGAGATAAGGAGACGAGAGGTTGCATTTGTGAATGAATGATTGCCTATAGAAGCTTTTAATCGCAAAAAAATCAGGCAATGAGGGGCCTGATTTTGATTTATAGCGGTCTCTTATTTGGCATACCGGCTTTGCGGGGGTATTTATTAGGCGTTTCTTTCTTCTTCTCAACCACTGTGATAAAGCGGGGGTCCCCGTTTGGTAGGGCATAGCTGAGGTTGTCTTGAACCTTGCTAAAAAGCAGACTCAAGGCATTTTTGGCTTCTTCCAGTTCTTCTGGGGCATTGGAAGCCTTGAGGGCCAGCAGCTTGCCCCCAACCTTGAGGTAGGGAATGGTCAACTCAGACAGAACCTGCATCCGAGCGACTGCACGGGCAGTAACTAGGTCAAATTGCGCTCGAAAAGCTTTATCCTGAGCAAAGTCTTCCGCACGGCCGTGGTAGAAGTGAACCTTGTCCAGTCCCAGCTCCTCTGCCAGCAGCTTGAGGAAGTTGATTCGTTTGTTGAGCGAGTCGATGATGGTCACATCCAGCTGAGGATAGATGATTTTCATGGGGAGGCTAGGAAAGCCAGCTCCAGCTCCAATGTCCAGCAGCTTAAGGTCTTGATTGTCAATCAGGCCTTGCAAAACGGGTGCGATTGAATCATAGAAATGCTTGAGATAGACTTCGTTTTTCTCCGTGATAGCTGTCAGATTGATTTTTTCATTCCATTCGACCAAAAGCTCAAAATAACGCTCAAACTGGTCTTTCTGGCGGTCAGTCAGCTCAACGCCCTCTTGAGCCAAGAGCCGGTAAAATTCTTGCGGTGTCATAGTTTCATCCTTGTCTATCAGTATTCATCCTATTATATCATAAAAAGGAGACCCTGGCATTGTTGCCAAAGGGCCTCTTTTTCTATGTGCCAATCTGATTTAGCTCCGCTAAGATTAGCTGGTGATGCTCAGCTTGACTAGTGACTGGGTCAAACAGAACTTCTATTTTAACTTGCCATCTAAAATAAGCAACACCTTGTCTGTATAGATGGTAAGGCTGGCATCGTGTGTCACCAGAAAAATGCTTGCGCCCTTCTGATGGAAGCGCTGCATGAGCTCTATAGTTTGCTTCCCAGGCTGAGAGTTGAGAGCCCCTGTCGGCTCGTCAGTGAAAATAATTTGGGCTGGTTCATGAGAGTCTGTCTCTATCAATAGAGCCGCTAGGTATTGTAAGCAAGTGCGGGATTTTTAGCCGTTTGCACGAGCTATTCGCCAGAAGTCAGCCAATCGCTACTGAGCTGAGTCGTAGAAATATGCGAGGTCATGCTAAAAAATAGAAAGGGAAAATGACGAGGAAGCTGATTTTATTGGCTTTTATATCATTTTTGACTAATCTGAGGAAGATGTTCGAGCTCCTTTATTGCAGATTGGCGGTAGAGAAGAAGAGCACTAAAACTGATACAAATTCCTGCTAGGATAAGAAGGAGACCATACCCACGACTGCTTCCTACTCCGATGATAGAGCCGATAGAAGAAGCTAATGCCCCTTTAGGGAGTAGGAGCGGTTTGAAAAAGGTATCTGCTACCCAGCCCATGCTTGCATAAGCAATAACATAGCCAAACTGGGAGATGATACTGATTGTTCCCCAAGCTTTCCCTTGTTCCCTCTTATCGATATTCAAGCGAATTAAATAATCAATGGCCGTATTGGCAAAAGGAAGAGAAGAAAATAGGAGAAAACCAAAAGAGCAAATCCAGATTAAGTTTTCTTTACTTCCCATCCCAGCCATAAAGATACCCAGCAATCCCAATGAAAGGCTGAGGATTAAGTGAAAATGATTCTTTATAGCAAAGGTGCTTAAGAAAAGTCCGCCAAAGAGTATGCCACTGCTGGAAATAGCCATGATCCAACCGACTTCTTGGCTGGAAGCAAAACCTAAAATCATAGGAGAAAGCAAGATTTCAACGGTACCTAGAAAGAAGGAAAAAGCTGTTCCTAGCAGAACTAAGAGCCAAATTCCCTTTTTTTCATGGATGATTTGAAATCCTCGTTTGAATCCCCTCCAGAAAGAATGAGATGCACCCTTAAATGAATTTTTGATATGACGACGAGCGACTAGACTGCAAATGACAGTCACAAAAATTGTTGAAAAATCAATTAAGAGGATCTGACCAATATGGCCGTGAGCCAGAATGAGCCCAGCAAGGGTAGGAGAAATGAGATAACGGGCAATCCCGTTAATCTGTGATAGTCCAGTAGCTTTGGAAATTTGATCCTCAGACACTAGGTCAGAAATCGTAGCCCGAAAAGCTGGGCTAACTAAAGCTGAAAAGACAGAGCTGAGAGCAGCACCCAAACAAATGAGCGGTATGGAAGGCTGGCTAGCTTGTAAACTAAAGTAAATCCAGAGCACTCCCAGACCAGATAGCCCATCCCCCAAAGCCATCAGGAGGCGACGGTCATAACGATCTGCTAGAATTCCGGCCCAAGGAGTCATTAAAAGCCCTGGCAAAAAAGCCCAAAGGGTCACCAAGGCAGAAGAAGAGGCCTGGCTAGTCAGCTGGTAGATATAAATCCCCAAGGCAAAAGATGTCATGCCTGTTCCAATTTCAGAAATAAAGGTTCCCAGCCATATCAGAAGATAGATTTTAAAGCCAGTGTTTTTCATAAGCAAACTCCTTTAGTGGATTAACTGTGTCAAAGGGCTGAAATATCCCTCTTTTGTCTGAAAAATTTTTTCTAGCAAGTAGATAAAAGCCTGAACTTTTTGCTCTTGTTCCTGTCTATTTAAGGTCTGGAAAGATGTATTAAAAATTTGTAAGGAATAAGTCAACATCATTTCGATACTTTCGTAAGGGTAGGCAGTTTGCATTTCACCTGCTTGAATCGCTTCTTGCAGAAGGGGAGAGAGAATTTCAGGTGCCTTACTCAATAAGATTTGATTTGTTTTTTCATGCAAGAGAGCATTTTGGGGGGCATGTAAGTGGTCCAAAATCTCTTGTCCCTCTTCTTTCATATTTAAGGCAGCTAGGGCACCCATTAATCGTTCGAGAATTGAAAGTTCTTTCCTTTCCACCCAGGTGTACATCTGCTCAAAAGCACGGCTAATCCAGCGCTCGATAATAGCATCCATGATTTCCTCTTTTGATGTGAAGTAGTAATAAAGGGTTCCGCGTGCAATCTGGGTTGCATCTAAGATTTGAGCAATTGAGGTTTGATCAAATCCCTGTTCGACAAACAGTTTTTCTGCTGTGTCTAAGATAAATTCTTTTTTATTAGCCATGATACCTTCCTTTTTGTTGGTAAAATTTTATTCGACCGACGGTCGGTTTTTCTGATTTTATGATACATCTTTTTCAAATCCCTGTCAAGAATAAAGACAGTCTCACTATTTTTTGATATAATAAGTCTAATCCAAATTGAAGGAGTATATCATGACTTTTATTATTATTCTTATCGTTGTCGTATTTTTGGCTTTCTTTGTCATTGGCGCTTACAATACACTGGTCAAAAGCCGTATGCAGACTCAGGAAGCCTGGAGTCAGATTGATGTGCAGCTCAAACGCCGTAATGACCTGATTCCCAACCTTTTGGAAACGGTCAAAGGTTATGGCAAATACGAGCAGGCAACCTTGGAAAAGGTGACCCAGCTGCGCAACCAAGTAGCTTCAGCCACTTCACCAGCCCAAGCCATGCAAGCCAGCGATGCCCTTTCTCGCCAGATTTCTGGAATCTTTGCAGTAGCTGAAAGCTATCCAGATCTGAAAGCCAACACCAACTATCTGAAGTTACAGGAAGAGCTAACGAATACAGAAAATAAAATCGCTTATTCTCGTCAGCTTTATAATTCAGTTACCAGCAACTACAATGTGAAACTGGAAACCTTCCCGAGCAACATTATTGCAGGTATGTTTGGTTTTAAAGCTGCGGCTTTCTTACAGACACCAGAAGAGGAAAAGGCTGTCCCAAAAGTTGATTTTGGCAGTACTGGGCTAGGTGACTAAGATGCTATTTGATCAAATTGCCAGCAATAAAAGGAGGACTTGGTTCCTCCTTATCGCCTTCTTTGGTCTCCTGGCCCTCATCGGGGCGGCTGTCGGCTATCTTTGGCTAGATTCTGCCTTTGGTGGCCTGATCCTTGCCTTTATCATTGGTGGCATTTATGCTATCAGTATGATTTTTCAGTCTACAGAGGTGGTCATGGCTATGAATGGTGCAAGGGAAGTTTCCGAACAGGAAGCCCCTGAGCTTTATCATGTTGTGCAGGATATGGCTATGGTGGCGCAGATTCCCATGCCTCGGGTCTATATTGTAGAAGATGCGTCGCCCAATGCTTTTGCGACTGGATCAAAGCCTGAGAATGCAGCGGTTGCTGCGACAACAGGCTTGCTTGCTATCATGAACCGAGAGGAGCTTGAAGGTGTCATGGGCCATGAGGTCAGTCACATTCGAAATTATGATATCCGCATTTCAACGATTGCGGTGGCTCTGGCTAGTGCCATCACTATGCTGTCTAGCCTAGCTGGCCGGATGATGTGGTTTGGTGGCGGACGGCGCAGTAGTAATGATCGAGATAACGATAGCGGAATAGGAATTATTCTCCTTATCGTATCACTGATTGCCATCATTCTGGCACCTTTGGCAGCTACCTTGGTGCAATTGGCCATTTCCCGTCAACGGGAATTTCTGGCGGATGCTTCTAGTGTGGAGTTGACTCGCAATCCCCAAGGGATGATCAATGCTCTGCTGAAACTGGAGCATAGTCAGCCTATGGAACATGACGTCGATAATGCCAGTGCGGCGCTCTACATCAATGACCCCCAAAAAGAAGGCGGGCTAAAGAAACTTTTCTATACGCACCCTCCTATTTCAGAGCGGGTAGAGCGATTGAGAAAGATGTAAAAAGACTGAGAATTTTATGAACTGCACCCCAAAAGTTAGACACGAAAAAGCTAACTTTTGGGGTGTTTTCATATGAAATTAACTTATGAGGACAAAATCCAAATCTATCGTCTCAGAAAACAAGGTCTCAGCTTCAAGCAACTTTAAAAAAGAGATGAGGTAACTATTTCTAATCTTCAGTACTTAATCAGATTGATTGACCGCTATGGAATAGAACATGTCAAAAAAAGGAAGAATAGTTATTATCCTCCAAAATGAAAGAAAAAAATAATTGATGAAGTTTTAATTGCAGGTCGTTCGCAATTAAGTGTGTCTCTGGATTATGCTCTACCAAATCGTGGAATGCTTCCAAATTGGCTGGCACAATACAAGAAGAATGGGTATACGATTGTTGAGAAACCAAGAGGGAGGCCGCCTAAAATGGGACGTAAACCAAAGAAAAACCTGAAGAAATGACAGAACTAGAGCGCCTTCAAGCAGAAAATGAATATCTAAGAGCGGAGAATGCCGTTCAGCGTCAGTTTGAAGCCTCTAAACCGATGGAAAATGCTATACGGATGTGACAGAGTTTGCCATTCCAAGCAGCAGTCAAAAATTGTATTTATCGCCCATTTTAGATGGTTTAAACAGCGAAATTATCGCTTATAATCTTTCTCGTTCACCGAATTTGGAACAAGTGGAAACCATGTTAGAACAGGCCTTCACCGCTGAATATTATGAGAATACGATTCTTCATAGTGACCAGGTTTGGCAGTACCAACACGCTTCTTATCATCAATTTTTAGAGAACAAGGGAATTCAGCCATCTATGTCACGAAAGGGGAACAGTCCGGATAATAGCATGATGGAATCCTTCTTGGGCATGTTGAAATCCGAAATGTTTTATGGCTTTGAACATGAATTTAGGTCATTATAAGACTTTAAAAAAGCCATTATAGACTACATTGATTACTACAACAACAAATGAATTAAAGTCAAACTAAAACATACTAAGATTAGTAGTG
>NZ_CABPTS010000019.1:0-42368 GCF_902460385.1 Streptococcus sp. Marseille-P7376
CATAAGATTCTTTCTAATGATGGTTTCGTTGCTTTTCATTATAGGTCTTATGGGACTTTTTTTCTACAACAAAATAGGCTCCATAATCCCTGCGGTGGATTTACCCACTACAGAAATTATAGAGCCTTTTTTATGCGTTTGTCATACCTACTCTAGGCATTGTGTACGTTTGTCATACCTACTCTTGGCATTGTCTAGAAATTCTCTCTTAAATATGGTAAAATAGAAATTAATAATAAAGATAGTATATCTTTATAAAATATAAGAATGAGCTTATCCAAATAAAGCTTTATTAGTGAGATGATGTTGAAGATATTGTAGATAAAGATAGAACTGTCAGAGGGGCAGGCCGAATAATTGATTTTGAGCATTTGGGAGTCAGTTTCAATAAACAAGTGACAATGTCCAAAAGAGCTTGGCTGATGCGGTTGAAAATATAGCTACCTTTAATCAGGATGTCGCAGACAGCAGTATAATAGGTCTGATTGCTGTTTAGAATCAGCAATTATTTAACTGGAAATCCTATGCTCTTTTTTTGTTGGGTTCTGGAAATAGGAATTTGACAAGGGGATGTCGTTCAGTAAAAGCCAGTTGAGCTAAGGGCTTTCATGGATTAAAAAGAAAAGCCTAAAAAACGCTTACAATATCAAAAAACAATTGACTATTACCTTTATTAGGAGTAAACTAATGGGGTACATTTAAAAAATATAAAAGGAGAATTCATCATGAATTTAACATTTTTAGGACTTTGTATTGCCTGCTTTGGCGTCTCATTAGCTGAAGGTTTGATTATGAGTAATCTGTTTAAAGCAGCTTCACGTCAGCCAGAAATGGTTGATCAATTAAGAAGCTTGCTCATCATGGGTGTCGCCTTTGTTGAAGGTACTTTCTTCGTTACCTTGGTTATGTCTTTCATTATCAAATAGTTTTTTCTATTTTAGAAAAGGGGGTGTCAAACCTTGGAAGAGAGTCTTAATCCGACTATTCAGCTAGGCCCAATATCCTTTGATTTGACCCTACTTGCTATGTCACTTGTGACCGTTTTGATGGTCTTTGGCTTTATCTACTGGGGCAGTAGAAAAATGTCCATCCGACCAAAAGGAAAGCAAAACTTACTAGAATACGTCTATGATTTTGTCATTGGCTTTACCAAAGAAAATATTGGGGAACATTATATCAAGGATTATTCTTTGTTTATGTTTGCCTTGTTTCTCTTTATTGCAGTTGCCAATAATATCGGTTTGATGGCTAAAATTCAAACCACCAATGGCTACAATCTCTGGACCTCACCGACGGCAAATTTGGGCTATGACCTAGCCTTGTCCTTTATCATTACGCTGATTAGTCATGTGGAAGGAATCCGTCGTCGTGGTTTTAAAGATTACTTAAAAGCTTTTGCAACACCTGGATTTATGACTCCAATGAATATCTTGGAAGAATTTACCAATTTTGCCTCCTTAGCTCTGCGGATTTTCGGAAATATCTTTGCAGGGGAAGTTTTGGCTGGCTTGTTGCTTACCTTGTCACAACAAGCATTTTATTGGTATCCAGCTGCTTTCCTAGGTAGTATGTTATGGACAGCCTTCTCGATATTTATTTCATGTATCCAGGCCTATGTCTTTACCATGCTGTCTTCGATGTATATCGGTAAGAAAATAAACGGTGAAGAATAGTAAGTAGAAAGGAAGAAAAGGAATGCACGTAACTATCGGTGCCATTATTGGTGACTTTATTCTCATCGCTGGTTCCTTCCTTTTATTAATTTTTTTAGTAAAGAAGTTTGCCTGGGGCAATATTACCAGTATCTTAGAAGAACGTTCTAAAAAGATTACGGATGATATTGACGGGGCTGAGTCAGCCCGTAAAAAGGCTGAGGAACTTGCGCAAAAACGTGAGAATGAATTAGCAGGAAGTCGTCAGGAAGCAACGACGATTATCGAACATGCTAAGGAAACAGCTGAAAAAAATAAGGCTGGAATTTTAGCGGATGCAGCTGAAGAAGCTGGACGTTTGAAAGCAAAAGCCAATCAGGAAATTGCTCAAAGCAAGGCAGAAGCCTTGAATAGCATTAAAGACGATGTGGCTGACCTAACAGTAAGTCTTGCAAGTAAGATCTTGAGCCAGCAGCTTGATACAAAAGCACACAGTGAGCTCATTGATCGTTATATTGATAAATTAGGAGATGCTTAATGGACAAAAAGCACTATGCGGTAATTGAAAAATATACCTTGCCTTTTGTTCAATTAGTATTTGAAAAAGCTCAGCAACAAGATGTTTTTGAAAAACTAAGCCAAATTAGGGCCGTGTTTGAGGAAACAAATCTTGCTGACTTTTTATCACATATTGGCGTTGATGAGGGAGAGAAGGAGAAGGCTCTTCGACTTTTCCAAAACTCAGATTCACAGCTGATTGATAACTTTATCAAAGTCGTTATTATCAATCATCGAGCAGCTTTATTCTACGATATGTTGGTAGAAATTCAGCACCAGATTGAGAAGAAAAGCAATGAATTTGAAGTGACAGTCAAATCTGTTCAAGCATTGACAGAAAGCCAAAAAGAAAGATTGAAGCCAATTATTGAGCAAAAAATGGGCCTTAAGGTTCGCGCTCTCAAGCAAGAATTGGATGCCGATTTGATTGGTGGCTTTGTCATCTCAGCCAATAATAAGACAATTGATGCAAGTATAAAACGTCAATTACAACTCGTAAAAGAAAATTTGAAATAGAAAGTGGTGTGAATTTTGGCGATTAACGCACAAGAAATCAGCGCTTTAATTAAGCAACAAATTGAAAATTTCCAGCCAAATTTTGACGTCACAGAAACTGGGGTCGTCACTTACATTGGTGATGGAATCGCTCGTGCCCACGGTCTTGATAATGCCATGAGCGGGGAGCTCTTGATTTTTGAAAACGGCTCTTACGGTATGGCTCAAAACTTGGAGTCAACTGACATTGGGATCATCATCTTGGGTGACTTTACAGATATTCGTGAGGGCGATACGATTCGTCGGACCGGTAAAATCATGGAGGTCCCTGTTGGAAATGCATTGATTGGTCGTGTCGTGGATCCGCTCGGTCGTCCTGTTGACGGATTGGGTGAGATTGTTACGGATAAAACACGTCCTGTTGAAGCGCCAGCTCCAGGGGTTATGCAGCGGAAATCCGTTTCTGAGCCTCTGCAAACAGGATTGAAAGCCATTGATGCACTGGTACCAATCGGTCGCGGTCAGCGGGAGTTGATTATCGGTGACCGTCAGACTGGTAAGACTAGTATTGCCATCGATGCTATCCTCAACCAAAAAGGGCAAGATATGATCTGTATCTATGTTGCCATCGGTCAAAAGGAATCTACTGTTCGGACGCAGGTTGAGACCCTCCGCCAGTATGGGGCCTTAGACTATACCATCGTGGTAACAGCCTCTGCTTCTCAGCCTTCTCCTTTGCTTTTCTTGGCACCTTATGCCGGTGTAGCGATGGCAGAAGAGTTTATGTACAATGGCAAACATGTCCTCATCGTTTATGATGATTTGTCTAAACAAGCGGTGGCTTACCGTGAACTTTCTCTCTTGCTTCGCCGTCCGCCAGGTCGTGAAGCCTTCCCGGGGGATGTCTTTTATCTGCATAGCCGTCTCTTGGAGCGTTCAGCTAAGGTTTCTGATGAGCTGGGTGGTGGTTCAATTACTGCCTTGCCATTCATTGAAACGCAGGCAGGAGATATCTCAGCCTATATCGCGACCAATGTGATTTCTATTACAGACGGTCAGATTTTCCTCAGTGATAGCCTCTTTAATGCAGGTATCCGGCCAGCCATTGATGCGGGTTCTTCTGTATCACGGGTAGGTGGTTCTGCACAAATCAAGGCTATGAAGAAGGTTGCAGGAACCCTGCGTATCGACCTTGCTTCTTATCGTGAGCTGGAAGCCTTTACCAAGTTCGGTAGCGACTTAGATGCAGCAACTCAGGCTAAACTCAATCGCGGCCGCCGTACGGTAGAAGTATTGAAACAGCCAGTTCATGAGCCGCTGCCAGTTGAAAAGCAAGTTATCATCCTGTATGCACTGACTCACGGTTTCTTGGATACTGTGCCAGTGGATGAGATTCTTCGGTTTGAAGATGAGATCTTCACTTACTTTGATGCTCATCATGAAGACATTTATGAAACCATTCGTCAGACGAAAGATTTGCCGAGTGAAGAAGTGCTGGACGCCGCTATTACTGAATTTATCAATCAGTCTAACTTCAAATAAGAATAGAGGTGTCAGATGGCAGTTTCATTAAATGATATCAAAAATAAAATTGCATCCACAAAAAACACCAGTCAAATCACCAATGCTATGCAGATGGTTTCTGCATCTAAGTTGGGGAAATCCGAAGAAGCAGCTAAAAATTTTCAGGTCTATGCTTCTAAGGTTCGGAAACTCTTGACCGACCTTTTGCATGGTCATGAGGCAGAAAATGTTAGTCATCATCCTCTGCTCAAGAACAGACCGGTTCAGAAAACGGCTTATATCGTCATTACGTCAGATCGCGGTTTGGTCGGTGGCTATAACGCAACCATCCTCAAATCAATGATGGAGTTAATTGCAGAATACCATGAAAATGGGGATTATGTTATTATTTCTATTGGAGGTATGGGAGCTGATTTCTTCCGTGCACGTGGAATTCAGCCGATTTATGAGTTGCGCGGTTTACCCAATCAGCCGAGTTTTGATGAAGTTCGGAAAATCATTTCCAAAACGATTGAAATGTATCAGAATGAACTTTTCGATGAACTTTATGTTTGTTATAACCACCATGTCAACAGTCTGACCAGTCAGATGCGGGTAGAGCAGATGTTGCCAATCGTCGATTTGGATCCTAGTGAAGCGGATGAGAATTATATCCTCAATCTAGAACTAGAATCCAGTCGAAATGCGATTTTAGATCAGCTCTTGCCTCAGTTTGCTGAAAGTATGATTTACGGAGCCATTATTGATGCCAAGACTGCTGAAAATGCAGCCGGTATGACGGCCATGCAGACTGCAACGGATAACGCCAAAAAAGTGATCAATGATTTGACCATTCAGTATAACCGTGCTAGACAAGCAGCTATCACGCAGGAAATTACTGAAATTGTGGCGGGTGCAAGTGCACTGGAATAGTGTCACAGAAAATAAATATTATAAAGAGGAGAAAAGAATGAGCTCAGGCAAAATTACTCAGGTTATCGGACCAGTTGTAGACGTAGCGTTTGCAGCTGGGGACAAGCTACCTGAGATCAATAATGCACTTGTAGTCTATAAAAATGACGAAAAAAAATCAAAAATCGTCCTTGAAGTAGCTCTTGAGCTTGGTGATGGAGTGGTTCGAACCATTGCCATGGAATCAACCGATGGCTTGACTCGTGGCATGGAAGTGCTAGATACTGGCCGTCCAATTTCTGTACCAGTCGGAAAAGAAACACTTGGTCGCGTCTTTAACGTTTTGGGAGATACCATTGACTTGGATGCTCCTTTTGCGGATGATGCAGAGCGCCAGCCAATCCATAAAAAAGCTCCAACCTTTGATGAGTTGTCTACTTCATCAGAGATCTTAGAAACAGGTATCAAGGTTATCGACCTTTTAGCACCTTATCTGAAAGGTGGTAAAGTCGGACTCTTCGGTGGTGCCGGAGTTGGTAAGACCGTCCTGATTCAGGAATTGATTCACAACATTGCCCAAGAACACGGTGGGATTTCTGTATTTACCGGTGTTGGAGAACGGACGCGTGAAGGGAATGACCTTTACTGGGAAATGAAGGAGTCTGGCGTTATCGAAAAGACAGCCATGGTCTTCGGTCAGATGAATGAGCCACCAGGGGCACGTATGCGTGTTGCTTTGACTGGCTTGACGATTGCAGAATATTTCCGTGATGTGGAAGGTCAAGATGTCTTGCTCTTCATTGACAACATTTTCCGTTTCACGCAAGCAGGTTCGGAAGTTTCTGCGCTCTTGGGTCGGATGCCGTCAGCCGTTGGTTACCAACCAACACTTGCGACAGAAATGGGACAATTGCAGGAACGGATTACCTCAACCAAGAAGGGGTCTGTAACTTCTATCCAGGCCATCTACGTGCCAGCCGATGACTATACTGACCCAGCGCCAGCGACGGCTTTTGCCCACTTGGATTCTACAACCAACTTGGAACGTAAATTGGTTCAATTGGGGATTTATCCAGCCGTGGATCCTCTCGCTTCAAGCTCTCGGGCTCTTTCTCCTGAGATTGTTGGTGAAGAGCACTATGCGGTGGCTGCTGAAGTTAAACGCGTATTGCAACGTTATCATGAATTGCAGGATATCATTGCAATCCTAGGTATGGACGAATTGTCAGATGAAGAAAAGACCTTGGTTGCGCGTGCGCGTCGGATTCAATTCTTCCTTTCTCAAAACTTCAACGTTGCTGAGCAATTTACTGGTCAGCCGGGATCTTATGTGCCTGTAGCTGAGACGGTTCGTGGCTTTAAAGAAATCCTCGAAGGAAAGTATGATAAGTTACCAGAAGATGCCTTCCGCGGTGTCGGTTCAATTGAGGATGTCATTGCTAAAGCTGAAAAAATGGGATTCTAAGAGGTGAATGATGGCTCAAATGACAGTACAAATCGTTACACCGGATGGTCTTGTCTATGACCACCGTGCTGCATTTGTTTCCGTAAAAACGATTGACGGAGAAATGGGGATTTTGCCTCGTCATATCAATACAATCGCTGTTTTGGAAGTGGATCAGGTCAAGGTGCGCCGGGTCGATGATGATAAGCATATTGATTGGATTGCGGTCAACGGTGGTATTGTAGAGATAGCTGACAATGTGATTACCATTATCGCAGACTCAGCAGAACGTGCGCGTGATATTGATATTAGCCGTGCCGAGCGGGCCAAACTGCGTGCTGAGAAAGAGATCGAAGAAGCTCAAGACAAGCATCTGATTGACCAAGAGCGCCGTGCTAAAATTGCCCTTCAGCGTGCCATCAACCGGATTAACGTTGGAACAAGAATGTAATAAGCAAAAAAAGAATGGAAATGCCATTCTTTTTTTGTTGGCTTACGTTTCTTTCCGCTAGGAATTACTGCTCTTATGGTATAATAAAAACTATGATAGAATTAATATTTCGATTATGCAGTCACCTGCTCTTTATTTTCTTTGCTTTTCATCTTCTGTCTACTGTAGTAAGTTGGGAAAGATTTCTAAAAGTAAATGCTGATAATGCTCTCAAAATTCGTTTTTTGATATTATTGTTGAGTATTGCCTTGGGCTACATGGCCAGTCTATTTTTTATTGGCATCTATGATATGAGTCGGGCAATCTTTAACGGTACTTTGTAAGGTCAGATTTTTGATTTTATGGTATGATAGTAGGGATGAATTTTTAATGTTTGGAGTAGCTAGTTAGTATGGAAAAAATTATTATTCAGGGTGGAAATAATCGTCTGGTTGGAACAGTCAAGATTGAGGGAGCTAAAAATGCGGTGCTGCCGCTGTTAGCTGCAACGGTATTGGTCAGTGAAGGAAAAACGACACTCAAAAATGTTCCAGTCCTTTCGGATGTTTTTACCATGAACAATGTTGTTCGAGGCTTGAATACGCAGGTGAATTTTAACCGAGACGAAAACACTGTAGTAGTGGATGCAACTCAGCCTTTGTCTGAGGAAGCTCCCTATAAATATGTCAGCAAAATGCGGGCTTCAATTGTTGTATTAGGGCCGATTCTTGCTCGAAATGGGCATGCTAAAGTATCCATGCCGGGTGGTTGTACGATTGGAAGCCGTCCGATTGATCTTCATTTGAAGGGCTTGGAGGCAATGGGCGCTCAGATTACACAGTCTGCGGGCTACATTGAGGCCAAAGCAGACCGCTTAAAGGGAGCGCATATCTATATGGACTTCCCAAGTGTTGGCGCAACGCAGAATATTATGATGGCTGCGACTTTGGCTAAAGGCACAACTGTTATCGAAAATGCTGCTCGAGAGCCTGAAATTGTTGATTTAGCCCTTTTGTTAAATAAAATGGGCGCTAGAGTCAGAGGAGCAGGAACGGAGAATATAACAATCATCGGTGTGGAAAAACTCCATGGAGCTGAGCATAATGTAGTCCAAGACCGCATTGAAGCTGGGACCTTTATGGTGGGTGCTGCCATGACAGGCGGTGATTTGCTGATTGAGGACGCTATCTGGGAGCACAACCGTCCGCTTTTATCAAAAATGCAGGAAATGGGAGTAGAAGTGACCGAAGAAGATGCAGGAATTCGCATCCGCTCGGATGTTTCAAAGTTAAAAGCTGTTTCGGTCAAAACTTTGCCTTATCCAGGTTTCCCGACGGACATGCAGGCTCAGTTTACTGCCTTGATGGCGATAGCCCAAGGAGAATCCGTCATGGTTGAAACGGTCTTTGAGAATCGTTTCCAGCATTTAGAAGAGATGCGGCGGATGGGGCTTCACTCCGACATTATGCGGGACACAGCCCGGATTTGGGGTGGTGGCAGCCTGCAAGGAGCCGAAGTAATGTCAACAGACCTTCGGGCCAGTGCAACCTTGATTTTGATGGGATTGATTGCTGATGGAGAAACAAAAGTTAGCAAGTTAGTCCATTTGGACCGCGGTTACTATAAATTTCACGAAAAGCTGGCAGCTCTTGGTGCAAATATCAAACGTGTAAAGGAAGAAGACGATGAGTGAAAATTTAAAATATTTAGGTAAACAGCTCGGAATTGTTGCCTTGGTTCTGCTACTTGCTTTTATCATTTTTTGTCTTGGTCTGGTCATCGGTTATGGTGTGATTGGAAATGGAGACAATCCTTGGTCTATTTTATCGCCAAAAACTTGGGACACTATTATTTCCAAATTTACGGGTCAGTGATTTTCCAAGAGTATGACATAGCATCCCGACTGTGCAATTATCCTAGCACAGTCCTTTTAAATGGATAAGGAATTATGCCAAAAAGAAAGAAAATCCTAAGAAAAAGTAATAAATCTGTGCAGACTGTGGCAGGGCTTCTGGTTGCACTGAGCTTGTCGCTGGGAGCCTACTTTTTTGGAAATGGCAATCAAACACCAGCGCTAAACACACCTGCAGTCGTCAGCCAAAATAAGGAGACTAGCACACCTGACCAAGCTCTGTCAGAAAGTGTTCTCACAGACTCAGTGCGCTCTCAACTTGGAGGAAAAATCGAGTGGAATGGGGCAGGGGCTTTCGTCATCAATAGAAATCAAACAAACTTGAATGCCAAAGTTTCTAGTTTGCCTTATGCGGATAATAAAACGAAGATTGTTCAGGGGCATACTGTTCCCACAGTAGCCAATGCCTTGCTTACCAAATCAACACGCCAGTATAAATCACGGGAAGAAACGGGAAATGGCTCTACTTCTTGGGTTCCTGCTGGTTGGCACCAAGTCAAACATCTATCGGGTGATTATCATCATGCGGTGGATCGCGGGCATCTCTTGGCTTACTCTTTGGTCGGTGGTTTAAAGGGCTTTGATGCTTCCACTAGCAATCCAGCCAATATTGCAGTCCAAACAGCCTGGGCCAATCAGGCTAATAAAGACAGCTCGACGGGCCAGAATTATTATGAAAGCCAGATTCGTCGTGCCTTGGATCAGAATAAGCGGGTGCGTTATCGTGTCACTTTGATCTATACCTCGGACAATGATCTTGTACCATCTGGCTCGCATTTAGAGGCTAAGTCCAGTGATGGAAGTTTGGAATTCAATGTCTTCGTTCCCAATGTGCAAAAAGGGATTCAGCTAGACTATAGCAGCGGTCGGGTCAGTCTGACTACAGGTTCTTAAAATTTAATTAGAATGAAAAGGAATGGTTGCAGATTTGTAGTCATTTTCTTTTATAGTTATAGAAAAGAGAGCTTTTTAGTTTTGTTTAAGACAGTATTGATAGAATCTATCTTCTCTTACAATCCGAGAAGTGGAGGTTGCTATGAGATTTATTTTTAATTGTATTTGTTTCTTATTTCGTTTTATTTGGCGGCTGGTCTGGAGCTTGATTTGGTCCGCAGTTCTTAGTTTCGTAGTAATCGTTGGTGTTTTTTATTTTACGACTTCGACAGATAGTGGGCCAGCTGGTTTGTCCCAAGCAGTTCAGGCTGCGGTAGTGCGAATGGAGCAACTTTTCAATGGCCAAGGGTTTACAACAGAATTTGGCAGCTACAGTCAGCAAACCGACCAAATGACAGATGAGCATATCGCTACAGGCAGTCGTTGGGAGCAGGCGAGCGCCAGCATTTACATTGATACACAAAATGAAACCTTTCGGTCTGCTTATCAAGAAGCTATTGATTCTTGGAATCAGACAGGGGCCTTTACCTTTACCCTCACTGAAGATAAGGATTCGGCAGATATTATTGCAACTGAAATGAACGATGGAAATGTGCCAGCAGCTGGTGAAGCAGAGTCTCAGACTAATCTACTCACTCAGCGCTTTACAAAGGTTACCGTCCGTTTGAATGCTTACTACTTACTCAATGACCGCTATGGCTATTCACACGAACGTATCGTAAATACAGCAGCGCACGAATTGGGTCATGCTATCGGCTTAGATCATAACGAGGAGGATTCTGTGATGCAGTCGGCTGGTTCTTTTTACAGTATCCAGCCAGTAGATGTTCAAGCTGTAAGAGAACTGTATCAATCGTAGTATCATGTTAAAAACTATTTTCTATTTTATTAGACGCTTTCAGGAGCAAGTCTCCCTTTTTATCTTTAATTCAGGAATTTTTGCCTGGCTTTGGAAAAGTGGGATAGAGATTGCCAATCAAATCGGTCTGACCGATGTTTGGCAAAATCATATTCCAGTGCCGCTTCAGGCATTTTTCGGCGAAAGCAGTCAAGCTGTTCAAGGCTTCTTTAAGACTTCAGCCTTTATATGGCTGGTCGGTTCGATGATGATTCTTGTGGCAATCCGCTTTGTCAAAGGACTGATTAAGTTGCTTCTATTTTTTTGCTCATTTTACTAGGTATCTACCTAGTGGTGCAGAATCAGGGGATTTTAAGTAGTTTTATCTAAAGTAGGCATCAGTTTATTAGCTACCAGAGCAAGAAGAGCGAGCATGCTTGCTCATTTTTTATGTAAAATCCAAAGTTTTTTGTTTAAAACAAACAAAAACTGTGGAAAATAAAAAAGAAAAGAGTTATAATGAAGAAAACGGGAGATGGAGGAGTCGAAAATGAATAAGATTGAACGATTAGACGAATTGGTTAAGCTGGTAGATAGACTTGGAACGATTACAGTTGCTCAAATTGTGGAAAGCCTGAAAGTCTCTGACATGACTGTTCGACGTGATTTGACAGAGCTAGAAAATCAAGGGAAATTGACTCGTATTTTTGGTGGAGCTAAAAGTAATAAAGCCCAACAATATCACGAAATTCCTCACGAAGAGAAACTCTTCAAGAATATTGAAGCTAAGCGAGCCGTTGCTAAAAAGGCTGTGCAGCTGATTGAGGATGGGGACACCATTTTCCTTGGTCCAGGGACTTCTGTAGAAGTGCTGTCCGAGCAAATAAGCAATCAAAATCTGCGCGTGATTACCAACTGCCTGCCTATCTTTAATGACCTGCTCAAGAAAAAGTCAGATACCTTTAAAGTTTTTCTTCTTGGAGGGGAAATGCGGGAGACTAGTCAAGCCTTTGTAGGAGAGATGACCAACGCTATCATGGAGCGCATGTATTTTACTAAGATGTTCTTCAGCTGTAACGGCATTAAAGGTGGACAAATCATGATCTCTTCCTTTGAAGAGGCCTACACCCAAAAGCTGGCCTTAGAGCGCTCGACGGAGACATATTTGTTGATTGATTCTTCTAAGATTGATAAGGAAGATTTCACTTCCATCTGTCCTCTATCTGAAATTACAGCAGTTATCATTGATCAAACTTCCGATACAGTTCATGAGGAATTAGAAGTGCATACTAAAGTTATCTCATAAGGAATAGACAAAAATGCTCTGGATAAGAGCTTTTTGTTTATCTATAACATTATTTAAAAATATTTGATTAAAATAAACAAAAAAGTGTTGACAATAAACTTAAAAAGGAGTATATTATGATTATAGAAAACAGATAGTGATTTAGATAAACATAAATCTGTTAAAAAATAATCAAAAGGAGAATGCTCATGGCAATTATTATTGGAGCAGATGCTGCTGGAAGCAAGCTGAAAGATGTGGTCAAGGATTTTCTCGTCGGAGAAAACTTTGAAGTGGTGGATGTGACGAAAGAAGGTCAGGATTTTGTTGATGTGACCCTTGCAGTTGCAGCTGAGGTGAATAAGCAAGAGGAAAATCTTGGTATTGTTATCGATGCTTATGGGGCTGGCCCATTCATGGTAGCGACCAAAATCAAGGGCATGGTTGCGGCGGAAGTTTCAGATGAACGCTCTGCCTACATGACTCGCGGCCATAACAACTCTCGCATGATTACAATGGGAGCTGAAATCGTTGGCGAAGGGATAGCTAAGAATATTGCCAAAGGCTTTGTCAATGGGAAATATGACGGCGGCCGTCACCAAATCCGGGTTGACATGCTCAACAAGATGTGCTAAGAAAAGGAGAAATCAAATGAAAATTGCAATTGGATGTGACCATATCGTTACCAATGAAAAAATGGCGGTCGTGGATTTCTTGAAATCAAAAGGCTACGAAGTACAGGACTACGGAACGTATGACCATGTACGGACCCACTACCCTATCTACGGAAAAAAGGTAGGGGAAGCTGTGGCCAGTGGCAAGGCGGATCTGGGAATCTGTATTTGCGGTACTGGTGTCGGGATTAACAATGCGGTTAATAAAGTTCCTGGCATCCGCTCAGCTCTGGTGCGCGATATGACCTCGGCTCTCTATGCTAAGGAAGAGCTCAACGCCAACGTTATCGGCTTTGGCGGAAAAATTACTGGTGAGCTCCTCATGTGTGACATCATCGAAGCTTTCATTCATGCGGAGTACAAGCCAACCGAAGAAAACAAAAAGCTGATTGCCAAGATTGAGCACGTTGAAAGTCACAATGCTCATCAGGCAGATGATAATTTCTTTACAGAATTTCTTGAAAAATGGGATCGTGGAGAATACCACGACTAGTGAGGTAACCAGATGATTCTTACAGTGACCATGAATCCTTCTATCGATATTTCCTATCCATTAGAAGAATTGAAAATAGATACTGTTAATCGTGTTTCAGAAGTCAGTAAGACAGCAGGGGGAAAGGGGCTCAACGTAACCAGGGTCTTGGCGGAAATTGGAGACAATGTCGCTGCGACGGGACTGATTGGTGGGACTAATGGTGAATTTCTCTTGCAGAATCTTCATCAAGATGTGCGGCCATTATTTTATAATATTTCGGGAGATACGAGAAATTGTATTGCTATCTTGCACGAAGGCAAGCAAACAGAAATCCTGGAAGCAGGTCCGACTATTACAGCTGATGAGGCAAGGGATTTCCAAGAGCACTTCCGGTCTTTGATGGCTGAGGCAGATGTTGTCAGTATTTCAGGAAGTCTGCCAGCGGGTCTACCGACAGAATACTATATCCAGCTGATTGAAATGACTAATCAAGCTGGCAATAAGGTAGTGCTGGATTGCTCTGGAGCAGCTCTGGAAGCTGTGCTCAAATCAGATGTCAAACCAACTGCCATCAAACCTAATAATGAGGAACTTTCTCAGTTATTAGGTCGCGAGGTTTCAAAAGATTTGGATGAGTTAAAAGCTGTCCTTTCAGAACCGCTCTTTGAGGGAATCGAGTGGATTATCGTATCACTTGGTGCAGATGGAGCCTTTGCCAAGCACTGGGATACTTTCTATAAAGTAGATATTCCTAAAATCCAAGTGGTCAATCCAGTTGGCTCTGGTGACTCAACTGTTGCAGGGATTTCTTCAGCCTTAAGCCATCAAGAAGATGCTGTCTCCCTGCTCAAAAAAGCTAATGTTCTTGGCATGCTCAATGCCCAAGAAAAAATGACCGGTCATGTCAACGTTGAAAACTATGACGGCCTATACAATCAAATCACAGTAAAAGAGGTATAAAGAATGGTATTAACAGAACAAAAACGCAAGTACATGGAAAAACTTTCTGACGAGAATGGCATTATCTCTGCCTTGGCTTTTGATCAACGCGGTGCTTTGAAACGCCTCATGGCTCAATACCAAGAAGCAGAACCAACTGTAGAACAAATGGAAGAACTGAAAGTTTTGGTCGCAGAAGAGCTGACCCCTTATGCTTCTTCTATGTTGCTGGATCCTGAGTATGGACTGCCTGCTACGAAGGCTTTGGATAAGAATGCTGGCTTGCTATTGGCCTATGAAAAGACAGGCTATGATACGTCTAGCACCAAGCGCCTGCCAGACTGTCTGGATGTTTGGTCTGCAAAACGCATCAAAGAACAGGGTGCAGATGCGGTGAAATTCCTCCTTTACTATGATGTGGATAGCTCTGACGAGCTCAACCAACAAAAGCAGGCTTATATCGAGCGTGTGGGCTCAGAGTGTGTGGCAGAAGATATTCCTTTCTTCCTTGAAATCTTGGCTTATGATGAAAAGATTGCGGATGCTTCCAGCGCTGAATACGCCAAAGTAAAACCACACAAGGTCATTGGAGCGATGAAAGTCTTCTCAGATCCGCGCTTTAACATCGATGTCCTGAAAGTAGAAGTTCCTGTCAATGTCAAATATGTAGAAGGATTTGGCGATGGCGAAGTGGTGCATACAAAAGCTGAAGCAGCTGCTTTCTTCAAGGAACAAGATGAGGCAACCAACCTGCCATACATCTACTTGAGTGCGGGTGTATCTGCGAAACTCTTCCAAGAAACACTTGTTTTCGCTCATGAGTCAGGTGCTAACTTCAACGGCGTTCTCTGCGGACGTGCGACTTGGGCTGGTAGTGTCAAAGACTACATTGAGCAAGGCGAAGAGGCAGCTCGTAAGTGGCTCCGTACAACAGGATTTGAAAACATTGATGAGCTCAACAAGGTTCTTCAAAAAACAGCTACCTCTTGGAAAGAGAGAGTTTAAAGCAGCTATTTTAGTTCAATACGCTTGTCTAAAGCTTTCTTGGACTAAAGTCAATCATTGGTATTTGATCTGTAAGATTGGCCAATGATTGGTTTTAGTTTGAAATCATCAAAAATAAATGAAAATGTTTAAAAAAATCAAAAGTAAGGGTTTACATTGTCGTTTTGATATGTTATAATTAAACCATAAGTTGAATAGGGTGAGCGTTACTAAGTTGGATTAGGCGTGACCGCAAATGAATTGGGAAAGTCAAGTATTCTTGTTATTTTCCGTTTATTTGCGGTCATTTTTATTTCACAAAAGCTCAATAAAATGATAAGGAGGGAGCTATGTATCGAATCATACATCCTATGAATAACAATGTTGCCTTAGCTAAGAATGAGCATCAGGAAGAAGTTGTTCTGATTGGCAGTGGCATCGCTTTTAATAAGAAGAAAGGGGATGTTGTTCTTGAAAGCAAGATTGAAAAAATCTTCCGATTAAGGACAGAAGAATTAAAAGAGAACTTTGTAGCTTTGCTCAAAGATGTTCCGCTGGACTTTATCACGGTGACTTATGATGTGATTGATACTCTTTCTAAGAAGTATCATTACCCTGTTCAGGAGTACATCTACGTTACGCTGACGGATCATATCTACTGTTCTTATCAAGCAGTCCAGCAGGGCCGCTACAAGGCTAGTGACCTACCGGATGCTTCAGAGAAATACCCAGTTCCTTATCAAATCGCACAAGAAGCAGTGGCTATTTATCGGGATCGGCTCTTAGATAGTTTTCCTGATGATGAAGTGAACAGAATTGCATATCATTTTATCAATGCAGAAGGCGACTCCACTCCTGTAGGTCAAAGTCACTTAGATAAGCGAAAAGACATTCTAAATGCTGTGGAAGAGGAGCTAAGGAAGCAAGGAATTAGAAGAACAGCTAATAATAGTAACTTCTATGACCGATTCATGATTCATCTCAATTATTTCTTAGATTACTTGGATAGAAGCCGCGATGACAATGTTGCGCTGCTAGAAATGGAGAGCCAGATTAAACTGACTTATCCTGAAGCCTATCAAATTGGAAGCAGTCTCTATGAGATTATTGCTCAGAAAACTGGAATAGACTTGTATCATAGTGAGCGAGTTTATCTAGTCTTACATATTCAACGATTACTATAACTAAAAAATATAAGGAGGTTCTATTATGAACAGAGAAGAAATTACATTACTTGGTTTTGAAATCGTAGCCTATGCAGGTGATGCTCGTTCCAAATTGTTGGAAGCATTGAATGCAGCTCAAGCAGGAGAATTTGACCGAGCAGAAAGCTTGGTGGAGGAAGCTAATGCTTGCATTATTGAAGCACACCACGCTCAGACAAACCTGCTGACCAAAGAAGCATCGGGTGAAGATTTGGCTTACAGTGTGACCATGATGCACGGTCAGGATCACCTGATGACAACCCTGTTGCTCAAGGATTTGATGAAACACATGATTGAATTATACAAAAGAGGAGCAAAATAATGAACAAACTTATTGGAATTATTGAGAAAGGGAAGCCTTTCTTTGAAAAACTATCACGTAACATCTACTTACGCGCTATCCGTGATGGTTTTATCGCAGGGATGCCAGTTATCCTTTTCTCCTCCATCTTTATCCTGATTACCTATGTGCCAAATTCCTGGGGCTTCCAGTGGCCAAAAGATATTGAAGCGCTCCTGATGAAACCTTACGGTTACTCTATGGGGATTTTAGCTCTTTTGGTAGCTGGTACAACGGCTAAATCTTTGACCGATTCTGTCAATCGAAGCATGGAGAAAACCAATCAAATCAACTATATGTCTACACTTCTGGCAGCTATTGTTGGTTTATTGCTGCTAGCAGCTGATCCGATAGAAAATGGTTTTGCGACTGGTTTCCTGGGTACTAAAGGACTGCTAACAGCCTTCATTTCAGCCTTTGTAACTGTCAATATCTATAAGGTCTGTGTGAAGAATAATGTGACCATTCGGATGCCAGACGAGGTTCCGCCGAATATCTCACAAGTCTTTAAAGACGTCATTCCTTTCACTCTTTCTGTTGTATCACTTTATGTCTTAGATATTCTCGCACGGAACTTTGTCGGTGCTGGTTTGGCCGAGTCAGTTGGTAAATTCTTTGCACCGCTCTTCTCAGCTGCTGATGGTTATCTAGGGATCACCCTTATCTTTGGAGCATTTGCCTTCTTCTGGTTTGTGGGGATCCATGGTCCTTCTATCGTTGAGCCAGCGATTGCGGCCATCACTTATGCCAATGCGGAGGTCAATCTGCAGCTTCTCCAACAAGGACAACACGCAGATAAGATTTTGACATCTGGTACACAAATGTTTATCGTTACTATGGGAGGTACAGGTGCAACCTTGATTGTCCCATTCATGTTCATGTGGATCTGTAAGTCTAAACGTAATAAGGCTATCGGCCGTGCGTCTGTCGTACCAACTTTCTTTGGGGTAAATGAGCCCATCCTCTTTGGTGCTCCAATCGTATTGAATCCAGTCTTCTTTATTCCATTTATCTTGGCGCCAATTGCCAATGTCTGGATTTTCAAATTCTTTATTGATATTCTGGGTATGAACAGCTTTACAGCTAACCTGCCTTGGACGACTCCAGGACCTTTGGGTATTATTCTTGGAACCAACTTCCAACTTCTGTCTGTAGTTTTGGCAGCAACTTTGATTGCAGTAGACTTTATCATCTACTATCCATTCGTTAAAGTTTATGATGAACAAATTCTGGAAGACGAACGTTCTGGAAAATCAAATGATGAATTGAAAGAAAAAGTTGCAGCGAATTTCAACACTGCCAAAGCAGATGCTATTCTTGATAAAGCAAATGCAGGAGGCGCAGCAGAAGAAGCTCCAGCGCAAAACAATATTAGCGAAGAGACCAATGTTCTGGTGCTCTGTGCAGGTGGCGGTACCAGCGGATTGCTGGCTAACGCTTTGAATAAAGCAGCAGCTGAATACAAGGTTCCTGTGAAAGCAGCGGCGGGCGGTTATGGTGCTCACCGTGAGATGTTACCTGAGTTTGACCTGGTTATCCTGGCCCCTCAAGTTGCTTCCAACTTTGAAGACATGAAGGCGGAAACGGATAAATTGGGTATCAAACTAGCTAAAACAGAAGGTGGCCAATACATCAAACTAACCCGTGATGGTAAAGGGGCGTTAGCCTTCGTTCAGGAGCAATTTAACAACTAAATCTATTTATTTGAGATGAAGCAACTTGATAGAGTTTGGGACAAAAGTCCTAGCCTCTCAATTGTCTTTGGATTGTCGAGCAAGACGCAGTGGTTGAGTGGGCTCTACTAGGCTGATTTCATCAGCTTTTATAGCCCTACTCAACTGTGCGGAGGTGGGACGACGAAATCGAATTCTAACGAATTACCGATTTCTGTCCCACTCTCCAAATGTTATTGAAAGGAAAATAAGATGACAAAAACCTTACCTAAAGATTTTATTTTCGGTGGTGCAACAGCAGCCTATCAAGCTGAGGGAGCAACCCACACAGATGGAAAAGGACCTGTTGCCTGGGATAAGTACCTAGAGGATAACTATTGGTATACGGCAGAACCTGCCAGCGACTTTTACCATAAGTACCCTGTGGATCTGAAGTTGGCTGAAGAGTATGGTGTCAATGGTATTCGGATTTCCATCGCTTGGTCACGGATTTTCCCGACAGGCTATGGTGAGGTCAATCCGAAAGGTGTGGAATTTTACCATAATCTTTTCGCAGAATGCCACAAGCGCCATGTAGAACCTTTTGTGACCCTTCACCACTTCGATACACCAGAGGCTCTTCATTCAAATGGAGATTTCCTCAATCGGGACAACATTGAGCACTTTGTAGATTATGCGGCTTTCTGTTTTGAAGAATTTCCAGAAGTTCGCTATTGGACGACTTTCAATGAAATTGGCCCCATTGGTGATGGCCAGTACTTAGTTGGAAAATTCCCGCCGGGTATCCAGTACGACTTGGCCAAGGTTTTCCAATCTCATCACAACATGATGGTCTCCCATGCTCGTGCCGTTAAGCTCTACAAGGACAAGGGCTACAAGGGTGAAATTGGTGTCGTTCATGCACTGCCGACAAAATATCCTTACGATCCAGCAAATCCAGCAGATGTCAGAGCAGCAGAGTTGGAAGATATTATTCATAACAAATTTATCCTAGATGCGACTTATCTGGGGCACTATTCAGATGTAACTCTGGCAGGAGTGAATCATATCCTTAAGGTCAATGGTGGTCAGCTGGATCTGCGCGATGAAGACTTTGCGGCTTTAGAAGCAGCTAAAGACCTCAATGACTTCCTTGGCATCAACTACTATATGAGTGATTGGATGCGCGACTTCGAAGGCGAAACGGAAATCATTCATAACGGAAAAGGTGAAAAGGGAAGCTCTAAGTACCAGATTAAGGGTGTGGGACGCAGAGAATCTCCAGTCCATATACCAAAAACCGATTGGGATTGGATTATCTATCCTCAAGGTCTCTATGACCAAATCATGCGGATTAAGAAAGATTATCCAAACTACAAGAAAATCTATATCACAGAAAATGGTCTCGGTTATAAAGATGAATTTGTAGACAATACGGTTTACGACGATGCTCGGATTGACTATGTCAAGCAGCATCTGGAAGTTTTATCCGATGCGATTGCGGACGGGGCTAATGTCAAGGGCTACTTTATCTGGTCTCTGATGGATGTCTTTTCTTGGTCTAACGGTTATGAAAAACGCTACGGCTTATTCTACGTGGACTTTGAAACGCAGGAACGCTACCCGAAGAAATCCGCTCACTGGTATAAGAAACTAGCTGAAACACAAATGATTGAATAGAAAGTAAAGCCGTTAGAGTTGAGCTCTTTCGGCTTTTTTGGGTATGCTAATCCATAGAAGTCTGATTTGATGGTAGGCGGAGCTTGGTGCTCAATCACTGAGATGGACTTGCTGGTCTGAGTGCTTGCGGAAAAATTTAAAATTTCCCTTTAAATTTGATTGAGGGACAGAGAGTTTCGGTTGTGTTTTTTAGTCGAAGCTAATAGCTCTGCACCTAGAAATCTGCTATAATGGTCTTATGATTATTTTACAAGCAAGCAAGATTGAACGCTCTTTTGCAGGGGAGCTTCTTTTTAACAATATTAACCTGCAGGTGGATGAAGGCGACCGGATTGCTCTGGTCGGTAAAAACGGAGCTGGGAAGTCAACCCTGCTCAAGATTTTGGTGGGCGAGGAAGAGCCTACTTCTGGTCAGATTAATAAAAAACGAGACCTTTCCCTATCTTATCTGGCTCAGGACAGCCGCTTTGAGTCGGAGAATACTATCTACGACGAGATGCTGCTGGTCTTTGATAGCCTGCGCCAGCAGGAAAAACGCTTGCGGCAGATAGAGCTGCAAATGGGAGAATTGTCAGGGGAAGAATTGACAACTCTTATGACCCAGTATGACCAGCTGTCAGAGGATTTCCGCCAGAAAGGTGGTTTTACCTACGAGGCCGATATTCGAGCGATTTTGAATGGCTTCAAGTTTGACCTGTCCATGTGGCAGATGAAGATTTCTGAACTTTCGGGCGGGCAGAATACTCGGCTGGCTCTGGCCAAGATGCTTTTGGAAAAGCCAGAACTGCTGGTCCTGGACGAGCCGACCAACCATTTGGATATCGAGACCATTGCCTGGCTAGAGACTTACTTAGTCAACTACAGCGGTGCCCTGATTATCGTCAGCCACGACCGCTATTTCTTAGACAAGGTTGCGACCATCACGCTGGATTTGACCAAGCATTCCTTGGATCGCTATGTGGGAAATTACTCCAGTTTTGTGGTCCAAAAGGAGCAGAAGCTAGCCACCGAAGCTAAGAACTACGAAAAGCAGCAGAAAGAAATCGCTGCGCTGGAGGACTTTGTCAATCGCAATCTAGTCCGAGCCTCCACAACCAAGCGGGCTCAGTCCCGCCGCAAGCAGCTGGAAAAGATGGAGCGTTTGGACAGACCAGAAACCGGCGGTCGCTCGGCCAATATGACCTTCAAAGCTGATAAGGTTTCGGGCAATGTTGTGCTGACCTTGGAAGACGCAGCTATTGGCTATGGAGAGGAAGTCCTGTCGGAGCCGATTAACCTTGACATTCGCAAGTTCAATGCGGTAGCTATTGTCGGGCCAAATGGGATTGGGAAGACGACCTTGATTAAATCATTAATCGGTCAAGTGCCCTTCATCAGAGGCAAGGAGCAGCTGGGGGCTAATGTAGAGCTGGGCTACTATGACCAGACCCAGAGCAAGCTGACCCCTAGCAATACGGTTCTTGATGAGCTGTGGAATGACTTCAAGCTAACGCCGGAGGTCGAGATTCGCAATCGCTTGGGGGCTTTCCTCTTCTCGGGTGATGATGTCAAGAAGTCGGTCGGCATGCTATCGGGTGGAGAGCGGGCGCGTCTGCTCTTAGCCAAGCTGTCTATGGAAAACAACAATTTCCTCATCCTCGACGAGCCGACCAACCATTTGGACATTGATAGCAAGGAAGTGCTGGAAAATGCCCTGATTGACTTTGACGGCACCCTGCTTTTTGTTAGTCACGACCGTTACTTTATCAATCGCGTGGCCACCCAGATCATCGAGCTCTCAGAGACAGGCTCTACCCTTTATCTGGGTGATTATGACTACTATCTGGAGAAAAAGGCAGAGCAGGAAGCCTTGCGTGAGGAGACGGAGCAGACTAGTCCTGACAAGCCAGCACCTGCCAATGACTATCAGCTTCAAAAGGAAAACCAGAAAGAACAGCGCCGTTTGGCCCGTCGCCTAGAGCAATTGGAAGCGCAAATCGAAGACTTGGACAGCCAGATCAGTCAGCTTCAGGAAGCCATGCAGGCCACCAACGACGCCGGCGAACTCATGGAGAGCCAGCAGCAAATCGACCAGCTGACCGCCAAACAAGAAGAAGCCATGCTGGAATGGGAAGAACTAGCGGAGAAGGTGTGAGAAGGAAAAAGAACCTGTGTAAGAATGCCTAGTTTCTGTGAGAAGTGAGCTTGTCAGGGCTCGAAATACTTAATTTCACATGTGAAATCAGTCCCAAAAGAGCAAAAACCGAATTTTTACATGTGAAATCTCTGATTCTGTGATAAAAAGATAAATCCTTCATGAAGAAATGTTTCCCTGAGAGCAAAAGACGAACTTTTATATGTGTTCTGAGATTTTTTCGAGGAAAATAAAATATTCTTCATGTAATCTAAGTTCTTTTAAAGAAAAGTCAGCCCGTCAGATTTTCTGAAAAGCTATTTTGGAGCAAAATGACTCTGTCAGATTTTCGGACGGTTAGTCTGAGAGCAAATCCCGAACTTTCTATTTTCGGACGAGTTCTTTTTGTAGAATTTGCCTTTTCCGATTTTCGGCCTATAAGATTTTGACGAAATGAGGCTCGTCCGAAAGTAGAATCCGAACAAAGGGGCGGTGAAGGTAGTTTTGAAAGAAGCAACTAGGGAAGCAGAACAGCAATTAAAGGAATTGAAGTGGTAAACAAATGGAAGATTTAGGCAAAGTTTTTCGTGATTTTCGTTTAAATGGGCATTATTCTTTGAAGGAAGCGGCGGGCCAGGTCTGCTCGACCTCTCAGCTGTCTCGTTTTGAGCTGGGAGAGTCGGATATGACCCTCGCGAAATTTTTAGATCTCTTGGATAATATTCATGTGACCCTTGAAAATTTTATGGACAAGGCTCGGAATTTCCAGCAGCATGAGCACGTGGCCATGATGGGTCAGATTATCCCTCTTTACTACTCAAATGACATCAAGGGATTTCAGGACTTGCAAGCGGAGCAGTTGAAAAAGGCCAAGGCCAGCAAGGTGCCTCTTTACTATGAGCTGAATTGGATTTTGATGCAGGGCTTGATTTGTCAGCGGGACAGTCAGTTTCGCATGCGACAAGAGGATTTGGATAAGGTGGCCGATTATCTCTTTCAAGTGGAAGACTGGACCATGTATGAGCTGATCCTCTTTGGCAATCTCTATAGCTTTTACGATGTGGACTACGTCTACCGTCTGGGCAAGGAAGTCATGGAGCGGGAGGACTACTATAAAGAAATCGGTCGCCATAAGAAATTAGTCTTGATTATAGCGCTCAATTGTTACCAGCATTGTTTGGAAAGTTGTTCTTTTGACAAGGCTAGTTATTTTGAGGCTTACGTGGAGAAAATCATTGGCAAGGGCATCAAACTCTATGAACGCAATGTATTCCTCTATCTCAAGGGTTTTGCGACTTATCAGATGGGAGAGAAGAAGCAGGGAATCAAGCAAATGCAGGAAGCTATGCATATCTTTGAAGTGCTGGAACTACCTGAGCAAGTCGACTATTATCAAGAGCATTTCCATAAGTTTGTAAAAATATAATATCCCGAATATGGGAAAAACAAAGAACCTCCCTCTATTTCTGATACAATAGTTTCAGAAATGGAAGGAGGTATTTTTATGAATCGACATGCTGCACAGCTGATTACACGGGCTGCTATTAATAAAATTGGAAACATGCTTTATGACTATGGAAACAGCATCTGGCTTGCTTCTTTAGGAGCTCTGGGGCAGACGGTCTTGGGCATTTACCAGATATCGGAGCTAGTCACTTCCATCTTATTCAATCCTTTGGGTGGGGCTATTACGGATCGCTTTTCCAGACGTAAGGTACTGATGACAACGGACTTAATTTGTGCCGGGCTTTGTCTGCTGATTTCCTTTATCTCTAATGACCGACTCATGATTGGAGCGCTGATTGTTGCCAATGTGGTTCAGGCTATAGCATTTGCCTTTTCTCGGCCAGCTAATAAGTCCTACATCACTGAAATTGTGGACAAGGAAGACATCGTAGCCTATAATTCTCATCTGGAGCTGGCCTTGCAGGTTATCAGTGTCTCAGCTCCAGTTCTGTCTTTTATCGTGATGCAGTATGCAAATCTACGAATGACCCTTCAGCTAGATGCCCTTAGCTTCTTTCTGGCTTTTGCCTTGGTTTATTTTCTGCCCAATCATGAGCCAAGCAAGCAGAAGTCTCCCATCAATCTTGGAAATATCCTGAGAGATATCAAGGAAGGTTTAGTTTATATCCGTCAGCAAAAAGAAATTTTCTTTCTGCTTTTGGTAGCTTCTGCAGTTAACTTTTTCTTTGCGGCTTTTAATTATCTATTGCCTTTCACCAATCAGCTCTACGGCAAGACCGGCTCTTATGCAACTATTTTGAGTTTGGGAGCTGTAGGCTCAATCATCGGAGCTATTCTAGCTAGCAAGGTTAAGGCCAGTATGGGAAATCTTCTTGTAGCCCTGTTATTGACAGGTGTTGGAGTCGCAGTCATGGGCGTCTCTGCCTTGCTACCGGTTTATCCATATTTCTCTTATTCTGGTAATCTCATCTGCGAGCTCTTTATGACTGTTTTTAATATTCATTTCTTCAGCCAGGTTCAGACCAAGGTGGACAAGCAGTATCTAGGCCGAGTTTTCTCAACGATCTACACGCTGGCAATTCTTTTCATGCCTCCTGCGACTTTTCTGATGACGCTCCTGCCGAGTGTTCACACCCTTTCCTTCCTTCTGATTGGTTTCGGAGTGATGGGATTAGCTTTGATTTCCTACCTTTTTCAAAAGAGAATACAAAAAGACTAGGCTGGAGTTCCAACCTAGTTTTTTTTATGTGAGTTTTCAAGTACTTCCTTGGTTTTCTTAAGCTCTTTTTTCAGTGAGAAATTTTTCGTCATGCTGATGAGAAAGGTCGTGACAGAGCCTAGGAGCACTGAGACCAAAATCAATATGATTAAGGGAAGTCTGAAGCTGAACAAGATAAAGCTAACATTAACGCTCTGCATATTGGCCAAGGAAATACTGGCAACCAATAGAATGGTAATTAAAAGCAGGATATAATGCAATTTTTCTTTCATAGTGATTCTCCTGTTATTTATTCAAACTCTGCCTTGCTTTTGACATCTCCATATTCTTCTGGGATTTCTTGGGCTAGGATGTCTTCATAAGCAGCTAGTTCAACATCTGAGCCATACTTGTTTTTCAGAGCGGTGGTCACTAGACGGTAGGCCAAGTTCGCATTGCGGGACAAGATTGGACCATGGAAGTAAGAGCCAAAGACATTCTTATAGTGGACGCCCTCATTGCCGTCTTCTTGATTGTTACCATTTCCATAGACGACTTTGCCCAGTGGTTTTTCGTCGTCAGAGAGGAAAGTCCGTCCTTGGTGATTTTCAAAGCCGTAGTAGGTCTCGTTGAATTCTTCGTTATGAATCTTGATGTCACCGATATAGCGGTTTTTGGTCTGGTTGAGGGTATAGTGACCCATGATGCCCAGACCTTCGATACGTCGGCCAGAAGCTTCGATATAGTATTGGCCTAAGAGTTGGAAACCGCCACAGATAGCTAACACAACACCGTTTTCATTGATAAAGCTTTCCAAAGCTTCTTTTTTTGCTGGTAAGTCGCGGGCTACGATGGTTTGCTCATAATCTTGACCACCGCCAAAAAAGACGATGTCGTAACTGTCCTTGTCAAAGTCATCTTCTAGAGAGACAATATCGACTTGAACCCTAGCGCCTAGCTTTTCAGCCACATACTTGAGCATGAGGACATTGCCATTGTCGCCGTAGGTATTCATGAGATTGCCATAGAGGTGGGCAATTTTCACATCGTAGCGATAGTTCTGGTTTTCAGGAGAAGTGAGGGATCTGTATACCATTAGTTCATCTCCTTTCTGACCACTTGTCGATCTGCCAGTAGTTCGCGGAATTCCAGCATGGCGGTATAAGTTGCTAAGATATAGGTATGCTTGGTTTCTTGCTGCTCAATGGACTTGAAGACTGCTTCCAGATCTTTGACCTCAGTAATCTGATCTGCTGGATAGCCCGTCACCCGCAAACGGCGTGCAATCTCTGAGTGGCGGACACCGCCTGCAATGACATGAGGAATCTCCATCTCTAAAATCTTCTCAAAATCAGCATCCCAGATCCAGCTGGTATCAATGCCGTCCGCATAGTTGGCATTGAGCAGGACAGAGAGGCTAAAGTCAAAAGGTGCCAGTTCAATCATTTCCAAGGCCTGAGTAGCTCCAACCGGATTTTTAATCAAGACTAAGGTACATTCCTTATCGCCTATTTTGAAGGTTTCCTGACGGCCAAAGACAGCTCGGCTCTTGTCAAAGCCAGCCTTGATAGTAGCTGGCTCAACGCCGAAGAATTGAGCAACTGATACTGCTGCTAGAGCATTATAGATATTGTAGAGACCGCCAATATTGATCTGATAGTCCTGTCCATCAATGGTAAAGGCTGAGCGGTTGTGCTCAAGCGTCTTGAGAGCCGTCAGACTGTAATCCAGTTTAGGCCGCTTAAAGCCGCAATACTCACAGATATAAGCTCCTAGATTAGCATAGGTGTTGAGCTCGTACTTGAGGATATGCTCGCACTTAGGACAGAGGATACCCTCGGTATTATAGTGCGCCAGCTTAGCCCGGCTTTTCTCCGTGTCAAATCCATAGTAGCGGACAGGATTTTTCAGGCTGACCGAGTTAAAGAGCGGACTGTCACCATTCATCAGTACAGTCGCTTCAGGTACCTTGGCCGCTGCATCCAGAATCATCTGGTAGGTCGTGTAGATCTCACCATAGCGGTCCATCTGGTCACGGAAAATATTGGTAAAGACGAAGAGGCTGGGTTTGATATAATCACAAATCCGAGACAGGCTAGCTTCATCTATTTCCAGCACAGCGATATGTTTGCCAGATTTGCCTCTTTTAGCAGTCAGGAAGGTTGTCGTGATTCCGGTAATCATATTGGCACCGCTAGGATTGGTCACCACTTCTCCGAAGGCTTCCTTGAGAATGCCTACTGTTAGAGCTGTAGTTAGAGTTTTACCATTGGTTCCGGTAACAACCACGACCTCATAGTTCTTGGCTAGGTTTTGTAAAATGTTTTTGTCGAATGTTAGGGCAACTTTCCCTGGCAGGGTCGAGCCACGTCCCATTTTGCTGAGAACAAAGTGGGAGGACTTGCCTGCCAAGAGGCCCAATGCTGTATTTATCTTCATAAGAAATATTTTATCATAAAAAAGTAAAGAAGGTTACAGAAAAATATCATTAAAAGTGATATAATGATTGAGGACGTTTGTTTTTGAATGTGAGGACGAGTATGTAATGAATTTTCATCAGCTAACCAATCTCCAATACTGGTCTAATTTGTTTGACAGTCCTTGGAGTATTGTAATTAATATTATTGACATTGCCTTGGTAACTGGGATTTTATATTATCTTACTAAAACCATTGCCGGGACGAAGATTATGATCTTGGTTCGTGGGGTTATGATTTTTATTTTAGCCCAGATTTTGGCCAACATCATCGGTCTGACGACAATCTCTTGGTTGATCAATCAGGTCATTACCTATGGGGTGATTGCTGCCGTGGTGATTTTTTCACCAGAGATTCGGACGGGTCTTGAAAAGCTGGGGCGAGCGACCGAGATTTTCTCAGCAACCCCGATTAGCAATGAAGAAAAAATGATTCAAGCCTTTGTCAAGGCAGTTGCCTACATGAGTCCGCGTAAGATCGGTGCTCTGGTAGCCATTCAGGGAACGCGGACGCTGCAGGAGTACATTGCGACAGGGATTCCACTGGATGCGGATGTATCTGGGGAACTTTTGATTAATATTTTTATTCCCAACACGCCCCTGCATGACGGTGCTGTTATTATCAAGGATGATAAAATTGCTGTTTCTTGTGCCTATTTTCCGCTGACAGAAAGTACAGGTATTTCTAAGGAATTTGGAACCCGACACCGAGCAGCGATTGGACTTTCAGAGGTTTCGGATGCCTTCACCTTTGTTGTTTCTGAGGAAACAGGCGGTATTTCTACGACACATAATGGAGTTTTCAAGCATAATCTAACTTTAAGCGAGTTTGAATTAGAGCTGCGCAAGGTCTTTTTGTCAGATAAACAGGAGAAAAAGAATTTAAAAAACAGGTTGCTAGGAGGATGGAAGAATGAAACAAAGTAAAAAAATTCTCTATATTATCTCCTCTTTATTCTTTGCTATAGTTTTATTTGTTTATGCGACATCCAGTAGTTTTCAAAATAGTATCAGTATCCGGCAAATAACTTCAGAAACCTACAGCAATACAATTTCGAATGTGCCGATTGATATCAAATACGACAGTGAACGCTATTTTATCAGTGGATTTACCTCAGAAGCCACAGTTGTTTTAACCGGGGCAAATAGGGTTAGCTTGAGCAGTGAAATGCAAGAGAGCACACGGAAGTTTCGTGTGGTGGCTGATTTATCCAATGCAACCGAAGGGACAGTGGAGGCTCAGCTAAAAGTGGAAAATCTGCCAAGCGGCCTGTCTGCAACAGTCAATCCGCAAAAGATTTCGGTCAAGATAGGGCAGAAAGCAAGTAAGAAAGTAGCCGTTCGTCACCTGATTACCAATAGTCAGGTAGCTGAAAATGTCTCCATCACGAATGTTGCTCTTGAAGACACAGAAGTAACGGTGACAAGTGATGCAGAGACTTTAGATAATATTGAGTATGTAGCGGCGATTTTACCGTCAAATGTTACGATTTCAGGAAACTACAGTGGTATGGTGCCGCTCCAGGCTGTTGATGCCAACGGAAACGTCATGCCTAGTGTTGTGACACCATTTGAAACAACCATAAAAGTAATCACAAAAACAAAAAATTCAAACTCGTCATCCAGTTCGAAATCTGGCTCAAGTTCGAGTTCGACTTCATCAAGCAAGTAAAGTAAAATTTGAAAGGAAATTTTTATAAAATGGGTAAATATTTTGGAACCGATGGTGTTCGTGGAGAAGCAAATGTAGAATTAACGCCAGAATTGGCTTTTAAGTTAGGTCGTTTTGGGGGCTACGTTCTAAGCCAACACGAAAGTGAAGTGCCTCGGGTCTTTGTCGGCCGTGATACGCGTATCTCAGGAGAAATGCTGGAGAACGCATTGATTGCGGGGTTGTTATCAGTCGGTATTCATGTTTATAAGCTTGGTGTGATTGCCACTCCGGGCGTGGCTTACTTGGTCAAGTCAGAGAAGGCCAGCGCTGGTGTCATGATTTCTGCCAGCCACAATCCTGCTCTTGACAACGGCATCAAATTCTTTGGTGGTGATGGATACAAATTGGATGATGAACGCGAACTCGAAATCGAAGCTCTGCTAGACGCCGAAGAGGATACGCTTCCGCGTCCAAGTGCAGAAGGTCTGGGAAGATTGATGGATTATCCAGAAGGCTTGCGGAAATATCAACAATATCTAGTTTCAACTGGTTTAGAGCTAGAAGGCTTGCATGTTGCCCTTGATACGGCAAATGGCGCAGCTTCAACCAGTGCCCGGCAAGTTTTTGCAGACTTGGGAGCCCAGTTGACAGTTATTGGGGAAAGCCCAGATGGTCTTAACATTAACTTAAACGTTGGCTCTACACATCCAGAAGCCTTGCAAGAAACAGTCCGTGAATCGGGAGCTGCGATTGGACTTGCTTTTGATGGGGACAGTGATCGTCTGATTGCTGTTGATGAAAATGGAGATATTGTAGATGGTGACAAGATTATGTATATCATTGGTAAATATCTTTCAGGGAAAGGTCAATTAGCCCACAATACGATTGTAACAACTGTTATGTCTAATCTTGGTTTCCACAAAGCCTTGGATCGCGAAGGAATCAATAAAGCGGTGACCGCTGTCGGCGACCGCTATGTGGTAGAAGAAATGCGGAAATCAGGCTACAATTTAGGCGGCGAGCAGTCTGGACATGTCATTATCATGAATTATAATACTACTGGGGATGGTCAATTGTCAGCGGTGCAATTAACAAAAGTGATGAAAGAAACTGGCAAGAGCTTATCTGAATTAGCTGCAGAAGTGACGATTTACCCACAAAAATTGGTCAATATCCGCGTCGAAAATGCCATGAAAGATAAGTCTATGGAAGTTCCTGCTATCAGAGAGATTATTGAAAAGATGGAAACTGAGATGGCAGGAAATGGCCGCATCCTTGTCCGCCCAAGTGGAACAGAGCCCCTTCTACGTGTCATGGCTGAAGCTCCAACTCATGAAGAAGTGGATTATTATGTCGATACGATTGCGGACGTCGTACGTGCCGAGATTGGCATTGAATAATTAAGTTCGGATTTAATTTCATAAATATATTAGTGGGGAAGAAAAAGGCTTGAGATCAACTGATTTCAAGCCTTTTCTATGGAAAAGAAATCGGAGTATGAATAGAGAATCCCTTCTTTTTAACGCCTTAGCATTTTTTTAATTAAGCTAAGGATTTTAAACTTAAGAGGGTTTGGGTAGTAGCGGAAAGTTCCCATTTTTCGGACGATGAAGCCATTGAAGTTCTGCTTGAAGCGCAGAACGCCGTCAGATCCGTCGAAAATACCCATGATTCCGAGAAAATTATAAAACGGAATGCCTCTCTTGATGCTTTCGGTCATGACATATTCCTGCAGCAGGGCTGGAGCGTAGAATTTATTAAACTCAGGATAGGAGCCGCTGAAAAGATAGGTGGCTTCCTGGGGAGTATAGATAAAGAGGCTGGCAGCCAGGATTTGGTCTTGGTCGCCGTACTTATCAATCAGTTCTTGGGCTTCTGCTTTGCGGGTTTCAAAGCTATCAAACTGGCTGGAAAGCTCTCGCAGCTGATTTTGCTTCTTTTCAGATTGAGGATTTTTTTCCAAGTCTGCTTGCAGTTTCTGAATTTTCTGGCCCAGTTTCTCTTGATCTTTTTGTAAGTTGTAAAGATAGTCCTGGAAGTTAAGGCTGGCTGTCATAAAGTCCGCCTGCTGACCAAAGCTATCATAAAAATCTTGATAGTAGTCCAGTGACTTGTCATCATATTCCCGCCGGTCAGAAGTGGCAGCTGTGATGTCTTTAAAAATGCTAAGTTGGTCGCGTTTCAGTCTTTTAAGCTTGATACCAAAAGTATTGGCCTTTTTGACTGTTGCCTTGCCGTTTTTGCTGAAGGATTTGAGCAAATCTTTCTCCGTCAGACCAGCTAAGTCTTTGACATAGTGCCAATCAGGCTCCCCACCCGGATAGCCCGTCTGAAGACCGTCAAAGGAAAAGCCTAAGTCAGTCAGTTGCTGGATAAGCTCGACTTTTTCATCAGATGTGGGCTGGCCATTGCTGTCAAAGGTCTGATAAGTCTCGTAGGGCTTGATGATGAGCTCTAGAGCGCCTTCTTTTTTAGCATAGGCCTGCAAAGCTTGATAGAAGGGAGTCAGATATTGAGCATCGGTAGAGACAGGGCCGCAGTTGATTTCCATATGAAGACCGCCAGTCATAGGCATACTGTAGAGGACGGCTGACACCGCTACCTGTCCCTGCGGATTAGTATAGCCCACATACTGGGTGCTGAAGCCACGCTTACTCAGCAGCTCTGCCATTTCCACTGTCTGCATAAAAGAGCGTTGGGAGCTAGCTGAGGTATGCTGGATGAATTCTTCTTGGCTGAGAAGTTTAAAGGTCATAAGCTTCCTTTCTTTTAATGCTTGCTGCGCAGTTTCTTTCTGAGAGTGTAGGCCAGATTGGAGAGGTGATAAAGGGGATTGGTCGGGAGGTTAAACTCACCAGCGAATTCTTCAATGGTCGGATTGAACTTGGATTTAAAGCTGTAGAGGCCGCCCTTGAGGTCGTTTTCGATTCCGCCCATATTTTGCCAATCCGCTCCGCGCTCAAAAGCATGTTTGGCCGTTTCGTACCAAGTGATGATGGCTGGCTGATAACGACGGTACTCCTCGTCCATTCCGGCATAGATATTTTCAGAAGTCTTGCCGTATTCTAAGACCAAGGTGCCAGACAGGGGAACGACTGCAGCACCTTGGCTGATTTTGTCCTGCAGAAAGTCAATTTCTTCTTGGAGGCGTTTCTGTTCTTGCTGGTTATTCTCAATCTTGCCGGGCTTGGTTTTCTCGGTAAATTTCTCTGCTTCTTTAAGTGCCTTGGTCAGCTGAGCCTGCAAGTCTTCCAAGCGTGCCTTTAGATCAATGCTGGACAAGGTGATGTAGGAGTGCTCAGGATAAGTATCCAAGAGTTTTTGGTAATAGTCTTTGCCTCGCAGATGAATGTTTTTTCTATTTTCCGTTTTCTTCATCAGGCCTGAAAAGTCATCCAGTAATTCTGCTCCACCAAATTGGATTTGAATGCCTTTATTACGGGCTGTACGAATAGCCTGACGTGTGCTTTTAGAAAGCAGTTCCTCACTAAAATCTTCTTTATGTATATTGGCCTGCAAGCGAGGCTGGATGGTTTCATCCAGAGACTCGGTCCGTCCGACCCAGACAGCTCCTGCTTGCTGCAGTTCTTGAATCAGCTCAATCGTCTCTGCTTTGTCTTGCAATGGTCCGCCCATCTTGCTTTCTGCCAGAAAGAGGCTGGGATCAAACTTGACAAAGAGCGCTTTTTTCTCCTTGGCGAACTTCTTGAGCGATGCCAAAACAAAGGTCAGCAGCTCCTTGTTACTATAGTCCATGATGGGACCGCGCGGGATATAAAGCATGGTCATCCCCAAGGGCAGTGGTTTGATCAGGACACTGGCTGCAGCAACCAAGTGGCCGTCTTTATAGAAGCCCAAGCGCTCATTTCCCCAGTTGTCCTTGATTTGAGCCCAGGCTGCACTCTGCAGGAGATTGGCCTGCGGATGAGCCGTGACAAAATCGTCGTGTTCCTGAGCTGAAATTCCAATTTTGTAGCTGTACATTATTTTAAAACCCACTCTCTAATAGCGTGTGCTACGCCGGATTCTTCGTTCGACTTGGTGATGTATTTGGCGATTTTCTTGAGTTCCTCCCTGCCGTTTTCCATGACAACAGGAGAGCCGACTGCTTCCAGCATGGCGCGGTCATTTTCTTCATCACCGATAGCCATGGTCTGCTCCTTGCTCAAGCCAAGTTTTTCAGCCAGATGAAGGATAGCAGCCCCTTTATTGACAGTCTTTTTGACAATTTCCAGATAGAAAGGAGCTGACTTAACCAGTGTATATTTTTCGGCTAATTCTGGTGGCAGCTTAGCAATGGCTGCATCCAGAATTTCCGGTTCATCAATATACATGCACTTGACGATTTCTTTATCAGTCATTTCCTCAGGTGTGCGGTAGTAGACGGGCATGTTGACTAAGCTAGATTCATAGACCGTGTATTTTCCAATATTGCGGTTAGCTGTATAGATGCCGTCCTTGGTGATGGCATGCATGTGAACGCCTAATTTTCGTCCGAGCAGCTCGATATCCAGATAGTCGTCATAAGACAGTGTTTCTTTGATCAATTCTTCGCCTGTGACAGTATCCTGCACCAGTCCGCCGTTGAAGGTCACGACATAGTTGTCCGGCTGATTAAGCTTCAGGTCTTCCAGCAGTTTTTGGACACCGGGAATCGGACGGCCAGTTGCAATGACGATTTTGACACCGGCAGCTTTGGCATCCTGAACAGCGCTGAATACTTCAGGAGTGATTTCTCGTTTGTTATTTAAAAGGGTACCGTCAATGTCAACGGCAACTAATTTGATAGACATATTATTCTCCGTAGGTAAATTGGTCGTTTTTGATATAGTGCATAAAGGTCTGGTTTTTCTCGCTGAAAAGCCCAGTCTCTGCCAGCATTTCCTTAGGAAAGTAAAAGCGGTTATCGCCCTGTCTAGTCCCAGCTAGCGAATGGACGATAGGAGACAGGCTGGACAGTTCTGCTAAGCTACCATCTTTTTGTAGGATTTCAATCTGGGTCCGAGGTTTTTCAACGTCGGGTCGGTAGAAATCATAAGGTAAATCAAAATTACGATGGATAGAAGTATAGTAATCAGGATCAAAGCCAACTTGTCCAACAAGGTCTCGCATGATATCCAAATGCGCTTCGTTTTCTTGAGAAAAGACGATAGACTTAAAGACCTTGCGGTTGATAAAGCGTTGAGCCAAGTCAGATAAAATCTTGTCTGGACTCGTCATCCAAACTTGGAAATAGGTATTCATGACACCATCATCCAAGGCCAGATAATCCTGCAGGGTCACCCTGTTTTCAAAGAATGGAATGAGGTTGGGTGATGACAAGGCAAAATAATCCTTCTGAGTTGGATAGAGAAACTTAGCCCTCTTGAGCAGATTTTGCAGTAAGACTTCCATAGCCCGGCTGGCTGGATGGAAATAGACCTGCATGTACATCTGGTAGCGACTGACGACATAGTCCTCCACCGCGTGCATGCCATTGCGCTTGAAGGCGATGCCGTTTTCTACTGGACAGATCACTCGCAGAATCCGAGTCAAATCGAATTGCCCATAGGAAGCGCCGGTGAAAAAGGAGTCTCGTAAGAGATAGTCCATCCGATCCACATCAATCTGGCTGGAAATCAGCTGAACCACTTGCTTATTAGGATAGGTATGATTGATGACGCTGGCTACCTTTTCTGGGAAATCAGGTGAAACCTGCACCAGTGCCTGATGAATCTCAGTCTCTGGACTGGTGATGATTTGCCGTGTGATGTCCTCATGATTGGTATCAAAGAGGCGCTCAAAAGTATGTGAATAGGCGCCGTGTCCCAAGTCATGCAGAAGAGCAGCCGTCATGGTCAGTAGGCTCTCGTGACTGTCCCAGACATTACTGTATTTTTCATTAAAAATATCGGTGATGCGCCGGGCGATCTCATAGGCTCCCAGACAATGCGAAAAACGGCTGTGCTCCCCGCCGTGGAAAGTATAGCCGGAAGTACCCAACTGTTTGATGCGGCGCAGCCGTTGAAATTCTTTGGTATTGATTAAATCATAAATGACCTGATGATCCACATGAACATAATTATGGACTGGGTCTCGAAATACTTTTTCAACCATAGTCCTATTATATCATAAATGCTCAGCGGACGAAATTCAAAGGGTGAGGTAGAAAGGGAGAATTCTAAAGAAATTTTTGATAAAATAGAGAAAGGAAAAAAGAAATGTGAGACAATAATGAAAATTAGAATGAGAAATCAAATCAAACTAGATGATCAAATAGAGTTGATTGACCAAATCTATGATGTAGAATGGACACAAAAAGGTGACTATCACTACTTGCTCTATAAGAATGAGGAGAAGGAGAAGGTAGTTTTGAAATTTAATGCCGATAAGCTGACCATGACCCGTTTTTCCAAGCCCAAGTCCATATTATCCTTTGTCAAAGATAGTCAGCATTTTGTGGCGATTCCAACACCGCTGGGGGCTCAACAGTTTGTGACAGACACTCAGCATTATCACTTAGATGTCGAAAATCAGGCTTTGGAACTCCACTATGATTTAAAAAGAGCCGATGATGACCAGCTCTTCGCTTCCTATCAGATGAAAATCGAATGGAAAGAAGAAAAAATTGAAAACTAGCTGCTCCGCCTTGAAAATTACAAGAATTTTGGTATAATAAATACACTCAAGGGAGTAGCTAACGGTCACACCGTTACAAGGTCGTCAATACGAAAGAAATTTCCGGCCTTGTATGAAATAGCGAGACTTGTTAATTAACAGGTCTCTTTTTTGTTTATTTTGAAAGAGGCCCATCAAAAGGAGGAGACATTTTGTCAAAAGAACAAAAGCGTCAAGCTTTTTATACTCAAAGTCCTGAGGAAGTTTTGCAAGCAATGGAAGCTTCCGAACAAGGATTGACCAGCAGCCAAGCCCAGCAACGTTTGGCGGACTACGGCCGTAATGAATTGGAAGAAGGAGAGAAAAAGACTCTCTTGATGAAATTCATTGAGCAGTTCAAGGATTTGATGATCATCATCCTGTTGGTAGCGGCTGTCTTGTCTGTTGTGACGTCAGGTGGTGAGGATATTGCAGATGCCTTGATTATCCTAGCAGTTGTGGTCATTAACGCTATCTTTGGTGTTTATCAGGAAGGTAAGGCTGAAGAAGCCATTGAGGCTCTCAAGTCCATGTCAAGCCCAGCAGCGCGTGTACTGCGTGACGGTCATGTCACTGAATTGGACTCCAAAGAATTAGTGCCTGGTGATGTCGTCAGATTGGAAGCTGGAGATGTCGTCCCAGCAGATATGCGACTGTTGGAAGCTAATTCTCTGAAAATCGAAGAAGCAGCTCTGACAGGTGAGTCTGTGCCAGTTGAGAAAGATTTGACTGTCGAAGTAGCTGCAGATGCTGGTATCGGCGACCGTGTCAACATGGCCTTCCAAAACTCCAATGTCACTTATGGCCGAGGAGTAGGGGTTGTTGTCAATACAGGGATGTATACGGAAGTAGGCCACATCGCAGGTATGTTGCAGGATGCGGATGAAACGGACACACCGCTCAAGCAAAATCTTAATAGTCTGTCTAAGGTTCTGACCTATGCTATCTTGGTGATTGCTGCGGTGACCTTTGTAGTCGGTGTCTTCATTCAAGGGAAAAATCCACTGGATGAGCTGATGACCTCTGTAGCTTTGGCAGTGGCGGCTATTCCAGAAGGTCTGCCTGCTATCGTTACCATCGTGTTGGCTTTGGGAACTCAGGTTCTGGCTAAGCGGAATTCTATTGTCCGTAAGCTTCCTGCTGTTGAGACTTTAGGATCAACTGAGATTATCGCTTCAGATAAGACCGGTACCCTGACCATGAATAAGATGACGGTCGAAAAAGTCTTTTACGATGGAGTCCTGAATGAAGCTGGCCAAGATATTGAACTTGGTTTGGAGCTGCCGCTCTTACGTTCAGTTGTCTTAGCCAATGATACCAAGATTGACCAAGAAGGAAAGCTGATTGGTGACCCAACAGAAACAGCCTTCATCCAGTATGCCTTGGACAAGGGCTATGATGTTAAAGGATTTTTAGAGAAGTATCCTCGTGTAGCTGAGCTGCCATTTGACTCAGACCGTAAGCTCATGTCTACTGTTCACCCATTGCCAAACGGGAAATTCCTAGTGGCAGTTAAGGGAGCTCCTGACCAACTCTTGAAACGTTGTGTTTCTCGCGATAAGGCTGGAGATGTTGCAGAGATTGATGATGCTACTTCACAGCTGATTAAGTCTAACAACTCAGACATGGCTCACCAAGCTCTGCGTGTGCTAGCTGGTGCCTACAAGATTATTGATGCAGTTCCGGCTGACTTAACTTCTGAAAATCTGGAAAATGATTTAATCTTTACAGGCTTAATCGGTATGATTGACCCTGAACGTGCAGAAGCAGCAGAAGCTGTTCGTGTCGCTAAAGAAGCGGGAATCCGTCCGATTATGATTACCGGTGACCACCAAGATACAGCTGAAGCGATTGCTAAGCGCTTGGGAATAATCGAAGTAGGAGATACAGAAGACCATGTTCTGACTGGTGCTGAGCTCAACGAGCTTTCAGATGCAGAATTCGAAAAAGTGGTTGGCCAATACTCTGTTTATGCGCGGGTTTCTCCTGAGCATAAGGTTCGTATCGTGAAAGCTTGGCAAAACCAAGGTAAGGTCGTTGCCATGACAGGTGACGGTGTTAATGATGCACCAGCTCTGAAAACAGCCGATATCGGTATCGGTATGGGAATCACCGGTACAGAGGTTTCTAAGGGAGCTTCTGATATGATTCTGGCGGATGATAACTTTGCGACCATTATCGTCGCCGTAGAAGAAGGACGTAAGGTCTTCTCAAACATTCAAAAGACCATCCAGTATCTCCTTTCAGCTAATACAGCTGAAGTGCTGACCATCTTCCTAGCTACCTTGTTTGGTTGGGATGTCTTGCAACCAGTTCACCTGCTTTGGATTAACTTGGTAACGGATACTTTCCCAGCTATTGCTCTGGGGGTTGAACCTGCTGAGCCAGGCGTCATGACTCACAAACCTCGTGGCCGTAAGTCTAGCTTCTTCTCTGGTGGTGTCATGAGTTCCATCATCTACCAAGGATTGCTGCAAGGTGCTCTCGTTCTGTCCGTCTATGGCTATGCTATTGCCAATCCTGTTCATATCGGCGATGTAAAAGCGATTCATGCGGATGCCCTTACCATGGCCTTTGCGACTCTGGGGCTCATCCAGCTCTTCCATGCTTACAATGTAAAATCTGTTTACCAATCTATCTTTACAGTTGGTCCATTCAAGTCTAAGACCTTCAACTGGTCTATTCTGGTTTCTTTCATCCTCTTGATTTCAACCATTGTGATTGATCCGCTGGAAAAGATTTTCCATGTGACCAAGTTAGATTTGACCCAATGGACGGTTGTCCTAGTCGGCAGTTTCTCTATGATTGTCATTGTTGAGATTGTCAAGTTCATCCAACGTAAATTAGGTATGGACAAAAATGCTATTTAACAGCAAAAAGTCATCTTCGGATGGCTTTTTTGCGTACAAGGCGGTATAATCAAATTCAAAGAAAGCAACCCGAAAGGACCGTGAAAATATGTATCAAAATTTACGAAAGAAGTTGGAAGAAGCTTCTCCTTTATATTATGAGGAAGAAATCTTATGGTTACTGGATCATATTGGTCATCCAGAAGCTGCAATCCGTGATGAGTTAGTCTTTTCGTCCTTAGCAAGGGGACTTCAGGCTGACCTGTTTTCAGTTGAACAGTTCCACTTCTTGGCTCAAGAAGCAGTCAAAAGACAAGGACTTTTTTACAAGAGTGACGAAAATGGTCAAGCCACCTTAACACGTTCCTTCACGGCTTTACTTTATGCTAATCTCTTAAACTGTGATGGTAATCCAGACTCTTCGTATTATCAGGCTTTATCAGTGCAAGGAAGAAAATATTTACTAGATAAGGGGCTAACCTACTTATCAGTAGAAAGAGACACAAGGGGTTACTCCAGGAAATACGGTTGGGTTCATGCCTTCGCACATGGAGCAGACTTATTGACAGAAGTGGTTTGTCATCCGGCCTTTCCCTCCAGTAGGATGCCAGAGGTTTTAGAGGTCATTCATCAAGTTTTTAAAAAAATTTCAGTCCGTTTCGGAAATGATGAAGATTGGCGCTTAGCCCAGGTGCTCTATCAAGCTGTCTTAAAAGAAAAAATGTCGCAGCATGAACTTAGACTTTGGCTTCAATCACAGAGTTTTCCATTGGAAAACAACCAAGATTTCATTGCTTTTTCCAATTTTCGCTCCTGTTTATTAGAAGTCTATGTACAGTTGGACAGCAAAAAACAGCTCTCAGATGAGCTAAAAACTGTCATTCAACATTTCCATTACTGAACTTCAATTACTGTTAAGCATCTCGCAGATCGTCTGCCAGATGTTTTTTCTTATAGTCTCAAAATTCGGCTAAATCTTTAACAGCATTATAACGCTTGTGCAGGCGGTACATCTGGGGAATCTCATACTGAGGAAAGTCATTAAAAAAGTTCCGAGTCAACTCCCTTTCACAGCTGTAGCCCAGAGGCCGCAGGTGGCAGGGGAAGGTGTCAATTGTATACATAGAGTGACGATGGTGGAGAAGGTCATAATAAAAGTCTTGATAGCGAACAAAATGCAGGGCAGTGGTAGGCAGACTTCTAGTTGATTTTTGAGCATTAAATTGCATGAATACTGTATTTCCCTTTGAAAATGTCTCCTTAAATCCGCTCTTACCCTAAAAATTTGTTATAATAGAGAAAGAAAGATTTGAAGGGAGAAACTGATGTCTGTAAAGGTCAAAGACCTATTAAATAAAGTACGGCTTCATCTGATATACGGAGATGAAAATCTCTTAGAAAAAGAAATTCAGACTTCTGACATTTCTCGTCCAGGACTTGAAATGACGGGCTATTTTGATTACTACACACCTGAGCGTATTCAGCTAATCGGAATGAAAGAATGGTCTTATCTGATGAAGATGACCTCGCACAATCGTTATCAAGTGCTTTTGAAAATGTTTCAGCCTGAAACGCCTGTGGTTATTATTGCGAGAAAACTTGAAATTCCCGAGGAAATGCTCCAAGCTGCAGAAGAAAATAAGGTTGCTATCCTTAGAAGTAAGACACCTACCAGTCGCTTATCTGGTGAAATATCTAGTTATCTGGATTCACGCTTGGCAGAACGGACCAGCGTCCATGGGGTTCTGATGGATATCTATGGTATGGGAGTACTGATACAGGGGGACAGTGGAATCGGTAAGAGCGAGACTGGCCTTGAACTTGTCAAACGAGGCCATCGTCTAGTTGCGGATGACCGAGTGGACATCTATGCCAAGGATGAGATGACCCTCTGGGGAGAGCCTGCTGAGATTCTGCGCCATCTTCTGGAAATCCGAGGAGTTGGGATTATCGATGTCATGAGTCTATATGGCGCCAGCGCGGTCAAGGATTCATCACAGGTTCAGATTGCGGTTTATCTGGAAAATTATGACTCACATAAAGCATTTGACCGTTTAGGAAATAACGCCGAGGAACTGGAAATTGCAGGGGTTGGTATTCCGCGTATCCGTATTCCTGTTAAGACTGGGCGTAATATTTCCGTTGTCATTGAAGCGGCAGCGATGAACTATCGGGCTAAGGAAATGGGCTTTGATGCCACTAAGATTTTTGAGGAACGCTTGACTAATCTGATTAGCCAGAATGAGGTGACAGATGCTTGATCCAGTAGCCTTTACAGTAGGTCCCTTCAGCATCCGTTGGTACGCTCTTTGTATTGTCAGCGGCTTGATTTTAGCAGTCTACTTAGCTATGAAGGAAGCTCCACGCAAGAAAATGATCCCAGATGATATTATAGACTTTATCCTGATTGCCTTTCCTTTGGCTATCCTTGGAGCGCGGCTTTACTATGTGATTTTTGAATGGTCTTATTATAGCAAGCAGCCTCTGATTGAGATTTTTCAGATTTGGAATGGTGGCTTGGCCATCTACGGCGGTTTGATAACCGGCGCCCTAGTCCTCTATTTCTTTTCACAGAGAAGGCTGATCAATCCCGTTGATTTTCTGGATATTGCGGCACCCAGTGTCCTGATTGCCCAGAGTATCGGCCGTTGGGGTAATTTCTTTAACCAAGAAGCCTATGGAGCAGCGGTCAAGAATCTCAACTACCTGCCATCCTTTATTCGGAATAATATGTATATAGACGGAGCTTATCGTCAGCCGACCTTTTTATACGAATCCGTTTGGAATTTACTTGGCTTTGTCTTGATACTGATCTTACGACGTAGGTCCAAATTTTTCCGTCAGGGAGAGCTGGCAGCCTTTTATTTGATTTGGTACGGCTTTGGTCGGATGATTATTGAGGGTATGCGGACCGACAGTCTCATGTTCCTAGGTGTTCGTGTATCTCAGTGGCTGTCTGTTGCCCTGATTTTACTGGGCCTGGGCATTATCATTTATCAGAGAAAAAAACAAGCCCCCTATTATCAAGAATGAGAGGAGAAAACTATGCTTGAAATTGCTTATACTTTAGTTGCTGTCGCATTGATTGTCTTTCTAATATACATGACAATCACCGTCAAAACTCTCGGCGATAAGGCTGGAAAAATGCTAGATGAGACAGAAAATACCATCAAAGTTTTGACTTCGGATGTCAATGTAACTCTGCATCAAACCAATGATTTACTGGCCAAGGTCAACGTTCTAACAGATGATATAAACCAAAAGGTCGCGACCATTGACCCGCTATTTACGGCAGTTGCAGATCTGTCTGAGTCTGTATCTGACTTGAATGATCAGGCTCGCACACTGAGCAAGAAGGCTGTTGCAGCCGGAAAAGGAACTGCGAAAACAACTGCAGGTTTAACTGCTCTTCGTTTTGCATCAAAATTATTCAAAAAATAAGAAAGTAGGTTTATTATGGGAAAAATTTCATCACTTTTGTTAGGTGCCGTTTCTGGTGCAGCAGCAGCGTACTTTCTGACCAGTAAAAAGGGAAAAGAAGTTACGGAAAAAGTACAAGATTTTGTCAGTGATTATCGGGAAAATCCAGACAAGACACATGAGATAGTCGTCCAGTCAGTGAAAGATTTTTCTGACCAAGCTGTGAAGACCATCAACCAAACCAAAGAGAAGGTCGAAAAAGGTGAAATCACAGCCGAAACAGTGTTAGAATCTGTAAAAGATACAACTAAATCAGTGGTAGACTACTCACAGGATAAATTCCAAGAAATCAAAGAGAAATTTGAAAAAGAAGAGCAAATTTTTGAGGAAGAAGTCTTTGAAATGCCAACTGAAGAAGAGGAAATAACTCCTTCAGAAGAGATTATCATTGATTTAGAAACAGAAGCAAAAGAGAATGAGAAATAAAAAATGAGTCTGGGACAATAGTCCCTTTGCTACAAAAAAAGCAACGGATTTGCCGTTGCTTTTTGCATGATTGCGATAGTCTTGCTAAAATAGAATTGCTCAATAAACCATTTAGAGAGGCTATTCCATGCACATTCACTATAACACAAATCAAACGACTTTACCACTAGAACTTGCTTGCATTTTACCACAAGATC
>NZ_CABPTS010000020.1:0-37812 GCF_902460385.1 Streptococcus sp. Marseille-P7376
TGGCTTTCGGAACTTTGACAACTTTAGAACTAGAATTCTCATCACTTTGAGTATCAAAAAGGAGAGGACCAATTTTGTCCTCTCCAGATGTTAGCTGACATCAACCCACTACAGTTGACAAAGAGCCTAAAAAATCAGCAGCCAAAATGGCTGCTGATTTTGCTTTTTAAAGACTGTCATTGCTCAATTCCAACAAAACACTGACTGCGGTCAAGGCATAAAGCGGAGCTGTCTCAGCCCGCAAGATGCGTGGACCTAGACCAGCGGAGACAGCACCTGCTTGGCCAAAGGCTGCTATTTCATCTGGCGATAGACCGCCCTCCGGTCCGAAGATAAAGAGAAGTTTATCTCCTGTGGCCAAACCTTTCACAGCTTGTACTAGAGCTGCAGATTCTCCCTCTTTGGACGATTCTTCATAGGCCACAATGATGGTGTCAAAGTCTGCCAAGGCCGCTAGAAAATCTGCCTTTTTATCAAAGAGCCGAAGCTCTGGAATCAGATTGCGCTTGCTCTGCTCTGCTGCTCCCTGGGCAATTTTCTCCAGCTTTTCAGTCTTTTTAGCCAGTTTTTTGCCATCCCACTTGGCCACTGACCAGTCCGCTGGGAAAGCCCAGATAGCACTCGCCCCCAGCTCTGTTGCCTTCTGAGTGATAAATTCTAGCTTATCTCCCTTGGGAAAACCTGAAGCAATGGTCACTTGGACCGGCAGCTCGGTATTGTCCGCCAGCTCCTCCAAGATTTCCAAACTCTGCTGGGCTGGGTCTAGCACTCGCGCCAGCCGTTTCACTCCATCATCAAAGACCAGCGTGACTTGCTCGCCCTCCTTGAGCCGCATGACCGAAAACATGTGTTTAGCTGTGTCCTTGTCCGTGATGACCAGAGGAGACTGAGCTTTTCCTTTTATAAAATACTGCTGCATCTAACCACCTATCACGCCTGAAATGTCCTGCGTTTTCTTGAAGACACAGGCATTCCATTCGCCCTGAATCATATGCGTTTCCAAGAAAAATCCTGCTGCTTCTGCTGACTCGCGCACCATTTCCCACTTCTCAGAAATAATCCCACTCATAATCAGATAGCCTTCATCCTTGAGCAGACGATAGGCATCCTCAGTCAGATGGATGAGAATATCGGCCAAGATATTGGCAACGACGACGTCCGCCTTGATTTCTACGCCTCGGAGAAGATCACCCGGAGCCACATGAATGTTCTCCATACCTGGATTGAGCTCGATATTTTCCTGCGCCACGCGCACCGCTACCTCGTCTAAATCATAGGCGTAGATGTCCTTAGCGCCTAAGAGAGAGCTAGCAATGGACAGAACGCCGCTGCCTGTGCCTACATCCAGCACCGTTTCACCGCCCCGCAAGACCTGCTCCAGCGCAAAGAGGCTCATCTTGGTCGTCGGGTGAGTGCCTGTCCCAAAGGCCATGCCAGGATCCAGCTTGATAATCTTCTCACCAGCTGTCGCCTCATAGTCCGTCCAAGACGGCACAATAGTCAAGTCATGGGTGATACGAGCTGGCTCAAAGTATTTCTTCCAATTGTCCGCCCAGTCTTCCTCAGCCAGTTCTTGCCGAGTCAGCTGAATATCTCCCGTCTCCAAGCCGAAGTCGTCCAGCTCAGCCAGTCGCTCATTGGCCTGGACCGCAACAGCCTCTATATCCACAGAATCCGGATAGTAGCCGGTAATCCGGACCCGCTCGCTCTGCTCAACTTCTGGAAAAAGTTCACCGTACTGGTCAACCTGCCCCAGATAATCTGCGCTGTCATCGATAACCACACCCTGACTGCCCAGCTCAATCAGAATATTAGAGGCCGCTTCCTCCGCCTCACGCTTCACTTCAATCGTTAATTCCTGCCAAGTATCCATCATTAAAATACCAAGCCCGTAAATCGCAAAGCCAAAATAGGAAATTCTCTGACGACGCTTGCGTCTAAGAGAACCTTATCTTTTTGGCACAGTGTTTAGGGCGGGTTCAGTTTAGAAATTTAACTGAACAATCCTTTCTTTATTTATTCCATTCTCTTTGTCATGTAGACCATATCCATGCCCTCTTTTTCGGGCTCAGTATGGGTCTGATGGTAGCCGTTTTTCTCATAAAAAGCCACCATGCCTTTATCTTGGAAAACCGTACACAAATCCCATTGCCTAATGGTGGAGAATTTCTCCTCAATCAGACCAAGCCCCTCAGAGCCATATCCTTTATTCTGGTGCTCTGGCAAAATCGCCACTGTCCCAATCCAGCCTGCTGTCTGTTCATCATTTGTATTCAAGCGGATAAAGCCCAGAATCTTCTCGTCGTCTTTGACAAAATAATAAAAACTATTGGGCCGCTCGACCAGCTTCCAGCGAATCCGCTCTCGCTCCTCCAGATAGGGGTCGTATTGATCCTGATATTTCTCATAAACTGCCTTAAAACTCGCTCGCTGAATTGCAATAATAGTCTCTAAATCCTCAGCTCCCGCCCGTTCAATATAAATCATGCTCGCACCTCCAAATAATCACTCAACCTGTCCTGCAACTGCGGAATAACCTTTTTATCTGATAAGAACTGGCTCACATCCATCATCTGATAAGCCTGTCCCTCATCGCCAAAGACGATACTGGCAAAATCTTCCTGAGTGATAGTTCCCACCATAAAAATAGAGGTTTTGTCTGGATCAAGCATTCCTTGATATTCCTTAGCCCAGGCAATATCCGCTTCTTCAAGCTTCAAACCAAGCTCTTCAAAAACCTCTCGTTGAACACATTCAAAAGGCGTTTCCTCGTCCTCTCGGCCACCGCCCGGCAACTCCCACATATTGGGCCAAGGAATGGTTGAAATATCGTCTCGCAAGATAGTCAGTAGCTTGTCATCACTGAGCAAGGCGATCTTGCAGCCAGAAAACTCCATCTGTTTGTGCAGCAAATCTAGTCCTTCAGCATTTGCCATCAGCGCCTCCTAATACCTCGGATAGGAATAAAACTCAGTTTCAACCAAATCAGCTCTGCCATTTTCAAAAGCCTCAGCATTCCAAGCCATCTCAAACTCTGCTGCCTCTGGATCTGCTAAAAAGTCCATGAGTGCATCGAGACCAGACTCAGCTGTTTGGGTTAGAAAATCCACGAAATAAGCCAGAAACTCCCGTGACAGCCCCTTTTTAGGCTCATAGGGCAGGGCTGCCAGATAGTCCTCGGCCTTAAAACGAGACTTGACTGGATTATAGAAAAGCACAGCTTCCTCAAAGTAAATATCCTCAGCCGAGGCATTGCCCTCAGCATCAACCGTCTCAATCCCGCCGGGATTTTGCACCTCAAGGAGAAAGGCTACTTCCACCGCGTGATTCTTCTTGTCCCAGTTTATCTCATAGTCAAAAGGAAAACTCTTCCCCATTTCCTCGTCCAATATCTCCAAAAAACCGTACTTAGCCATGATTTCCTCTTTTCATTGTGATAAAATATTACTATCTACAATAGTAACACAAAAAGCCAAGAAAAACACTTGCAGAAAGGAAATCTTATGCCAGAAAACCTCGCCCTGCGCATGCGGCCGACTAGCATTAATCAAATCATCGGCCAGCAGCATCTGGTCGGACCTGGAAAAATCATCCGTCGCATGGTTGAAGCCAACCGCCTGTCCTCGATGATTCTCTATGGACCACCCGGCATCGGCAAAACCTCTATCGCCTCGGCTATTGCCGGCACGACTAAATATGCTTTTCGGACCTTTAACGCCACCGTAGATAGCAAGAAGCGCCTGCAGGAGATTGCTGAAGAAGCGAAATTTTCCGGCGGTCTGGTTCTCCTGCTCGATGAGATTCACCGCTTGGACAAGACCAAGCAGGACTTCCTGCTACCGCTATTAGAAAGCGGTCTGGTCATCATGATTGGGGCCACGACGGAAAATCCTTTCTTCTCTGTCACTCCTGCCATTCGCAGCCGGGTTCAGATATTTGAGCTTGAGCCCCTCAGTAATGATGATATTCGAACAGCCATTCAGCTAGCCTTGGCAGACAAGAAGCGAGGATTTGATTTTCCAGTGGAGCTAGACGAGGAGGCTCTCGACTTTATCGTTGTCTCCACCAACGGAGACCTGCGCTCCGCCTATAATTCGCTGGACTTAGCCGTACTCTCTACCCCAGAAGATGATAAGGGTATCCGCCACATCACGCTTGATGTGATGGAAAACAGCCTGCAAAAGAGCTACATTACCATGGATAAGGACGGGGACGGCCATTACGATGTCCTCTCTGCCCTGCAGAAGTCCATCCGCGGCTCTGATGTCAATGCCAGCCTTCACTATGCTGCCCGCCTCATTGAAGCAGGAGACTTGCCTAGCCTTGCTCGACGCCTGACCGTTATCGCTTACGAGGATATCGGTCTAGCAAATCCGGACGCCCAAGTCCACACGGTCACAGCGCTAGAGGCAGCCCAACGGATCGGCTTTCCTGAAGCCCGGATCCTCATTGCTAATATTGTCATTGACTTGGCTCTATCCCCCAAATCCAACTCAGCCTATCTGGCCATGGACAAGGCCTTAGCTGACTTACGAAAGAATGGAAATCTGTCTATCCCCCGCCACCTGCGCGACGGACACTATAGCGGTAGCAAGGAGTTAGGTAACGCTCAGGACTATCTCTACCCTCACTCCTATCCCGGCAATTGGGTCAAACAAGACTATCTGCCAGATAAAATAAAAGACGCGGATTATTTCACCCCAAATGAAAATGGAAAATATGAGCGAGCCCTTGGTATGACCAAGGATAAAATTGATTACTTAAAAAAATGATGGCATCGTTTGCAAAAAATCATATTTTTCTCTTGAATTTTTCAAAATTTATGGTATCATAATTATAGAAACGCTGTGGTGTACGACTTCACACTTAAGTGTTGACCGACTATTTTTTGTATTACTAGGGAAACAAAAGACTTCTAACAGCGTGCAGGCCGTGTCACGCGGAAGCAGCTTCAGTTAGAGCGCGTTGCCCACCTGCTTAATTGCGCGGGTTCAATACAAATCGTGAAGGTCCGGCACCAATACAGCTTTTTCTGTTGCCTCCTTAGCTCAGTTGGTAGAGCAGTAGACTCTTAATCTATGGGTCGCAGGTTCGAGCCCTGCAGGGGGTATAGAAATACAGAAGAAAAAGCCTTGTTTTATAAGGCTTTTTTGATTGTTCTAAAGAAATATGTCACTCAATTCGTCATGATTTTACAGTGAAATTTTTATACTTGAGGAAAATTAAAGAACATACTAGGCAAAACCAAGTATGATGGCAAATAGTTTTCTCAGCGTCCTGCAAGAAGCGTTAGAAAGTCTCTGGTTCTGTCACAAGATGAAGAAATTAATAATCATGGTTTGCTAGCGTAATCATCAAAAATTTTATTTACAATCTCTAAGAGTCTGATTGTATTGTTAAAGCTAACAAAGTTTTTTAATACATTTTTATTATAATTCAGGTAACTAAAACCAGTCTATCAATAGCTATAATCCCGACTGATTCTGGTCAGCCGGGCTCTTTTTTATTTGCAAAAATATTTGGGCGGATAAATTATCTATCCAAGTGAGTAACTGTAAATTTGATATGTGAATAATCTTTTTCAGGATTTTTATCAGCTAAAAAAGCCGTTGCATCTTTTTTAATTTGCAATAGGTTAATATTCTGGGCCTGAGCAGCGTAAACACAGCCGCAATAACATTGACGGTAAATATCATACTCTTCACACATCTCTACAGAGCGTTTGTATCCTTGATTTTTCTTGAAATCACTGGGCAGATAATGAGTAGTGTAAATCTTTTGCACTTCAATTCCAATACTATTGATGGTTTGGGAATTTTTGTGTGGGCTAATGGTCAAGGCACTACCAAAATAGTCAAAACCTAGGTCCACAGCCATTTGTGCGGTTTTATCCAAGCGATAGTCAAAACAGACCTTGCAACGGTCGCCACCTTCTGGCTCCTCTTCCAATCCTCGAACCAATTTGCGGTATTCACTAGGCTCGTAAGGAGCCTCAATGTACTGCACATGATTTCCTGTTTTTTCATTGAAATCGCTGACAAACTTCTGCGTCACATAAGCCCGTTTGTGATATTCTGCCTTTGGATGGATGTTAGAGTTGGCAAAGTAAATCGTCACATCAGCATACTGAGTCAGATACTCTAGTGTATAGGTGCTACACGGCGCACAACAGACGTGCATTAAAATTTTAGGTCGAGTATTATCTGCTTGCCAGACCTTAACCATCTGTTGCATCACGCGGTCATAGTTAATTCTCTGGTTAGGATTCATCCTACTCAAAATTTCTTCTACATTAATCATAAAGCTCTCCTTGGAAAACTGGACTTGACCTTTGCTACAAATCCATGCACTCTATTTTATCATAGAAGAATGTTTCAGACAAACCATTGAACAGGCTAAAAGGGGGCGGCCCCCAAAATACTCGATTATTTTTACTTCTGCCTAGAACGTTCCCGCCTAGATTTACCGTACTGAGGATTCTCAGACACCATTATTCTAATAGCGTCTAGATAAGATAAGGCGCAAAAGATAATAAAGGACCAGAACCAGGCTAAGTGTCAGAGTCAAAAACTGACTGAGAGGCAGAGTGAAGGGAAAAATCATGGACAGGACAGTTAGGCAGGCACCGAGAAGCAAGAGAATATTGAAAAGCAGAGTTCGGGCCTTTTCATCAATCATCTGATTACGCTCATCCGTCACCTGAATATACAGCCGCTCGAAACGGTCCTTCTGCCCCAGAGCAGCATTGTAGCGAATGGTCATCCCAGACAGTCCTAAGAGCAGTCCAACCAAAATACCTTCCTGCAAATCATCCAGAGAGTGAAGATGACTGTAAGCCAGACCCAGTAACAAAACCAAGCTAAGTATGCGCCCCATGAGGATTTTTCTTTGAAGTTTTTTTCGAAATTCTTGTTTAGTTAATATTTCCATGTCAGCCTCCTATTTTTCATACGCTTGAAAAATTTTCAAAATCACCACAATCAAGATAACTCCCACAAAAGGCAGGATTTCCTTAGGGATAAAATTGGCTTGCAAATGGAGATAAAATAAGCCAACCACCACCAAAATAGCCAATATCCATTTACACAAATAAGTCCATTTCATGATTCATCCTCCTCAAAGCGAAACACTTCTTCAATTCTTAAATTGAAAAAGGATGCAATTTTATGAGCCAAAAGCAGCGAGGCATTGTAGCGGCCTTTTTCCAAAGAAATAATCGTTTGTCTCGTGACCTCTAGCTTCTCAGCCAGCTCCTCCTGGCTGAGCTTTTTTCTTTTACGCAGTTCCTGAATGCGGTTGTCCATCTTCTCTCCTTTGTAAAACACCCTTTACTCTTTAAATATAGTAAAGCCTCCTTTACATCTTTTGTCAAGAAGAAAGCGGCAAAAAAGAACTGAAACTTTAAACATTTCAGTCCTTTTATCATCTTTATTGATTTCCTTTGTTATTTGCCTTTTAAAGCTACAGTCAACTCGACACAGGCTCCTCCTTGGTCTGGATTGAGCAGGGTCAGACGACCACCGTGCAAGAGAGCTACCTGCTTAGAAAAGGCTAAGCCGATACCATGATGGGGATTAGCTGAATTGCGGCTTTGGTCACTCTGATAAAAGAGCTGTTCCGCTCCCAGCAGCATCTCCTCTGAAAATGAAGGGCCGTTGTTCCAGATAGCAAAAACCAACTGATCCTGCTGCACTGATACCATCAGCTTCACTTCCTTTTGATCCGGATCAGCATGTTCAAGCGCATTCAGTAAAATATTGAGCAAAGCCCGTTTGAGATAGTCCAAGTGAATCGACAAAATCAGACTAAGATCACAATCTTCTTGGAGATAAAAACAATAGCTTTCCTGTTTGCTGAACAGTGCCCAGTCGTCTTGTAAATCAGCCAAAAAGTCCCCTAAGGAAAGCTGACTGAACTGATTAGAATCAATCTGAAAAGTCTTAGCGTAATCAATCAAAGAGCCGCAATACTCTTCCATCTTGTGACTAGCCTGCAAAATCTCAGCAGCATAGTCTGCCTGTGGCTGGCTCAACTGCGCCAACTCCAAGAGCTCAGCATTCCCCTTAATCACAGTTAGGGGCGTCTTCAAATCGTGCGATGTCGCTGATAGCTGTAAAATCAACTCCTGATTATGCTGCTGCTCTTTTTCTAGAAGACGAGCATTTTCTTGGTGGCTGCTCCGTAAATCGCTATAGACTTCGAGCATTTCCTCGATCCGAAAAAGCTGGCTTTGGTTTTCTTCTAAAAGCTTCTTGCTCGTTAGCATTTTTATTTCCCTGTCGATTTTTCGGAGCAATTTCAAAATATGATAAAAAGTAATCAGCAGCAAGCTCCCTGCCCAAAAGAACAAGGTGAAAAGAACGTGATCACTTCCTTGCGTAAATTCATAGCCTATAAGCACAAAAATCAAAACATGGAAAAAGACGATTTTTAAACTGGTTGTCCAGACTAGGCTTTTGAAATTTCGTGTCCTAATTGCCATCTATAGCCTACTCCTCTCACTGTTGCGATTGCTTGCAGCCCTTCTTGTTTGCATTTTTGACGAATCTGATATACGTATTCTGAGATGGAGCGAAGCTGTGTTTCTGAACTTTCTGGGTAAAGCAAGGTATGCAAGCGTTCAGCTGAAAAGGTCTGCTTGGGATTGCTAGCTAGTAAATGCAGCAACTTAAACTCTCGCTCTGAAAATTTCAAGACTTTACCAAAACAGGCAACTTCATAGCACTCTGGATAAAATTGACAAGAAGCAATTTCAGAATATCGCTCCTCACGCCTTTCCTCCCGCCTAAGATGAGCTCTGACACGCGCCAGCAATTCTTTGGTTCCAAAAGGCTTGACAATATAGTCATCTGCTCCGCGAAAGAGCCCTTCCACCTTGTCCGCCTCCAATTCCTTAGCCGTCAGAAAGATGATTGGACACGAAAGATGAGGACGAATGTAGGAACACAGCTCAAAACCATTAACAGGCTCCATCATCACATCCAGCAGAATCAAGTCATATCCGACAAAATGCGTCAATTCTAGCTCTTCTATCTGATCAAGCGTCGTCACATCATAAGCATCGAGCTCTAGGACGTTTTTCACTAGCTTCAAAATGCTCCGGTCGTCATCAACCACCAAAATACGATACTGTCTCATGATTTCCATTATAGCATACCTCTAGCGAACATCTCGTTTCAAGGTTAAGAATATAGCAGAGCTCCAAACCAAAGCTAACCATAACAGCTGTATTCCCAGCCCTGAGAGATCTATTGAATGCTGAAGTCCTTCATACTCAAAAAGATTTAGCGTAGCCAGATCGGGCAGGTATTTTGCTTCTTTGATGAAAGTTGCCAATAAACGACTGAGACCAATCAAGAGAGGAAAGAGCACCGACACCGGCACAACCCAAGATTGAAATAGCAAAGCAAGGCCAGCAGTTAAAAAAGCCAGAAAAATATTGCTGAGAAGACCAAAAGAGCTGTAATAGAGGAATTTCCCCAGTAAGGACCAACTAAAGTCTAGGTCAAAACGAGCCATCATAACAAGGAAACAGCCGCCTACCATAACACTGTAGAGAACTAAGAGCAGCAAGACCAGAAAAAGGAATTTCCCAGCCAACCAAGCCTTTCTATTTGATACAGTTAGAAAATTCGTTCGCATCCCAGACTTGACAAACTCCTGGGCAAAATAGAGCGAAGTAAAGATGACGATGACAGGCTGCGCCAGATAGAGGGCATGCAAAACCTCGCTCAGAGCCTTTGCCTGGCCAACTGCTGTCTGACTATGGTCAAGATTCATCAGAAAAAATGGAACAGCTACCAGAACCACCAAGGCTGCACCAAGAGCGAGATAGTAAGAACGGAACTTAATCCATTCACTTTTAAGCAGAGCTTTGATCATCAGTAGCGCCCTCCTAAATCCGTCTTCAAAAAGCGCAGAGAGGTCATGCCGCCGATGACTAGCAACCATGCACCAAGTATCAACAGCCCTTGCAAGGGATTGTTAGCATATTGGGAAGTTGGCGTTGCAGTAAACAACTCTCCTGCTGGCTGTGGCAAATAAGCTCCCCAACTCGTGTGAGCTGCCAGGTAGTTTCCCAGATTATAGATTTGGGGTACGAGAAAAAGCAGAGGAACTAGCATGGTCCGAGCCAATAAACCTAACAAAAACGAAAGGATTCCCAATAAGGTCAGAGATAAGGTTTTCCACAAAATTAGACTCCAAGCTGCATGATTGAGCAGAATCGGATCAAGCCCTTCCTTTCCTAAAGCCAGATGCATGACCATATAACTAAAGTAGATTGATAAAAAGCTAGTGGCAAGAGAAAAGCAAGTAAAGGTCATGAGTTTCCCCACAAGCAACTTCAGGCGGTTATTACAGGTCAAAAGACTGGTTCTCAAGCTATGAGACTGAAATTCCATAGCTCCCAAAATTCCAGCTAAGATGACCAAAACCATGCCTGCCATAGAGGCTCCATTGAGACCTAAATATTCCAACGGGTCAACGGCTTCTATCAGCCCAGGAACCGTTTCAGGTGTGGCATCCAAGCCAACAGATGAATACTGTCGGCCCTCTAGCCAGGATACGACAGGCACCAATAACAACATAAAGGCCATACTCACTCTGAAAGCCTTGGTTGACTGAATTTTCAACCATTCTGAATGCAATAAGGACATCGTTTCTTTCATCTTAAACCTCCTCTGTCAAATCAAAGAAGAGATCTTCTAGACTGTCTGAATCTTGCAGCACCTCTTCCAATCGTCCCTGCTCAATAATTCGTCCATGATGAATCAAGACGACATCATCTGTCACCATTTGCACCTCTGACAGGATATGGGAGGATAGAAGTACCGTTTTCCCTAAATCAGCCTGCTGACGGATGAACTTTCTAAACCACTTAATCCCACTTGGATCTAGTCCATTAGTCGGCTCATCTAATATAAGAAACTGAGGATTACCCAGCAAAGCTGCTGCTAAACCCAACCGCTGACCTTCCCCCAGAGACAGGCTTGACAAGAAGTCCTTCCTCTTATGAGCGATTCCAGTCATCTCCAAAACCTCATCAATCCGAGACTTGGGAATAGCATTACTCGCTGCAATAATTCTCAAGTGGTCATAGACCTTTCGATTTGGCAGACCGCCAATGCCGTCAAAGGCTGCACCTACCGTTCTGAGCGGATAAGTCATTGACTGATAAGTTCGCCCATCAAAAGTCGCAGTTCCTGCTGTCGCCCGATCTAACCCCAAGAGAATCCTCAAGGTCGAACTTTTCCCTGCACCATTTGGGCCCAGAAAGGCTGTAATCCGACCGCTTCTAGCAGTAAAAGAAATATCTTCTAAAATCTGCTTGCTGCCCTGCTTTTTGCAGACTCCTTCTATTTTCACTGTATGTTCCATACTGAACTCCTTTTGATTTTTCTTTAGTATACAGAGGCAAATTCAGAGAAAATTCAGACAATAAAAAAAGTCTGGGACAAAAGTCCGACCTCAAATATAAAAGGCTCTATAATTTCTGTAGTGGGTAAATCCACCGCAGGGATTATGGAGCCGATTTTGTTGTAGAAAAAAAGTCCCATAAGACCTATAATGAAAAGTAACGAAACCATCATTAGAAAGAATCTTATGGAACAATTAAATTTTATCACAAACCTACTCGAAATTAAAGACAAAAATATCATCACTCTAGATTACAAGGACTCGGGGACTCATAAAGAAATCCTCGCTAAGCTAGATTATCCCGCACCTAAATGCCCTCACTGCCAAGGAAAAATGGCTAAATATGACTTCCAGAAAGAATCGAAAATTCCCTATCTAGAGTGCGCGGGATACAAGACATTGATTCGTCTAAGGAAACGACGTTTCCGCTGTCAAGATTGCGGGAAAGTAGCTGTCGCAGAAACGTCCTTAGTCAAGAAGAATCACCAAATCGCAACCATCGTCAACCAGAAAATCGCTCAAAAACTAATCGACAAAGTCCCTATGACAGCTATCGCTGAAAACTTGGCTGTCTCTACTTCCACCGTCATTCGTAAATTGAAAGAATTCAAGTTCAAGACTGACCTCAACTGGCTTCCAGAACACATGAGCTGGGATGAATACAGCTTCAAGAAAGGAAAGATGAGCTTCATTGCACAGGATTTTGATTCCAGAAAAATCGTAGCTATCTTAGATGGACGGACCCAAGCAACGATTCGCAATCACTTTCTGCGCTATTCCAGACAGGTCCGAAACGGCGTTAAAGTCATTACCATGGACATGTTTAGTCCCTACTATGACTTGGCTAGACAACTTTTTCCATGCGCTAAAATCGTCCTCGATCACTTTCACATTGTACAACATCTCAGCCAGGCTATGAGTCGTGTTCGTGTTCAAATCATGAATCAATTGGAGAGAAAATCGCATGAATACAAAGCATTGAAACGCTACTGGAAACTCATTCAACAAGATAGTCGGAAACTCAGCGATAAACGCTTTTATCGTCCGACTTTTCGCATGCACTTGACAAATCAAGAGATTCTTAAAAAGCTGCTCTCTTACTCTCAAGAACTCAGAGAACACTATGAGCTTTACCAACTCTTGCTTTTTCATTTTCAAGAGAAACAAGCTGAGCATTTCTTTGGACTCATTGAAGAAAGGATTTCTTGTATAAATCCTATCTTTCAGACTGTTTTTAAAACCTTTCTCAAGGACAAAGATAAAATTATCAACGCTCTTGAACTCCCTTACTCAAATGCAAAACTGGAGGCTACTAACAACCTCATCAAGGTTATCAAGCGCAACGCTTTTGGCTTTCGGAACTTTGACAACTTTAGAACTAGAATTCTCATCACTTTGAATATCAAAAAGGAGAGAACCAATTCGGTCCTCTCCAGATCTTAGCTGACATCAACCCACTACAGTTGACAAAGAGCCATATAAAAAGCGAACAAAACTAGTTTTCTGGTAATCAGAATTCTGCTTTGTTCGCTTTTCGCATTTAATTATATATTTGAAGGGCTTAATAATTAAGATTTTTAAAAATTGAAATCTTTTTGTCCCAGACTCCTTTTTTCATTTTTCGACTGCATCCCAGAGTTGGCGGATGCTTTTTTTCTGCACGGGATCGACAAAGTGTGGGGCGATTTCCACCAGAGATTGCAAAACAAAAGCTCGCTCAGCCACATAAGGATGAGGAACAATCAAGTTTGGACTGTATATCTCCTCCTGTCCTATGTAAAGAATATCCAGATCAATCACACGCGGTCCCCATTTGATCTCCCGCATGCGCCCTAGTTCCGCTTCGATAGCCAGCAGGATCTGCATTAATTCCTCAGGATTGAGCCAAGTTTCAACTTCAACAACTTGATTGAGAAACTTGTCTTGCTCAACGCCACCCCAAGGCTCTGTCTCAATGCGGCTTGATGCCTGCAAAATTCTTATTTTCTGCTCTGCCATTTTTTCCAAAGCTGCATCAAGATTGGCAGCTGGGCTGCCTTGATTGCTTCCCAGAGCGATAAAGGCCTTCCGCTTTTGACGCACTAACTTGACTGAGCAGGTCTCCAGAGGCAGCGGCACCGGCGCCCAAGGCTTCTTGACCTCCAAGCTGGCCCTCTGCACCAAAGGATGCGTCAGAAAAATCTGATCAATCAGCTTGTAAGCCAGCGTCTCAATCAAGTCTTCCTTACTTTCCTGACACCAGCGGGTCAGATCTTGAGCCAATTCTCCATAGTGAATAGAAGCTGTCAGGTCGCCTGTTTTGGCAGCTCGGGTCATATCATAGTCCAAAATCAAGTCTAGCACAAAACGCTGACCCAGTTCTTTTTCCGCTCCAAAAACACCATGATAGGCGTACACTTCCAAATCCTTAATCCGTAGTTGATCCATGACTCTCCTCTCCGTGCTGTCAAGCCCTTAATGCCCCATCAGTTTGTAAGCTTCATTTTTCAGGTCCTTGTCCGTCGCTAAAATACCGCGCGCTGCTGTAGTAACTGTTGCAGTGCCAGGCTTTCTGACTCCACGCATATTCATACACATATGCTCAGCTTCTACCCAGACCAAGGCTCCCTGAGCCCCCAGATAGTCCATCAAGGCCTCAGCAATCTCCACGGTCAATCGCTCCTGAATCTGTGGTTTCTTGGCATAGACCTCTACCGTTCGAGCCAGCTTGGACAGGCCTGCTACCCGCCCATTAGGCACATAGGCAATGTGAACCTTCCCGTAAAATGGCAGGAAATGATGCTCACACATGGAATGGAAGAAAATATCCTTCTCCACCACCATATTATTGTCAATGATTTCAAAAGACTTAGCCAGATGCTCCTCAGCAGTCTCGCCCAGCCCAGCAAAAATTTCCTGATACATCTTGGCAATGCGCTGTGGCGTCTCCTGCAAACCTTCACGGCTTCCGTCTTCGCCAACCGCCTCAATAATCTGAGCAACGGCAACTTCAATTTTCTTCGTGTCCATATTCACTCCTAGATTCTTTTTCTTTGTCAATGATATAGGCCCTGACCTGAGCCAGGAAATAGAGGGAGCCCGTAATTAGCAAGAGCTCATCAGCCCTATGCTCAGCTTTCAAATAAACCTCTAAAAAGTCCTGCCAATCAGCATAGTGCAAGTCCTGCTCGCAAGCCAGCGCCTCCATTGTTTCTTTGGAAAAGCTCCGTGGATCCGCAAAACTAGTCAAAATTAACTGACTCTTAGGTACTTCCTTGAGCTGAGCTACCATTTCCTCCAGAGATTTGGTCTGGATACAGCTAAAAAGGATTTTCTTATCCAAGTCTGGATAATGTTGGTTCAAAGTCCCCGTCAATCTATCCATAGCGTGAGGATTGTGGGCGCCATCAAGCAAGATGCGAGGCTGGTTCGAAATCTGCTCCATCCGTCCCGGCCAACTGGTTACTAGTAAAGCCGCGCTAACTTGATCTTCTGTTAACAGCGGTAGCTGCTTGCTCTGACAATAGAGGTCACAGAGCTGGATAGCCAAGCCAGCGTTGTCTACCTGATGTTGTCCCAACAGAGGCGTCAGACAATGCGCCACCTCCCGATGGGTATTGGAAAAGCTAAAATGCTCTCCTGAGTCAGTCCCGCCCAAGCTCTGAACTTGATAAGACTGCCCATAAACATAGTGAGGCGCTTGCATTTGATAAGCCTTATTCTCAATGACCGCCAGAGCTTCTGGCTCAATCCGCCCAGTCACCAAGGGCACATTTGGCTTGACAATCCCTGCTTTTTGCTCGGCAATCGCCACCAGAGAATGCCCCAGCAGAGCCACATGATCTAAGCCAATGGTCGTAATAGCCGTCAAATCAGATCGGCAGACATTAGTGCTATCCAAGAGGCCGCCCATACCGACCTCCATAATGGCCACATCAACCCGCTCCTGCGCCAAATAATCATAGGCCAAAGCCGTCATGATCTCAAACTCAGTCACTCCCTGCAAAACCTCATCATTCGCACGCTCTTCAAAGAGAGCTCGATAAGTCTCTAGCAGGCGCTCCAAATCTTGATTGGCAATAGGTAGACCATTGATGGCGATTTGTTCATTGTAACTGATTAGATAGGGAGAAGTAAAGGTTCCCACACGCAGATCTCGCATTTCCAAGAGTTGACGCAGATGGGAAATGGTTGAGCCCTTCCCGTTGGTCCCTCCTATATGAATCACTGACAGCTGCAAATGGGGATTTCCCCGCAGCGCCAGCATCCGCTCCATTCGTTCCAGTCCAAAGTTAGGGCTATCCGTCCGATAGGCTTCCAGCCAGCTTAAATCTGACAATTCTTCTTTTATCATACTCACTTATACTGCCGTAAATTTAGATCTTCCATTTTCTGAGCCAGTCGAACGGCATCGCCAATCTCGGCTGCCATTCGGTGGACTCCCACATCATGCACTCGGACAGCCTCAACACCCTGACTGGCCGCAATGCTGGTCAAATGAGCTGAAGCCATGTCTCTGTTTTGAAAACCAGCTTCCGTATCTGGGTCGGTCTCAAAACCATTTTCCTCCAAGATATTGACCAAAAAGCGTTTGCGAGAGACACCCAGAAAAATGGGAAAGCCAGCCTGATGAATGCTCCCCAACTCCTGTAGGAGCAGAAGATTCTCCCGCTTGGTCAAACCAAAGCCAATCCCTGGATCTAGCATAATCTGCTCCCGGTCCATCCCAGCTTTCTCAGCTCTTTCCAGTGTCTTTTCAAAAAATGCCCACATGAGCGCCTGAATATCCAGCTGCTCAAAATTTGCTAATTCTGACTCGGTAAAAGCAGGTTCAAAGCCAAAAGTCGGAAAGATTTTCGAGCTAGCATGTTGGGGCCGAGCTATGACTGGATTGAACATGGCAATAACTGGTGCTCCAGCCCTGGCAGCCACAACTGCCATTCTCTCATCACCCAAGAGTCCCGTGATGTCATTGATGATATTGGCTCCAGCAGCCAAAGCTGCTTCTGCAACCGGTGCCTTCCAAGTATCCACAGAAATGAGGATATCACTCTCCCGACGAAGAGCCTCAATGACCGGCACCACTCGCTCTATCTCGGCCTCTATTTCCACAAAATGGCTACCCGGACGAGTCGACTCACCGCCGATATCCAGCAGATGAGCTCCTTGAGCTCTCGTCTTTCGAGCCTGCTCCAGAGCCTTTTCCACCGTATCGTATCTGCCCCCATCCGAAAAGGAATCTGGGGTAACATTGAGAATCCCGCAAAGGGCCGTCTTGCCTTCAGGGGCAAGCTGTCTTAGATTTATCATATTTCCTTTCCAATGCTGCCTCTTAACAAAAAGGGTACACCTATCTAGTGTACCGCAAAGCCAACAGCAGATGCAGCAGCAGTTTTATAAACTGCACTTGTTCCTACAAGCAGCCCTTTCAGACTCTTGTTTCACTTATCATTTTACCACAATTCTACCATTTAAGAAAACACTTTTTACAAACAGAAGGGCAAAAGACCGAGAACGATAATATTTCGGATGACATGGGCCAGCAAGGACAGCTCCAGTGGCTGTATCCACCCTTTTAACAGCTGAACAAAACATGTTCCTAACCCAAGATAAAGAAGAAAACACGACAGTTCTCCAGGATTTCGAAAAAGAGAAAAGAGAGCAATCCCTAGCACAAGCCCCCAATTTTCTCGATAGCTCATCCGCACTTTTAGCGTAATTTTCTTGGCAGTCAGTGGTGAGGAGATAAATAAATCCATGCCCAGCAGCAATAGTGAGGAAGAGAAAAAACTGTCTGAGAACATTTGCTGTACGGGTGCTAGCAGCGAGGTCTCCCAACCACAGAGAAGAACCACACCCACTGCATTGGCTGCAATCATCAAAAAATAGAGACAGCGCAAGTGCTGAAATCGTTCTGAAGAGCGCACTTCTTCCTTAAAATCCTCTAGCTCATGTGAAAAATAAAAGGTATAACATAAGAGACAGAGAATCAGGCCAAGGATAAAGAGAAAACTAGGCCTAGATAAGACCAGCCGATTCGACACTGGTTGGGCCAAAAGCAGCAAGCTTGCTTGAGTCAGCATCGCCACTAATAAAATTTGAATCATTTTTTGTAATCTGAGCATAATCTCCCTTTCACTCCCTAAAGCTGAAATATAACTTTAATTATAAAGAAAAAGGATTAGCCTCTTAGCTGTCTATCCTAAAAAAACACTTTTTAACCCTAAAAGGTCAAAAAGAGGCCAAAAATGACCTCTTCATCTCTCATCTGTCCATCATTAGTGCTTCATAGCCAACATGATTAGGATAGCGAGGCCATTACGCAACATATGGGCTAAAATCCCCATTTCCAGACGCTTAGTCTTATAAACAACAAATGCCAGAACTCCACCCATACCAGCATAAAGGACAAAACTGCCAATATTGGTCGGACCGTGGAAAAGGCCAAAAAGAACTGAGCCGACCACCAAACCAATCACATCATGCTTAGGAAATAGCTTTTTCGGAATCAAGCCACGGAAAATAATTTCCTCTAAAATCGGTGCTGAAAAGACAGCTCCCACAACAACCAAAACAACTGGCATATGCTGAAATAAACCTTCCAAAGCAGCTTGATTGGCTGTCGTTCCTGAAAGCTGACCTTCTAAAATCAAAATAATCACTGCCAAAATACTAACCCCAAAAGTCATCAGATAGGACAGAGCCAGCCAGCCGACCGATGACCATTTGAAAAATCGAAAATCTAAGGTCAGCAAGGCCTCTTTCTTGGCCATTCGCAGGGCATAAAAAATAATGAGTAAATAAATCATCAAGACAAGCAAGGTCTGCCCCATTGAAAAACCTTGCCCTCCTTCTTTAAACTGTTGAATCACTACAAAAGGGACCTGAGTTTGCAAAGCCACAAACAAAACAAGTAAACTATATTCTATTTTTTTCAAAAAACTTTTCATACTTTCCTCCTATTTTCTTAGTATAGCGAAAATTTTCCGTCCTGTACAGCTAATTTCTAAATATGTCGCTAAAAGTAAGTGAGACGATGTCCATGATTGCTGCGCAATCACTTACAAACGGATAAAAGCAAATCAAAAACCCTCATTAGGTCTATAAATCCTAGTGAGGGCTTTGTGGTTGATTATTGATTCTTAAAACGTTCTACATCACGCGCAATGACTAATTCTTCATCTGTCGGAATGACCAGAACCCTTACTTTAGCAGCTTCTGTTGAGATGTCTCCTGTTGCACCAAAGACATTCTTTTCGGGATCAACATCGCAGCCAAACCAAGAAATTCCTTCGATAACCATTCGACGAATCGTTACAGAGTTTTCGCCAATCCCAGCTGTAAAGATGATTGCATCTGCTCCATTTAAAACCGCTAAGTACTGGCCAATATATTTTTGGATTCGATCGACAAAGATTTCATTGGCCAACTGAGCTTTCTCATCACCTGCACGCATCGCCGCATGAATATCCCGCATATCACTCGATCTTTCAGAAATACCCAAAAGTCCGGATTCACGATTTAGGATGCGACTGATGTCCTCTGGCGTATTAAAGTCATCTGTATGTTGTATTAAATATGGGATAATCGCTGGGTCAAGGTCTCCCGTACGTGTTCCCATCATAATACCACCAAGCGGAGTGAAGCCCATAGAAGTATCTACTGAAATCCCCTTATCCACTGCTGTGATAGAAGCCCCATTCCCAATGTGGCAAGTAATCAGTTTTAATTCTTCAATCGGTTTACCCAACACTTTCGCAGCTTCGTGGGCGACATATTCATGGCTGGTACCATGCGCCCCATATTTCCGAACCTTGTTTTCAGTATAATATTTCGTTGGCAACGGGTAACGATAAGCCTTTTCTGGCATCGTTGTGTGGAAAGAAGTATCAAAAACCACGACACTGGTAATATCAGGCAAGATTTCTTTGAAAGCACGGATTCCCGCAGCATTTGCTCCATTATGAAGAGGAGCCAAAAGAGCTAATTCTTCGACTTTTTCAATGACTTCTTCATCTACCAGAGCTGATTTCTTGAAATATTCCCCACCTGCAACGACACGGTGGCCAACACCTGTAATTTCGTCATAAGACTGGATAATATCAAAGCGCATCAAGTCATCTAATAGGATTTTCACAGCCTGAGTATGGTCAGCAATATCTAAAATTTGCTTTTCTGATCGGCCGTTAAATTTTACTGTAGAGATAGAATCCTTGAGACCGATCCGTTCAATCAGGCCTTTTGCGAGCACTTCTTCTTCTGGCATCAAATAAAGCTGCCATTTCAAACTCGAACTTCCAGCATTAATAGAAATAGTTTTTGACATTTCGTCACCTCTTTAAGCGTTTTCAAACCTATTATATCAAAAATTTGTTTAAATTTCACTATCTTTGCGCCAGTTTTGAAAACTTTCCCGAAATTTCAAAATCTCATTCTGATTCTGCAAATCCTGCAGGAGATAGATAAAAGGCTGAATGTCTGTCTCTTCTTGTTTCCTCAAAACAAAAAGTGTCTTAGCATGCTGACTGCTTGAGAAAATAGTTTCTGGCAGGACAATCATTGCAAGAAGCTGGGCTTTAGAAAGCAACCATTTTTTAAGCAAGTGACTTTGCTTACTCGTCAGCAGATCATTTGGCGCAAGAAAGATAGCATAGCCTCCTGGCTTTAAATATTTCAGCGACTGCTCGATCAAGAGATGATGAGCGTAGGTATGCTCTTCTGGACTGGCAACCTCATAGCGAGAAGCAACCGCATCATCCGGATAATAGCCCACTGGCAAATCACTGATAATCAGATCGCTCTCTTTTAAAACCTGAGGACGCACAGCATCTCCTTGGGCAAAATGTGCCTTGGAATTCATGACCTCAGCAATGCTAGCGGACAAATCAATCAGTAAATCGTCAATTTCCAAACCTAGATAATCAATATTTTTTTGAGTATGATTGAGAATGGTCTCAGCCAGATTTCCCATACCGCTTCCAATTTCGAGAAGATCGACCTTTTCACCTTTCGCCAGCTGGTCAATCAAAAAACTAATCAACAAACCGATCGAATCAGGCGTGAATTGATGATTGGCTTGAAGCGGCTCTGTTTGAGAGGCCTTCATAAAAATAAACTGATAGGCCCGACGCCACTCTTCCTTAGTCAAATGCAAAGCGCGAAGCTTCTCGTTATTTTTCAGAATTTCTTGTAAATCGGTATCCCCGTCCAGATAGATCCCATTCTGCTCAATCAAGGCATCGTAAAAATTGGTTGCCAGAGCATTTTGGATATTTTGCACATTTTCTAAAATCAAGTTGTAAGCTCGTTCTATCTTTTCAAATTTCATGGCATCCTCCGTTGTCTTATGATACCAAAAAGAAGACGTCTTTCCAAGGGGTATCGGATTACAAATCTTTTACATTTCTATCACTTACGGTTTTTGTCGATTGAAAGCGAATGTTCTTCATTTTCTTTAGCATTTTTTGCCTTCGTTTCTGCCTCCTTCTTATTTTCAAAATAGAAAGAATAGCTCTTCTGATTGGCGAGTTGGCTATTGACCTCCAGCATTTTCCCCTGCTGGCGATAATGGGTGCTCCCTTGGTCAAACGTTAACTGACCGCTATCCTCTGTGACGGTGTCCTTGGTCAAAACAGCCAAAGCATAAGCTTCTACCCGCTCTCGATTTGCTTGGAAGAGGCGCTGATTGGCCACCTGCCTATTTAGATAAAACTGCAAAAGCAAGCTGAAGACCGCTGCCATGAAGAGGGCATAAAGCAAGATGCCTGCCTTAACTTTTATCTTGCACACGATAGATGTACTCTCTTTCTAAATCATTGTCAAACCGGAAGCGAAAGCGAACAAGGTCTCCCTCCTGACTGACCGGAGCAGCTTTAAGTCCATAAATCATAGGCTGATAACCACGCCCTGAAGCATCCGTTTTCCGGAAATCATCACCCCGAGATTTGCCCAAAGCCAGATTCTTGCCATCCTGTTTGATATAGATTTTGTCGTTTTCGACCCTGTCAAATTGGCTGCGCGATAGCTCCGTCTCTAACTGATCGACAAATAAGAGCCATTCCTGCTGCTTATTTTCCTGTTGCTGTCGTAGTTCAAAAGCCAAAAGCTTAGTCATAGACTGAAAGACTAACATCCCACCGCTCAAAACCAGCAGGGCAACTAAAGTCTCTAAAAGTGTAAAAGCTTTGATTCTAACGTTTTTTAACACTGAGCACCTTCTCCTCCTGATGATAAACGGTTAATTGTCGGTCTGTCTTGACCTGGCGGACCGTGATGCCATTGACTGTCAGACTTTCCTGCCCCGTCTGCATGGCCATCCGAGCAACCCGTAGGACTTCCTCCTCCTGCAATAATCGTGTCTGCTCCTGCCGCGACTGACTAATTTGGCCAAGAAGGAGGCTGGCAATAGCCGCAAAGACCGCCATTGCCACCAAGGCCTCCAGCAAAATGCTAGCCTTCATTCGTCGTCTTTTTAAATTTTCCATTGCCCATATAAAGCTGGTAAACAACCCTTTTATCCTCCGTTTGAAAAACAATCTTGCTGAGCGAAGAATTCCCGCCAGCTTGATCAAACTGAATAGTCTGAGGAGCATGCTCCTGCAAGGTCTTGGGAAATTCAACTTGCTGGTAGCCATTGGAAATCTTACGGTCCGAAATGGTCAGCTTTATCTTTTCATGCCCAGCCAGACTCAGCTTTTGGCTCTCCTGATAAAGATGCTCAAATTCCATGAAAAACAGCTGCTCCTGCACTTGATTGAAACCAGCCTGAACAGAGGCAGATAGACCTAATAAAATGAAACTGACTACAAATAAAGCTAGGAGACTTTCCAGCAGCGTAAAAGCCTTAATCCGCAACTGCGCGAGTTTCACTACTGTTTTTTCCATAGTAAGCCTTATAAGATTCCACCTGCTTGTCGGTAATCCGACCATCCGCAACCAATTTTCCTAGAGTGGCTTTTTCATTAACATTCTTCAATTCATAAAGCTCAGCCTGACTTTCCACTACCTTGACGACAGCCGCGTTACCGCTTTCTGAGATAGTATCCTTTTGCTTAGTCAAATTTGGAACAAACAAGAGCATCAAGACGCTGATAATTAAAAGGACGACTAACATTTCCACCAGAGTGAAGGCTTTAACCTTCAAAGTTTTTAGTTTTTTCATAATTGAATCTCCATATTCTGATAAATTGGCAGCAACATGGCTGCATAAAGTAAAACGATCACAAGGGCGACAAAGACAAAGACGAGAGGCTGAATCAAATTCATGGCACGGTTGATTCTCAGGAAAAACTCTTCCCAAGTCTTTTCGGCATACAATTCCAATTCGTCACCCAACTTGGACTTGACCTCACCGTATTCGATGATTAAGGCCAACTCTTTCTTAAAGAAGGGATAAGTGCCGACCTTCTCGGCGTAGCCCTGACCCGCACCTAAGGCCGTCTCCAAGTCTCGCCCCAGCTCCTGAAAGAGCTGAGAGGGCTGGTCCTGCATGATAAGAAAGATCTGACTCAATTCCAGCCCTTGACCAATCATATTGCCCCATTCACGCGCATAGTAGGCCGTCAGATAGGCTCGTACTAAGGTGCCAACAAGAGGGACCTTGGCCAAACGACTGAAAAATCTCATCTTAGAGCTCTTGCGATAATAGAGCCAGCCACCGCAAATCACCAAGCAAAACGCCAAAACATTTCCCAGAAAGATTTGTGGTAGATGATGAATGAACTGAGTGGCCATATTTTGACTGTCCAGCTGGGGCAAGAGATAATTACGCAAGCCTAGCATAATCAGCACTAGAAACCCAAGCAGCATCAAGGGATAAGTCCCCACCTCAATCAATTTCTTACGGACCTTGGATAGATTTTCCAGATAATCCTCGATTTTACCCAAACTAAGATTTAGATTTCCATGCAGCTCTGACAAAGACAGCTGGGTGACCACATTATCCGAAAAGCCTAAACGCTTCATCATCTGGGAAAATGACTGGCCAGCAGCCAAGCCCGAACGCATTTCCGCGACATAGAATTCCTCTAAAAGGGCACTCCGCCGCAGGAAATCAACAATCTCCGCCAAATGAAAACCGCTGGTAAAGAGATTGCGAAACAGCTCGATAATCTTCTTTTGCTTAGGCGTAGATAATTTTTTCTGCCTGCCTTTGATCAGCTGTGATATGTCCATCTGCAAAAAGCTGGTCAATCTGCTGGTTCCAGAGATTGGCTTCGTGCTTTTGATAGTCTTGGTTGACAAAGTCGATCACACCTCCTCCCCCGATTAAGCGCTGGTAACAGACGCCCTGTAACACCATGCGCAGCTCATCCTCACTGACACCCAGCTCCAGCAGGCGCTCATACACTCCGCGAATGCTCTTAGCATGGATAGTTGAAAAGACCGTTGCCCCTGTCAAACTAGCCCTTACCACCGCACGAGCCGTTTCTTGATCGCGGATTTCACCGATAATCAATAGATCCGGCCTGTGACGCAAAGACAGCTTGATGAGGCTATCGTAGGTCATCCCAATCGTTTCATTCAGCTGAAGCTGGAGCATGTTTTCCTGCTTGATTTCCACAGGGTCTTCGATAGACATGACCTGTTGTTGCCCAAATTTCATCTGAGCCAGCTGGTGCATCAGCGTCGTCTTTCCACTACCAACTGGTCCTGAAAACAGATAAAGGCCGCGAGAATTTACTTTTTCACGAAGATCAGGCAGATTGTCAAACCAAAAACGCAGCTCACGCTCCTCATCGTGCAGGAGACGAATAACCAAGCTCTCATAGCCACGGTAATCCCCGACCGTCGACAGACGAAGCGAAACTGTAACATCTCCACAATCATAATCACAGGAACCTAGCTGACTGCGCCTCTTCTCCCCTACATTCATGCCTGATACAAACTTAAAGTGGCTGATGACCGATGATAATAAATCAAAATCATAGGTTTGAATGAAACGCCGCTCATCACCCACTCGTATATAGAGCTCATAGCAAGAGCTCTTGGGAATCAGATAAAGATCTTGGGCCGCTTCCTGCCTGGCCAATTGAATCATTTCCTTTGCAATTTCTTGAACCATAAGTCCTCCTTACCTTATTATTCGCAAAAGAAAAAAGAAAAGGCTGAGAAAAATCCCAACCTTCATATTTTATTCTATTTTTGAATTGTTTTAATCCTCACAGGGCAGGCCCGATGGTTTTCTGTCCCATTTTGCCTAACATAACCTGGACGGAATTTATCCTCAGAAATCCGACATTCATTTTCCAGTAGAAAGAGGGAATGATATTGCTGAATATCTTCATTGCATTCTTCACACCATCTTTTCTCTTTAGGATCCCAAAAAATAGTCATTAAATCACTGCGACTGCTATAAAATGGTGAGCATGCCACCATCTCCTCCCAGCGTAATTTATAATATTTCAAAGCATCATAATAGTCTGCGAACTGCTTTTTCTCGATAATATCGCTTTCCCAGCCTTCCAAAAACCACCAAGGCTCACAATCCCCAAACATTTCTATTACACAGTACATACGCATCCTCTCTTTGTACCGTATATTATATATAAAATCCTTTGATAATGAAACTATTTTGCTTACAGCTTGGACAAAGTTTTATTTTTGTACAAAAAACACAGATATCACTGCATAAGCAGCTATTAATCAAGCTCTCAAGACATAGTCTGCTGGTCTCTTTCAGAGTAAAAAAGGAGAAGACCAAACTGATCCTCTCCAAGTCTTAGCTGATAGCAACCTATGACAGTTGACAAAGAGCTACATTATGATTCTACAGTTGTTTCAACTTCTTCAGTCTCAGCTGTTTCCACAACTTCGTCAATAATTTCAACTTCATTGATTGCTTGTGGTTCCAAGTTACGGTAACGAGCCATACCAGTACCAGCAGGGATAATCTTACCGATGATAACATTTTCCTTGAGTCCGAGCAGATGGTCTTTCTTACCACGGATAGCAGCATCTGTCAGGACACGAGTTGTTTCCTGGAAGGAAGCTGCAGACAGGAAGCTGTTTGTCTCAAGAGAAGCTTTGGTGATTCCCATGAGAACTGGACGGGCTGTCGCAGGAACACCGCCTGAGATAACCACATCACGGTTAGCATCTGTAAAGTCTGTAATATCCATCAGAGTTCCCATAAGAAGATCGGTATCTCCCGGATCCATGACACGAACCTTGCGGATCATCTGACGAACCATTACTTCGATGTGTTTGTCGCCGATTTCTACCCCTTGGCTGCGGTAAACTTTTTGTACCTCAGCAAGCAGATAGGTTTCAACAGACAAGACATCACGAACAGCCAGCAAGTGCTTCGGTTGGATAGAACCTTCGGTCAAGGCAGCACCGCGGGAAACTTGGTCGCCCACTTCTACCTTCATGCGGGCTGTGAATGGCACCACATACTCACCTTCACCAGTCGCACCTGTAACAAAGACTTTCTTGGTACGAGTTGAAGCATCTTCTTCGATAGCAGTAACTTCACCCTTGACTTCTGTGATGACCGCTTCCCCTTTCGGATTGCGGGCTTCAAAAATTTCTTGGACACGAGGAAGACCCTGAGTGATATCGGTATTAGAGGCAACACCACCCGTGTGGAAGGTACGCATGGTCAGCTGTGTACCAGGTTCCCCGATAGATTGGGCAGCGATAGTTCCGACTGCTTCACCGACTTCAACCGCATCACCAGTCGCCAAGTTGATACCGTAACAGTGACGGCAGACACCATGGCGGGTGTTACATGTAAAGACGGAGCGGATGGTTACTTCTTCAACACCAGCATTGACAATCTCACGCGCCTTGTCTTCGGTAATCAATTCATTTGGACCAATAATGACAGCACCAGTTTCTGGATGTTTAACAGTTTTCTTAGTGTAACGACCATTAAGACGTTCTTCCAGAGACTCGATCATTTCCTTGCCTTCTGTGATAGAAGTGATAAGCAAGCCGCGGTCTGTACCACAGTCGTCTTCACGGATAATCACATCTTGGGCAACGTCAACCAGACGACGAGTCAGGTAACCTGAGTCGGCTGTCTTGAGGGCCGTATCGGTCATACCCTTACGGGCACCGTGAGTAGAGAAGAACATTTCGAGTACTGACAAACCTTCGCGGAAGTTTGAAAGAATTGGCAACTCCATGATACGTCCGTTTGGCGCAGCCATCAGACCACGCATACCGGCAAGCTGTGAGAAGTTTGAGATGTTACCACGGGCTCCAGAGTCCATCATCATAACGATTGGGTTCTTCGGATCTTGGTTGGCAACCAAGCGTTTTTCCAATTTTTCACGGGCAGCACGCCACTCAGCAGTAACTGCATTGTAGCGCTCGTCATCGGTAATCATACCGCGACGGAATTGCTTGGTGATTTGGTCCACACGCTTGTGAGACTCTTCGATGATCTCTGCCTTGTCTTCCACAACTGGGATATCAGCGATACCCACTGTCAAACCAGCCAGAGTAGAATGGTGGTAACCTAGGTCTTTCAAGCGGTCCAGCAGGGCAGATGTTTCTGTGGTGCGGAAGCGTTTGAAGATTTCAGCGATGATATTTCCTAGATTTTTCTTCTTGAACGGAATATTTAGCTCTAGGGCTTCAATAGCAGACTTGATGTCTTTACCTGGCTCCAAGAAGTATTTAGCTGGAACACCTTCTGTCAAGTTAGCATTGGTTGGCTCTTGCAGGTAAGGTAGCTCTTCTGGCATGATGTCGTTGAAGAGAATCTTACCTACTGTGGTCATGAGGATCTTGTGTTTTTGATCTTCTGTCCAAGGTTTGTTGAGGCTATCTGTCGCGATACCCACACGAGTGTGCAAGTGGACATAGCCATTACGCAAGGCCATCACAGCTTCATCACGGTCTTTAAAGATCATACCTTCGCCTTCACGTCCTGCTTCTTCCATGGTCAGGTAGTAGTTACCCAAGACCATATCCTGAGATGGTGTTACAACTGGTTTACCATCTTTCGGGTTCAAGATATGCTCAGCAGCCAGCATGAGGATACGAGCTTCAGCCTGCGCTTCTTCAGACAATGGAACGTGGATGGCCATTTGGTCACCGTCAAAGTCGGCATTGTAGGCTTCACAGACCAGTGGGTGCAAGCGAAGAGCTTTACCGTCGATCAGAACTGGCTCAAAGGCTTGGATACCCAAACGGTGAAGGGTCGGTGCGCGGTTAAGGAGCACTGGGTGTTCTTTAATCACTTCTTCCAGAATATCCCAGATACGCTCGTCTCCACGCTCTACCAAACGTTTCGCAGCTTTGACGTTCTGCACGATGTCGCGGGCAACGATTTCCCGCATCACAAACGGCTTGAAGAGCTCAATCGCCATTTCACGCGGCACACCACATTGATACATTTTCAACGTAGGACCAACGGCAATAACGGAACGACCTGAGAAGTCAACCCGTTTACCCAGCAAGTTTTGACGGAAACGTCCTTGTTTCCCTTTGAGCATGTGGCTCAGAGACTTGAGTGGACGGCTGCCTGGTCCAGTAATTGGACGGCCACGGCGACCGTTGTCAATCAAAGCATCAACCGCTTCTTGAAGCATCCGTTTCTCATTTTGAACGATGATACCAGGGGCATTGAGTTCCAACAAACGAGCCAAACGGTTGTTCCGGTTGATAACCCGTCGATAGAGATCATTGAGGTCAGAAGCCGCAAAACGACCACCATCCAGCTGAACCATCGGGCGCAAATCTGGCGGAATAACCGGCAGGATGTTAAGAACCATCCATTCTGGCTTATTGCCAGACTTGTAGAAGGCATCCAAGACATCCAAACGACGGACAGCCTTAACCCGTTTTTGGCCTGAGGCAGTTTTCAATTCTTCTTTTAGGACAGCAATCTCAGCTTCCAAGTCCACTTGTTTCAAGAGGTCTTGAATAGCTTCTGCTCCCATTTTGGCTACAAATGATCCTGCACCGTACTCGCGTAACCGTTCACGGTACTCACGTTCCGTCATGATTGACTTGTGCTCTAGCGGTGTATCTTTAGGATCAATCACCACATAAGCCGCAAAATAAATGACTTCTTCCAGGGCACGTGGGCTCATATCCAAAGTGAGACCCATGCGGCTTGGAATTCCTTTAAAGTACCAAATATGTGAAACAGGTGCCTTCAATTCAATGTGGCCCATACGCTCACGGCGAACCTTGGCGCGGGTCACTTCAACACCACAGCGGTCACAGACGATTCCTTTGTAACGAATTCGTTTGTACTTACCACAGGCACATTCCCAGTCCTTTGTTGGACCGAAGATAACCTCGTCAAAAAGGCCTTCGCGTTCTGGTTTCAGGGTTCGGTAATTGATTGTTTCAGGTTTCTTCACTTCCCCATAAGACCATGAACGGACCTTATTTGGAGAAGCTAGGGTGATTTGCATACTTTTAAAACGATTTACATCAACCACTATTTCTTACCTTTCTTCATTTTCTAATCAGTGTGAATTCTTATTCTTTTCCTTCAGCCTCAAAAGCTGCTTTCGCTTCTTGAGCTGCTTTTTCACGCGCTTTTTCAAGATCGTCAACGTGAATCACATCATCATCTTCACCTTCGTCTAGGTCACGCAGTTCCACTTCATTGTCATCTTCATCGAGAACGCGCATGTCCAGACCAAGAGATTGCAATTCTTTGACAAGAACGCGGAAGGATTCTGGCACACCTGGTTTTGGAATTGGTTTTCCTTTGGTAATAGCTTCATAAGCCTTCAAACGTCCGTTGACATCATCTGACTTGTAAGTCAAGATTTCTTGCAGAACGTTAGAAGCACCGTAAGCTTCCAAGGCCCAAACTTCCATCTCACCAAAACGTTGTCCACCAAACTGAGCTTTACCTCCGAGCGGCTGTTGGGTAACCATTGAGTAAGGTCCTACTGAGCGGGCATGGAGTTTATCATCTACCATGTGGTGGAGCTTGATCATGTACATGACACCAACAGATACACGGTTGTCAAACGGCTCACCGGTACGTCCGTCGTAAAGAATAGTCTTGGCATCGCTGTCCATACCAGCTTCGCGGACCGTATCCCAGAGGTCTTCTGCGCTAGCTCCATCAAAGACTGGCGTCGCAATATGGATACCTAAGTTACGGGCTGCCATACCAAGGTGAAGCTCCATAACCTGACCGATGTTCATCCGAGATGGTACCCCGAGTGGGTTCAACATGATATCAACTGGTGTTCCGTCTGGCAAGTAAGGCATGTCTTCCACAGGAACGATACGGGATACAACCCCCTTATTTCCGTGACGACCAGCCATCTTATCTCCGACCTTGATTTTACGTTTCTGAGCGATGTAGACGCGAACCAGCATATTAACGCCAGATTGCAGCTCATCACCATTAGCACGGGTAAAGATTTTCACGTCACGAACGACACCATCAGCACCGTGAGGCACACGCAGAGAGGTATCACGAACTTCACGAGACTTGTCACCAAAGATGGCATGAAGCAGGCGCTCTTCAGCAGAAAGGTCTTTTTCACCCTTCGGAGTGACTTTCCCGACTAGGATGTCGCCTTCTTTGACTTCCGCCCCAATGCGGATAATCCCCATTTCATCCAGATTGCGCAGAGCATCTTCCCCTACGTTTGGAATTTCGCGGGTAATCTCTTCAGGGCCAAGCTTGGTGTCGCGAGTTTCTGATTCGTATTCTTCCAAGTGAACAGAGGTGTAGACATCGTCTTTCACCAGACGCTCACTCATGATAACAGCATCCTCGAAGTTGTAACCTTCCCATGTCATATAGGCAACGATTGGGTTTTGTCCCAGAGCCATTTCTCCCTTTTCCATAGAAGGTCCGTCAGCGATAAAGTCGCCTTTTTCAACGACATCACCAACTTTCACCAAGGTACGTTGGTTGTAAGCAGTACCTGAGTTAGAACGGCGGAATTTTTGAATTTGGTAAACATCAAGAGAACCATCTTCGCGGCGGACTTCAACCTTGTCTGCATCCGCATAGGTAACCTTACCATCATGCTGAGCAATAACCGCTGCACCAGAATCGTGGGCAGCTTGGTATTCCATACCAGTGCCGACATAAGGCGCTTTTGGATCAATCAAAGGCACAGCCTGACGTTGCATGTTGGCACCCATGAGGGCACGGTTGGAGTCGTCATTTTCCAAGAAAGGAATACATGCTGTCGCTACGGCAACTACCTGCTTAGGCGATACATCCATGTAGTCTACTTGGTCTGATGGGAATTCTTGGTTATTACCTTGGTGGCGTCCCATAACGATAGGCTCTGCAAAGCCACCTTTTTCATTCAGCTTAGAGTTAGCCTGCGCTACGATAAATTCATCTTCCTCATCAGCTGTCAGCCAAACGATTTCGTTGGTTACCACACCAGCTTCACGGTCCACCTTACGGTAAGGCGTTTGAATAAAGCCATATTTGTTAAGGTGTCCGTAAGAAGACAAGTTATTGATCAAACCGATGTTTGGTCCTTCAGGCGTTTCAATCGGACACATACGACCGTAGTGAGTATAGTGCACGTCCCGTACTTCATAACCAGCACGGTCACGTGTCAAACCACCAGGTCCTAAGGCAGACAGACGACGCTTGTGAGAGAGCTCAGATAGCGGATTGTGTTGGTCCATGAACTGAGACAACTGAGAAGAACCAAAGAATTCTTTAATAGCTGCAGTTACTGGACGGATGTTGATGATTTGTTGAGGTGTCAGCACTTCATTGTCCTGAACGCTCATCCGTTCGCGAACGTTACGCTCCATCCTAGAAAGTCCCAGACGAACTTGGTTAGCCAAAAGCTCACCAACCGCACGAATACGACGGTTCCCCAAGTGGTCAATATCATCCACGCGACCGATGCCTTCTGCCAAATTGAGGAAATAGCTCATCTCAGCCAAGATATCAGCTGGTGTTACAGTCCGAACCTTGTCAGACGGATTCGCATTCCCAATGATAGTCACAACGCGATCTGGATCAGTCGGAGCGACAACTTTAAATTTCTGCAATTCAACTGGTTCAAGAAGAACAGCCGAATCATTTGGAATATAAGTGATTTTGTTCAAGCCACTGTCCAGCTGCTCTGAAATGCTGTCGATCACACTGCGAGTCATAACTGTACCAGCTTCGACAAGGATTTCTCCTGTTTCAGCATCTACCAGATGCTCTGCCAATGTTTGATTGAGCAGGCGGTTCTTGATGTTGAGTTTTTTGTTAATCTTATAACGACCAACTGCTGCCAAATCATAACGATGTGGATCAAAGAAACGAGCCACAAGGAGAGAACGTGAACTTTCAGCCGTCTTAGGCTCACCTGGACGCAGGCGCTCATAGATTTCTTTCAGAGCTTCGTCCGTACGAGAGTCCATTGGGTTTTTGTGGATATCTTTTTCGATGGTATTGCGCACCAAGTCGCTGTCACCAAAGATGTCCAAGATCTCATCATCACCTGAGAAACCAAGCGCACGAACCAAAGTAGTAAATGGAATTTTCCGTGTCCTGTCAATACGAGTATAGGCAATATCTTTTGAGTCTGTTTCTAGCTCCAACCAAGCTCCGCGGTTAGGAATAACGGTTGAACCGTAACCGACTTTACCGTTTTTGTCAACCTTATCGTTGAAATAAACACCTGGCGAACGCACCAGCTGGGATACGATAATCCGTTCACCACCGTTGATGATGAAGGTCCCCATTTCAGTCATGATCGGGAAGTCGCCAAAGAAGACTTCCTGAGTCTTGATTTCACCAGTTTCCTTGTTAATCAGGCGGAAGGTCACAAAGATAGGTGCTGAATAGCTGGCATCGTGGATGCGGGCTTCTTCCAGCGTGTACTTAGGCTCACGGATTTCATAGCCGACAAATTCCAATTCCATGGTATCGGTAAAGTTTGAAATAGGAAGCACATCTTCAAATACTTCCTTCAAACCATGATTCAAAAAATCTTGGAATGAATCCGTTTGGATTTCAATCAAATTTGGCAAATCAAGAACTTCCTTGATTCGCGAAAAACTACGACGGGTACGGTGTTTCCCGTATCGAACTTCATGTCCTGCCAAGTTTCTAACTCCTTTTTGTAAAGATGATGAGAAAATTAAGAGTTCGAGAAATTAGCTAATAAGCTTTTTTCAGGTAAATGAAAATAGTTTGTCTTTCTTTTGAATACTCTCAAGTTCACTCATTAATTGTGGTTAAGGGTAGCACCCTTTTGTTTTGCCGTTTGATGTACACCAAGACAGCTGCAATTAGTCCTTTCTGCATAATTTTCAGAATCTTTAAATTTACATTACTCAATTTATTTTCCTAAAAATAGACACAAAAAGAGCAGCTAAATCTGACTTATTTAAAGTTTGATTTAACTGCTGTAGGCTTTAATTGGACAATATTTCAAATAAAGCACACGACAAATTATTAGTATCATTATACCATAATTATGTAAAAATTCAAGAGTTTCAACTCGCCTTGCCTAAATTTATTTATCAATGTACTTACTATTTATTTTCAGCACACCAAGTAATAAATTAACGAGTGTTACGATTAGTATTCCACGTACTACCTCCCAAAATAGCGGACCATGCTTTTTGATAGTCAGAATCTGTCGCTCCGATTCCAAAGCGATAGCTTGTCGTTGGAGCACCATTTTTAGCCCAATAACTTGTAACAGTCGGACCGCTTAGGGTGATGGAGCGCCCATTCACCGTAACCGTACCCGGTTTTTCACCAGTAGCTTTTAAAACAGATGAGTGAATCACACTAGAATCAAGATTAAATCGGTCTCCAACTCCCCAGGCATTTGGATCCGCTTCATAGATGGCGTTAACCATATAGGCCATATAAGCCGCATTGTTATTATAACCCGTTAAGGCGGCCATTGATGTGTTATCATCGTGACCAATCCAGCCGCCTAGTGTCATTTTCGGAGTTGACAGCATGAGCCACATGTCACCGTTGCTGTTGGTTGTTCCTGTCTTGCCAATCCAGTCTGCTCCCGCCAGTGTTCCATTGACTTGACTGATTCGTGATTTAAAGGTAGTGGTCGCGCCAGAATTGAGAACACCGCGCATCAAGTCTTGCATAATAGTTGCAGCTGCAGGTGAATAAACCTGAACAGGATTTGCCTTATGCTCATAAACGACTTTGCCATCTTTATCCGTGATTTTCTCTACCATATACTTCTCGTGGTAGGTTCCATTGTTGGCCAAAGTCTGGAAGCCATTGGTATGCTGGGCAACAGAAACTTCAATTCCCCCACCCATTGGCAGACTCTCAATACTGTAGTCATCAATATAGTAGCCCATTTTTTCCATATAGCCTCGGATGTTGACTCCCTTTTCACGAAGTGCGCGGTAAGTCCAATAAGCCGGGATATTCCATGAAGTATTGAGAGCTTCTTGGAGATTCATCATAGCTGTCCCACGGCTATCCACGTGCATAATCGGCTCCCCACTGGAGAAATTCGTCGGATAGTTGGACAGGACACTGGCACTGCCCATCATCCCCTGATCAATGGCAATACCATAGACCATGATAGGTTTAATAGTTGAGCCAGGGGAACGCTCTGTATCAAAGGCATGATTATTTTGATTGGCTGAATAATCTCGACCACCAACGAACCCAAGAACAGCACCAGTCGAATTGTCCATCAGAACATTCCCGACTTCAATCGTACCTGTCCCATCATCTAGCACCCCGCCATAATTCACCACAGCGTTTTGCATAGCTTCATAGATTCTCTTATTGATGGTTGTTGTGATGGTATAGCCACCCTCTCTCAGTTCTTTAGCTGCAAGTTCGCGATAGGATTTAACCGTGGCATTATTTTTCAGCTCTTGCTGAGAAACATTGTCTCGTTGAATCAAATAATCATACATGGCTTTTTGGGCTTCCTCAAAAGCAGTGAAATATAGATAATCATGAGAAGATTTCTCCGCACTTTCTGAGGGTTTGAAATCCTTCGTCAAATCATAATTGAGGTATTCTTGATATTCCGCTTCGCTCAATTTCCCTGTTCTGTACATATTGTATAAAACATTTTTAGCCCGCGTTAAACCAAGAGACATGTCCTCCGGAGTTTTTAAGCTGCCATCAGCTGCATAAGGCGAATAAACAATCGGACTTTGTGGCAAACCTGCAATAAAAGCTGCCTGCGGAACAGTTAAATCTTTGGCCGAAACACCAAAAATCCCTTGGGCCGCTTCTTCGATTCCTGCAATATTCTGGCCTTTATTATTCCGTCCAAAAGGCGAAACGTTCAAATAGGTCGTCAAAATTTCATCTTTGGTCATATAGCGTTCCAAAGCCAGAGCATCCACGATTTCTGCTGCTTTTCGTTTAAAAGTCGGAGCATCACCAACGACTTGCTGCTTAATCAGCTGCTGCGTGAGCGTAGAACCACCACTAGACGAGCCAACGCCTACAACCGAACCCAATGTCGCCCGAAGCACCGCCTTGGGAACAACGCCATTATGGCTTTCAAAATTTTCGTCTTCCGTCGCAATCACGGCTTTCTTGACATTATCTGAAATCGCTCCACTTTCAACTGGAATCCGCAGCAAATCATTATCTATCTCTGAAATCAAACTACCGTCTGAATAGGTCAGTTTCGAAATGCCAGAAATATTATAAACTTGCTGGAGAAGTTCTTCCTTATTAGGAACTTCTGTTTTGCTAAAGAGACTGGCTCCATAGCCGACCCCGATTCCTGCTCCTAAAACCATCCCAAAAAGAATAAAGACGAAAGCCACATTCACCAACAATTTGAGAGTTCGCAAAATAAGAGCAGCTATATCCTCCAAGCCCCAGCGTTCCTTCTCATTTGTTTCTGCAAAATATGTTTTTCTTAAAAATTGTTTGAACTGCTTCCAAAACAGCGTTAATTTTTCCATTACTTGTTTCAACATAGATTCTCCTTCTTGACTATTATAACAAACATTAGCAGTTTATATCAAGAAATACCTAATTCTAGCGCTTTTAGACCAATTATTTTTTGACTAGTCATTGCTATTTATCGGGTTTGTGATAAAATAGAGGGATAAAACAAAAAAATAATTGAGCAAGGGAAAAATCTTTGCTATTTTAGAAAAGGAGAGACAGATATGCACATTTTTGATGAGCTGCAAGAACGTGGTTTGATTTTTCAGACGACTGATGAAGAAGCTTTGCGTAAAGCCTTAGAAGAAGGGCAAGTCTCTTATTATACTGGATACGATCCAACAGCAGACAGTCTTCACTTAGGTCACCTAGTGGCTATTTTGACCAGCCGCCGCTTACAGTTAGCTGGCCATAAGCCTTACGCCCTCGTCGGCGGTGCAACGGGTTTGATTGGCGACCCATCCTTTAAAGATGCAGAGCGTAGCCTGCAAACCAAGGAAACCGTTGATGGCTGGGTTCAGTCTATCCAAGGACAACTTTCTCGCTTTCTTGACTTTGAAAACGGCGAAAACAAGGCTGTCATGGTCAACAACTACGACTGGTTTGGCAGCATTAGCTTCATTGACTTCCTGCGTGATGTCGGCAAATACTTCACAGTCAACTACATGATGAGCAAGGAATCCGTGAAAAAACGGATTGAAACAGGAATTTCTTATACTGAATTTGCTTACCAAATTATGCAAGGTTACGACTTCTTTGTTCTTAACCAAGACCATAATGTAACCCTGCAAATCGGTGGTTCTGATCAATGGGGCAATATGACCGCCGGCACTGAGCTTATGCGCCGCAAAGCGGATAAGACAGGCCACGTCATCACCGTTCCACTCATCACCGATGCGACTGGTAAAAAATTCGGTAAATCCGAAGGCAACGCAGTTTGGCTTAATGCTGACAAGACTTCTCCATACGAAATGTACCAATTCTGGATGAACGTTATGGACGCTGATGCAGTCCGCTTCTTGAAGATCTTTACTTTCTTGTCACTTGATGAGATTGAAGAAATCCGCAAACAGTTTGAAGCTGCTCCACACGAACGCTTGGCTCAAAAAGTCCTCGCTCGTGAAGTCGTGACTCTTGTCCATGGTGAAGAAGCCTACAAAGAAGCCCTCAATATCACCGAGCAACTCTTTGCTGGAAATATCAAAAACCTGTCTGTCAAAGAACTCAAACAAGGACTTCGTGGCGTGCCAAACTACCAAGTCCAAGCTGACGAGAACCTTAACATCGTGGAAATCCTCGTATCTTCTGGTGTGGTCAACTCAAAACGCCAAGCCCGCGAAGATGTTCAAAACGGAGCTATCTATGTCAACGGCGACCGCATCCAAGACCTTGACTATGTCTTGGGGGATAGCGACAAACTCGAAAATGAACTTACTGTTATCCGCCGCGGTAAGAAGAAATACTTCGTCCTTACATACTAATAAAACAGACTGGAGGCATTTGCCATCCAGTCCTTTTTTTGCTAGACTTAAAACTATGAATACAAACTTGAAACCAAAACTCGCTCGCTTTGCCACAGCGACCGCTTTTGTCTGCCCCATCTGCAAGGAAGAACTACAGCTGATGGAAAATAGCCTCAAATGCCACCATCGCCATTCTTACGACTTGGCCAAGTTTGGCTATGTCAATCTGGCACCCCAAGTCAAACAATCTAAAGACTACGATAAGACAAGCTTTCAGAATCGGCAGTTGATTTTAGAAGCTGGATTTTACCAGCAAATCTCCGACAGCCTTATCCAGATATTGAAGGAAGAGCCAGCTTTTAAGACTGTCCTCGATGTTGGATGTGGCGAAGGCTACTACGCTAGAAAGATCCAAGAGCACTTCCCAGATAAGACGCTCTATGCTTTCGATATTTCAAAAGATTCCATCCAGTTGGCAGCCAAAAGCGACAGCAGTTTAGCAGTCAATTGGTTCGTTGGAGATTTAGCCAAGCTACCGCTACAAGATGCCAGCATGGACATCATTTTAGACATCTTTTCTCCAGCCAATTATCAGGAATTTCGGAGAGTCATGTCTGACAATGCCCTCCTCATCAAGGTCATCCCCACCGAGCGCCACCTTCAGGAAATTCGCCAAAAAGCCGCTAGACAGCTCAGCAACAAGGATTACTCTAACCAAGAAGTCATCCAGCATTTCCAAGAGCATTTCGATATTATCTCCGAGGTCAATGTCGAGTCCAGCCAGTCCTTGACTTCTGAAAGTCGAGCAGCTCTTTTAGCTATGACACCACTGCTCTTTCATGTCGATCAAGACCAGATAGACTGGACCGACCTCACCCAAGTGACCATTGCAGCCACCATTCTCATCGGAAAAGTGAAATAAAAAGAACCTGAGACAAAAAGTGGCTCTATAATTTCTGTAGTGGGTAAATCCACCGCAGGGATTATGGAGCCTCTTTTGTTGTAGAAAACATACTAAGATTAGTAGTGAAGAAATCTCCGACGGGAGAGAGTACTCACTACTTTTTCTTTATGTTAAAGTAGTGGTGTCTTGTAAAGTCGTAGGGCTCTATGGCGCTAGACGTCGCT
>NZ_CABPTS010000021.1:0-37305 GCF_902460385.1 Streptococcus sp. Marseille-P7376
ACAGATTTTCGATCAACGTAAGATTGATGTGGAACCTGTCTTTGGGCAGATAAAGGCTTATTTGGGTTACAAGAGATGTAACCTAAGAGGCAAGCGTCAGGTGAAAATTGACATGGGTTTAGTGCTCATGGCCAATAATCTCCTTAAATACAATAAGAGAACGGTTCAAATTTAAAAAGCTAGAGTTCCATAATTGGGAATCTCTAGCTTTTTTGTGACTGAGAACTATTTTGTCTCAGACTCATTGTGGAGTTTTTTCTGTTTACCAAAAAAGTCCCCTATGACTTATAATGAAAAGCGCTCAAACAACTCATTAGAAAGACTCATATGTAACACCTTTCAATTCCACAGATTCAATCAGATTGAAAGATAAAAACATCAAAATTTTATTCGTCTTATAATGTCAAACCCGTATCGTCTACAAGATAAACTGGATGATCAAGCCCCTACCTGCTGTCAATCCAGCCTTTAAAGCTGTCTTGAAAATCTTTCTCAAATACAAGGCTTACATTACTAATGCCTTTGAATCCCCTTATTCCAACGCCAAGTTGGAGGCAATCAACAAACCCATCAAGGTTATCAAGCGTAACTCTTTTGGATTTCGAAACTTCAAAGCTAAAATTCTCATCGCTTTGAACATCACAAAAGAGAGAACCAATCTGACTCTCTCTCGTGCTTCATTATAAGTCACCCACTACAGTTGACATTGAGGTATTATTCTCCTTCAAAGGCATCTTTCATCTTGTCAAAGAAACCTTTTTTCTTGGGATTAACCTTGATATTTCCAGCTGCGGCAAATTCTTTGAGGGCTGCTTTTTGACGGTCGTTGAGGCCAGTCGGTGTCACAACATTGACAGTAACATACTGGTCACCCATGCTACCGCCACGCAAACTTGGTGCTCCCTTCCCACGCAGACGGAAACGCTTGCCAGTCTGAGTTCCTTCTGGAATATTCAGTTCAACATCCCCGTGAACAGTTGGAATATCCACACTGTCACCAAGAGCTGCTTGGACAAAGTTGAGATTGAGCTTGTAGTAAATAGTAGAGCCATCTCGCTCAAACTTGTCGCTCGGCTCAACTTGAACCACAACATAGAGGTCACCATATGGACCGCCATTAAAGCCAGCTTCACCTTGGCCAGACAGACGGACCTGCTGACCAGTTTCCACACCAGCAGGAATTTTCACCTTGACGCTATGAGCTTGCTTTTCATGCCCCGTACCGTGACAGGTTTCACAAGGACTTTTGATTTCTTTTCCTCGGCCGTGACAGACATCACAGGTCACTTGGCGACGCATCATGCCAAGCGGTGTCTGGGTATCGACATTGATGACACCTGAGCCATGACAGCGGCCACAGGTAACAGGACTAGTCCCTGGCTTGGCACCAGACCCAGCACAGGTATGACAAGTCGCTTCACGGTTATACTTGATTTCCTTCTCAGCCCCGAAAATGGCTTCTTCAAAGCGGAGATTCACACGATACTGAAGATCGTCCCCTTGGCGCGGAGCATTAGGATTACGCGAAGCACCGCCACCAAAGAAGCTAGAGAAGATGTCTTCGAAGCCACCAAAGCCGGAGCCATCAAAGCCACCGAAGCCGCCTGCACCACCGCCAAAGCCACCATTGGCACCCGCAGCACCATATTGGTCGTAGGCTGCCCGCTTTTGCTCATCACTCAGCGTTTCATAAGCCTCTTGGACTTCTTTATACTTTTCCTCCGCCCCAGCTTCCTTATTAATGTCGGGGTGGTACTTTTTAGATAATTTCCGATAGGCTCTCTTAATCTCATCCTGAGAAGCATTCTTAGAGACACCTAAACGGTCGTAAAATTCTGTATTGTTCATGATTCAAGATACAAAGGGCGTCAAACGGACATAGCCATCTAGGAGTTTTGACGACGGACGCTTGCGTCCTAGAAAAAACTATCTTTTTGGCACTGTCCGTAGCCCGTGTTCAGTTGTGAACACCCATGTTCCTTTCTATTGATGTTACGAATTGAACCACGATTTAGGTCGGGTTCAATTCCTTTCTTTTATATTATATAAGAAATTTTGGAACTCGGGTTCAATCCATGAACACTCTTTGTTCCTTTCTGTAATTTATAGCTAAATCTTTAGAGGGTGTTGTCTATACTCCGCTTCACTTCATCAAACTCTTCGTCCGATAGAGTAAATATCAAGTCCTCTTCCGAATACTGATTCCGTTCTTTAAAATAGTTGTCAGCATTATCTACCAAACCTAAACTTAGAAGAATTTTTCTTGCAAACTCTTGATGTGCAAAGCCAACAGCTGTAATGATGTTTTTATCTTGTAGAACAACTTGAGCTTTGAAATTTTTCCTAGGAAGAAATTCAAAATAGTCAAAGAAGTTTTGCCAAATCCCACCAGTAAATTTAGTGTCCTTCAACAAACCAGCTTTTGCCAATAAAATCGGCGCTGATGAAATAGCTGCAATTAAAATCTCTTGCTGCTTCAAACTTCTTAGGAAAGAAATCAATTTTTCATCATGCAAAGCAGGAGCAATATTTGTCATTCCTGGCAAAATGACACAAGAATAGCCTTCGATGACTACTTCATCCAGTGTTCTAGTAGGTTGACAGGCTAATCCATCTTCCGACGTTATAACACTTCTATCTGAGCCCGCATAATCAATCTCAACACCCAAAGATAGAGCTAAAGTACTGGTCAAACCTATTACTTCATAAAGCGAAAAATTAGGATAAATTAAACAGAGTACTTTCTTCATAAGCATTTCCCTCTAGTTTACCGAAAAACAGAGGCTGGGCTGCAACCTCTGGATTTCTTCCTATCATTACGACGTTCAAAAACAAAGTCGGTTATACTTTGTTTTTGAACTAGTAAGGCGTTTAGGCAAGTCGCCATAGCGATTGCCGTAGAATGGCAATCACTTTAGTGAGTAGTCATTCTTAACGAGTTAAGCTGAATTGAGTTTCGGCTAAAAACTTCAGAAAAAAGATAAGCCATCTTTTGTGCATCGCACAAGGCGATGGCTTCCTATTTTTCTTTCGTTTTCTTAACGCCTCAACATCTTACTTCTCCGTAAACTCTCCGTCTACGACGTCATCGCCTGCGTTTCCTGTTGCTTGTGCGCTTTCTGCTCCTGCTTGAGCTTGTTGGGCTGCAGCGGCTTGTTCGTAGAGTTTCACTGCCAATGCTTGAGCTTTTTCGTTGAGAGCTTCCAATTTCGCCTTCATGTCGTCCAAGTTATTGTCTTCTTGCGCTTTCTTAAGCTCATCAAGGGCAGCTTGGGTAGCATCACGTTCTGCATCAAAGCCTTTGCCTTCAGTTTCCTTGATTGTCTTTTCAGTCGCAAAGATAGCTTGGTCCACTTCGTTACGAAGGTCTACTTCTTCCTTACGTTTCTTATCTGCTTCAGCATTTGCTTCTGCATCTTTCATCATGCGGTCAATTTCTTCGTCTGTCAAACCTGAGTTCGATTGGATGACAATTGTTTGTTCTTTTTGAGTTCCAAGGTCTTTGGCCTTAACAGACACGATACCGTTCTTGTCGATGTCAAATGTTACTTCGATTTGAGGAATTCCACGAGGTGCAGCTGGGATGTCTGTCAATTGGAAACGTCCAAGAGTCTTGTTGTCCGCTGCCATTGGGCGTTCACCTTGAAGAACGTGGATATCAACGGCTGGTTGGTTGTCTGCTGCAGTTGAGAAGACTTGAGATTTAGATGTTGGAATCGTTGTATTGCGGTCGATGAGTTTTGTGAAGACGCCACCCATTGTTTCGATACCAAGTGACAATGGTGTTACATCAAGAAGGACAACGTCTTTGACATCACCAGTGATGACACCACCTTGGATCGCAGCACCCATAGCAACTACTTCATCAGGGTTCACTGATTTGTTTGGTTCTTTACCAGTTTCAGCCTTAACTGCTTCTACAACGGCTGGGATACGAGTTGAACCACCAACAAGAATCACTTCGTCGATTTCTGACAAGCTCAAACCTGCATCAGAAAGGGCACGACGAACTGGAATCTTCGTACGCTCTACAAGGTCGCGAGTCAAATCATCGAATTTCGCACGAGTCAAAGTCATTTCCAAGTGAAGAGGTCCAGCAGCACCCGCAGTGATAAATGGCAAGCTGATTTGTGTTGAAGTCACACCTGAAAGGTCTTTCTTAGCTTTTTCAGCTGCATCTTTCAAACGTTGCACAGCCATCTTGTCAGCTGACAAGTCGATACCATTTTCTTTCTTGAATTCTGCTACCAAGTGGTCGATAATCTTTTGGTCAAAGTCGTCACCACCGAGTTTGTTGTCCCCTGCAGTTGCTAATACGTCGAAGACACCATCACCCAATTCAAGGATAGAGACGTCAAATGTACCACCACCAAGGTCGAATACCAAGATTTTTTCTTCTTTTTCAGTCTTGTCCAAACCGTAAGCAAGAGCTGCAGCTGTTGGTTCGTTGACAATCCGTTCTACTTCAAGACCAGCGATTTTACCAGCGTCTTTGGTCGCTTGACGTTGTGCATCGTTAAAGTAAGCTGGCACAGTGATAACCGCTTTGCTTACTTTTTCACCAAGGTATTCTTCAGCATAACCTTTCAAGTATTGAAGGATCATAGCTGAGATTTCTTGTGGAGTGTATTCTTTACCGTTTGCAGAAACTTTTTCAGAAGTACCCATCTTAGATTTGATAGAGATCACTGTATCTGGGTTTGTCACTGCTTGGCGTTTTGCAGCATCACCAACGATGATTTCACCATTTTTGAATGACACTACAGACGGAGTTGTGCGGTTTCCTTCTGGATTTGCGATGATTTTGCTTTCAGTTCCTTCAAGAACTGCAACTGCTGAGTTTGTTGTACCTAAGTCAATACCGATAATTTTAGACATGTGTTTTTTCTCCTTAAAATTTATCTTCTTTTTTTCTTTTTGATACTCTTCTTAAGTGGCGACGCCGTCAGAGCTTGGCTTCGTCAATCTCTTTGACTAAACTTTGAGCCTAAAGTCTCAAAGTTTGCGCAAATAGCGCCACGGCGAAGAGTATCGCCTTCGGTTCGCTTCGCTCACTATTGGTAAAGCTGAACCATTGTTTATCATTCATTCATAGTTTATTGTCATTTCGGACAAGGTTCTTATTTTTTATGTTACGACACGAGAAGTCGAAATTATACGCAATAGCTGGTTGGCAGTTCACTTCGCAAACGCTCGTGACCAGCCTAATCACCCTTGCGGGGGTGCGTCAACGAAATCACAGATTTCTGACTTACCTCCTAGTTATAAACTACTACCATTGCTGGTCTTAGGATGCGGTCATGGAGTTTGTAGCCTTTTTGGAAGACTTGTGCGATGGTATCTGCTGGATGCTCGTCATCTGCTGGAACGGTTTGGATGGCCATGTGATAGTTATGGTCAAATGCTCCGTCCGCTGCGATTTCTTCAATTCCTTCTTCTTTAAGGGCATGAATCAAGCTTTCTTGTACCATTTCTAGACCTTTTTTGACATCGTCTGTCAAGCCTTCAACGGCAAGCGCACGCTCTAAGTTATCCAAAGAAGGTAAGATAGCTTTCCCTAAATCTTGGCTACGATAGCGTTGCAAGAGTTGACGCTCTTCGTTGGCTCGACGCTGAATGTTTTGCATTTCTGCATGAGCACGGAGATATTTATTTTCAAAATCTTCTGCCCGCTCATTAGCTAGCTCTAATTCTGATTTTTCAGGAGCAGTTTCTGCAACTTCTTCAGCGGTTTCTACCACTTCCTCTTCTTTTACTTCTTCGTTTTTTATTTCCTCAGACATTTTTCGCCTCCTTTTTAGGAATTTATGTAATTTCATTTTTAACTCACCTCATAATGATTGCTACTCAAATACCGATAGAAATCTGTGAGTTTCATAGTTAGGACTCGATTGACAACATTGAGTTGACTGACTACCTTCTGGTAATCCAGATTGACCGGACCGACCACTGCTAACATCCCAAAGCCCCGATAGGGAATCAGGAATTTGCTGGAAATCAAAGTTAGATTAGCCAGACTATCCTCTTGACTATCAGCGACTCGGACATTTTGCATCTGATTCTCGGCCAAACTATCACGAATTTCGAAGGCGACCTTCTGCCGGTCATCAAAGAACTGATAAGTCTTAAGATCCGCAAAGCGCAACAGCTGAACCTTACCAGCAAGGGCCACTTTCTCCACAAACATCTGAGCAAAAATATGCTCAAAGAGATCGAGGACATTGTCCGTCGTGGTAAAGTAGCGCTGGATAATCTGCGGAATTTCCGTCCGAATCTTGTAGTGGATATCCAAAACCGTTTGTCCTAGAAAGCGCTCCTGGATCATATCCCTCAAGCGCAGTAGGTCTTCTTGGAGAAAATTCCTAGGAATCATGAACTGACTGGTCAGGGTATTAGACTCATCCAGCGTAAAGACAGCTAAGGCTGCATGCTGGCTGAGCACGACGATGTCAAAAGCTGTCAGGCGCTGCCGACTAGGCTCGACATCCAGAGCTACAACCGTGCAAGCACTCAGCTCGGCTAAGACATCCGCCGCCCGCTGCAGGATATCTTCCAGCTTGAAGAACTCTTGGTCGAAGGCCTTTACGACCTCGTAGAGCTCATTTTCCGCCAGCTGATCAAAGGCCAAGGAATGCCGGACGAAATACTGGAAACCAGCGACACTGGGCTTACGGCCACTCGATGTGTGGGCCTTTTCCAGCAGACCTTCCTTTTCCAAGGCCGCCATGTCATTACGGATGGTGGCACTTGAGGACTGGATAGACTCTTGCAAGGTTTTAGAGCCGACAGGCTCCTGCGTCTTGGTAAAGATATCAATGATTAGATTTAAAATCTCATTTTGGCGCTCTGTTACCAAGAACCTCACCTCTCTTTAGAAAATTCCAGCCACTGGCAAGATTTTATTTTTCATATTTAGCACTCTAATGCCTCGAGTGCTAAACCATGATTCTATTATACACTCTTGAAAATGAAAGTCAAGACAAAAACTCAAAAAATTAGCACTCTTTTTGCAAGAGTGCTAAAAATCAGTCTCAAGTCCTAGAAAACTTTATTGGACAGGATTCCTTTTACAATTCTTTTGGTGAGCTTTAAGCTTTTTCATAGCCCAATCATAGTGACTGGATGTTGCGCTGACAAAATAGGAGCCCAAGGTCGTTCCGCCCGTCCATTTATAAACTCCTTTAGAAAATAATTCTTCATTCGTAAAGGTTGCGGCTAGGTCTAGGACAGCTCTATGTGAACTAGCCAGCAAAGAACTTGCCTCCTCAAGAGAGGTCTGCTGGTGCTTTTCCCAAAATGCGACATTCATATCACCATAGGTTCTCCAATTGTAGGGAGCAGGCAGGAAGGACTTCTCTTCTCCTCTTTGATTGGCCTCTACCCAGTTTAGCAGCAGTTGGTGCCACTCATAAAGATGGATTAAGATATCCCTCAGGTTCCGATCGCGCTTCCAGTGGGCTTCTTTCTTTTTCTCATCCTTTGAAAAATCAAAGGGCCTCGCCAACTCGTCCGCTGTCATGTTCGAAATAAGCAGATTGAGTTTTTCGAGATTTTCTGTAGCTGCAGCCAGCAAATCGTTTTTTGTTGCAGGTCTCGGCATGTTACATTCCTCCTATCTGACAGCATACCTTAAGATAGTTTTCAACTTTTCTTCTGGTGTCCTATTTTGGTTGCTTAAGTAAATCTCTCTGTGAACTTGGTCGCATCTCTCCAGTCCCAAGCTGATTGCTAGCTCGTCCATTTTCTCAAAAGAGGCAGGCTCACTGTCATAACTTCCTATGTGTAAGACCTGAATAGCCCGCTCTTCTGGAAAGCTCTGTAAACGGATGGCATCGTAGAGGGGATTGGGCTTTTTCTTGCGGACATTCTCAAGCGCCACTGCAAAAATGTCCTGAGTGATGACAGTGGGCTGCTGAATCATGAGCTGATAGCGAAGCTGACTTTTATCGAAGCCTTCCCCAGTAGCTTTTTCCCAGATACCTTCCAAAGGATGGACCGTAAAATCCGTCACCTCGTCCTCCGCCTCATCTTTCATCATGGATTTAAAGAACATTTTAATCGAATAGGCCAGTGAATAAAGGGCAGATACCCGCTCGGAGAAATCCGCTTCATTGGGATCTCCCTCTCCTTCAATCAAAATGAACCGTTGACTCGGCACCTCTACCAGCTCTGGCTTTTGCTTGGCACCATAAAGAGCTTTTTCACTCTTTCTCCATTCATATTTCATCTTGCTGCCTCCTGTTCTCTTCTTACTATTAGTATACAAGAAGATACCTGACACCCTATGTCAAGTTTTATATTTTTCTGCTAGCTTATGAATCATTTCTTTCATTTTCACTCGGATTTCGGGCGGCTCTAAGACCTCCACAGCGTCTCCAAAGGAAAGGATGTAACTATATAGACGATGGTCGTCGGGAATTTCTATTTCTGTGTACAGATTTCCTTCCGCATCTGTCCGAATGTCTCCACTTATTTCGTCATAAACTCTGAAAGCTACTTTGCGATCAAACTTGACTGCTAACTCAATCGTATTTTCATAGGTCAGTTCTTTTTCCAAGACGACATCTTCAAAGCTGTCCTCAAACCTTTCCTCCAGCCGCTCCAGATTTTTCAGTCGAGATAACTTAAAATACCTGAATTCCTGTCGCAAGAGGCAGAAAGCATAAAGATACCAATTCTGACTTTTAAACAACAAGCGCACAGGCTTGACACGACGACTTGTTTCCTGCTCATCACTAGCAAAGTAAGAAAAAGAAACAAGGTGCTTGCCTAGAATCGCAGTTTTTAATTGATGAAAGGTTTCTTCATACACTTTATCATTTTGCCAGTGATTAAAATCAACTTCAATCCAATTTGGATTTTTGACTTGAAAAAGCGCTGAAAGTTTTGTGAGAAGGTCACTCTGGTAAAGCTGACTGGTGCTATTCAGACCTTGCAGAGCCGCCATGATTTGCTCTTTCTCCTCCGCTGTCAGCAAGGACTTCCGCAAGACATAGTCCTCTGCGATTTCTATACCGCCACCCTTTCCTTGCGTGGTGTAAATCGGAATCCCCGCGCTGCTTAGAGAATCTACATCCCGATAAATGGTCCGGACCGAAACTTCGAATTTCTCGGCCAGCTCCGTTGCAGTCACTTTTTCTCTCTCCAAAATGTAGTACAATATCCGAAATAGTCTATTATTCTGCATGGTCACTCCATCTTCTCTACCTATTATACAATACTTGCCATGCGATGTCATGTTTATAAAAAAGCATCATGACTATTCTGAAATGCCACGATGCATCTTAATTAAACTATCTTAAAATCATTTCACACTGCTTGACTTTTCTTTTGACCATTTCACATTCTCATATACGAGTGAATAAGGACCTGCATCGCCATCTTCTCCGTCAAATATTAAATCAAATGTGATGGTTTTTCCTGCGGTTAGATTGGTGCCGATTTGTGTGTTATCAAAAGTGGAGCCATCTAAAATATAAACCTCATCATCCCGATCATATAAGCTAAATGAATACGGACTAAGCAGGATTTGTCGGCTAGACGTGTTTTCTACCGTCACTGAGGCGACAACAGCACTTCCTGTTGACTCATCACCCAAAGTGCGATCCTTGTCCAAGCGGACAGAGTTTACTGTAATCTTGAGCCCTTCAGGAAATTCAACCGCCTCTCCCAATCGATAAGACTTATATTCAGCCGAGTAGCTATAATCATGGCTTTGTTTTACTCGTAATTCTTCGTTTTCAACAGTTAGCCCTAGCGTTATAAGGAACAAGACCGCACAAAATATGGTCATAAGGAAAAGCACAATTCCCAATATTAAGGTCGTCCAGAATAAGGCCTGTTTATGAAGCGGCTTCTTTAACTGGTAAATCAAACCCTTTCCATCCACTATAATCTCTTGTTTTTCATTTTCGTTCATCACTCTTCTCTCCTAACCTTTTGAACCACTTCCTGTAACTGGAGCCAATGTCGGCAGAGCCACTCCTTCTTTTAACAGTGCCTCATGATAAAGTCTGTAAAAAATGTGGTAGATACTGGTCTGCATGCCGCCTTCCACCACTAGGCTGACCCGAAAATTAAACTGGCCACTCGCAGCCATCTGCGGTCCTAAAATATCAGGCTCCTTCAGAATTTCTGGATGCTCTGGAACAGCTTCCGCATTCACATCCGCAATAATCCGGTAAATCTCGTCTAAATCAGTCTCTGCATAGATGGGAATATCAATTAGAACCCGCATATCACCACGAGAAAGATTGCTGACAACGGTGATATTTCGGTTGGGCACAAAGTGAAGCGTCCCGTCCGCATCGCGAACCTGCGTGGTCCGAATCCCCACGCTGACGACTGTTCCGGCAATCTTGATGGCACCATTGGTCAGGCGGACATTGTCCCCCACATCCAACTGTCGCTCTAGTAGAATAAAGAAGCCATTGACCAGATCAGACAGAAAGCCCTGGGCCCCCATCCCAATCGCTACGCCGGCAATTCCTGCCCCAGCTAAAAGACTCGAGACTGGCATACCCAAAATCGATAAAATCCAATAAAACAAAAGAAAATAAAGCGCATAATTCAGCAGATTCTCAATCAGGCGCGTAATAGTCTTTTGTCGAGCCTCATCCTGCCGAGATAATTTCAAAGATGGCGCAATAATCTTAGCTACCAAAAGATGAAGTGATTTCTTTGCAATATAAAAAAGTAAAATTAAAAATACTAAAGAAACTAACTTCGAGAATATTTCATCTAAAATACCGGACCAATCAAACTGCTGGAAGTATCGGGTAAATACATTGCCGGTTTTAGTCATAGCCCACCTCCTCGTAATGATAGTACCATTATACCATAAAGAAATTTTTCTGCCGAAACGGGATGTTCCTTAGTTTTTTTACCTCATTATTCCATTTATTCTTACTTCTCCTATCTATACTTTAATACATAGGTAAAATACTCCCTAACAATAAACTTTTAAAACAATTTTATCATTTGAATGAAGAAAACAACCTTTCCCCCATAAGATAAAATCAAAACCCAACCTTCCTCTTCAGAAAAAACCAGCCTTACGACTGGTTTTCATTTATTTCTATAATTTCTCCAACTCTTCATTGAGCAGTTTTTGTGCTACTTGTGGGTTAGCTTGTCCCTTGGTGGCCTTCATGAGCTGACCGATCAGGGACTTAGCCGCATTCTTGTTGCCGCCCTTATAGTCATTGATGGCTTTTTCATTATCCGCAAAGACTTGCTGGATAATAGGAAGAAGTTGAGCAGGATCTGAAATTTGGATTAGGCCTGCTTTTTGTACATATTCTTTGGCAGAGCCACCATTTTTAGCTAGATGGACAAAGACCTTCTTAGCAATCTTAGAGGAGATCGTTCCGTCTGCAATCAGAGCAATCATCTCAGTCAGATTCTCAGGCGTCAGCTCAATCTCAGTGATGGTCTTTCCTTCTGCATTGAGGTATTGCGCCACTTCCCCTTGGAGCCAGTTAGAGACAGATTTAGCATCGCCTCCTGCCGCAACAGCTGCTTCAAAGAAGTCTGACACAGCCTTCGTCGCTGTCAGCTGCTTGGCATCGTAGTCAGACAAGCCGTAGTCGCCCACATACTTAGCACGGCGTTCTTTTGGAAAGGCTGGCAGGCTGCTGCGTACTTGCTCAATCCAAGCATCTTCAATCTCAAAGATAGGCAGATCAGGCTCTGGGAAGTAACGGTAGTCCGCTGAACCTTCCTTAACCCGCATGAGCAGGGTTTCGCCAGTCGCTTCATCATAACGACGGGTTTCCTGTCTGATTTGACCACCGCTGCGTAGGATTTCTGCTTGGCGTTTTTCCTCAAATGCCAGACCCTTACGGACAAAGTTGAAGGAGTTAAGGTTTTTCAGCTCAGTCTTGGTACCAAACTCTTCCTGACCGTAAGGACGGATGGAAATATTAGCATCTACCCGCATGGAGCCCTCTTCCATCTTGACATCAGAAATACCCGTGTACTGGATGATTTCCTTGAGAGCTGTCAGGTAAGCATAAGCTTCTTCCGGACTGCGCATATCCGCTTCAGAGACAATCTCAATCAGCGGCACCCCTTGGCGGTTGAGGTCCACATAAGAGTAGCCATCGCTGCCGTGGGTATTCTTTCCAGCATCTTCTTCCAAGTGGGCCCGCTCGATACGGATTTTCTTGGTCGTACCGTCTTCTAGCTCAATCTCAATCCAGCCATTGTAGCCAATTGGCTCATCAAACTGAGAAATTTGATAAGCTTTTGGATTGTCTGGATAGAAGTAGTTCTTGCGGTCAAAGTGCATCTTCTGGTGAATGTCCATGTTCAAAGCCAGAGCAGCCTTGATACCATAGTCAATAACACCCTTGTTCATAACAGGCAGTACACCTGGGAAGGACCAGTCAATGATATTGGTGTTGGCATTTGGATCTTCACCAAAGTGAGCTGGTGCTGGTGAGAAAATTTTTGAATTGGTCTTCAATTCAACATGGACTTCCAGTCCGATAACTGTTTCAAAGTTCATTATTTTTCACCTCCAAAGATAAGTGGCTGCTGTTTGTGGTAGTCAGTCGTCGCTTCAAATGCTGCGGCTGCCTGATAGATGGTCGCCTCATCGAAGTGATTCCCAATCAGCTGCAAGCCGACAGGAAGACCATCTGCAAAGCCAGCTGGGATTGAAATGCCCGGCAGGCCAGCCAGATTGACCGGAATGGTCAAAAGGTCAGCCAGATACATAGCCACTGGGTCTTGGTTTTGACTGCCCAAGTCATAAGCTACCGTTGGTGCAGTTGGGCCTAAGATTAAATCGTATTTTTCAAAAACTTTAGCAAAATCCTGCATGATCAAGGTCCGAACCTGACCAGCTTTCTTGAAGTAAGCGTCGTAGTAGCCGGATGACAAGCTGAACGTTCCCAGCATAATCCGGCGTTTGACCTCTTCACCAAAGCCTTCACTGCGGGATTTGACATAAACATCTTCCAGATTTTCAATACCTTCTGCGCGGTAGCCATAGCGAATACCGTCAAAACGTTGCAGGTTAGAGCTGGCCTCAGAGGAAGCAATGATATAGTAAACAGCCACGCCGTACTTGCTGTGGGGCAGGCTGACTTCTTCAACGATAGCTCCTAGACTTTCCAAGTGCTTCGCTGCTGCCAGAATCGTTTCCTTGACCTTGCTGTCAATTCCCTCACCCATGTATTCCTTAGGCAGGGCAATCTTCATGCCCTTGATGTCTTGGCCAATCTTGCTGGTAAAGTCTGGCACTGCCTCTTGTGATGATGTAGAATCTTTAGGGTCATTGCCAGCAATAACATTCAGAAGCTGAGCATTTTCCTTAACTGTCTGAGAGAACGGTCCAATCTGGTCTAAAGAAGAACCAAAAGCAATGAGACCAAAACGGGAAACCCGTCCGTAGGTTGGCTTGAGGCCGACTACACCGTTAAAGGAAGCAGGTTGACGAATGGAACCACCCGTATCTGAACCCAGTGACAGACGAACCTGACCAGAGGCCACTGCTGTCGCTGAACCACCAGATGATCCACCGGGAACCTTGCTGCTATCCCAAGCATTCTTAGTCGTCTTAAAGTAAGAGTTTTCGCTGGAACCACCCATGGCAAACTCGTCCATGTTAGTCTTCCCGACGATAATCATATCCTTACCATAGAGCTTCTCCACGCTAGTCGCATCGAAAATTGGCTTGTAGTTATAGAGCATTTTAGATGCAGCTGTTGTCAAAATCCCCTTGGTTGAGATATTGTCCTTGACTGCCAGCGGAATCCCGCTCATGAGATTGTCAGCATCAATGCCCTTGGCATCCAGAGCCGCAGCCTGTGCCAAAGCTTCTTCTTCGCTGATAGTGATGAAACTGTCCACGGCAGCTTCACGTTCTTTGATGTCTGCCAAAGTCGCCTGAGTTAACTCTACTGCAGAAATTTCTTTCTTGACCAGCAAATCATGCAACTCTTCAAGGGTCTTGTGATTAAAAGTCATTAGGCATCTCCTCCGTCATCTAGGATGGCAGGCACTTTGATGTAGCCCCGCTCTTTTTCAGGTACATTTTGGAAAAGCTCTTCCCGATTCCAGCCAGGCTGAGCCACATCTTCTCGCATATAATTGATATTGGCTGCCACATTAGAAGTGAAAGGTACACCCTCCGTGTCCACTTCATTGAGCAATTCGACCATGTCAACAATCTTGGTTAAGGTCGTCGCAAACTCAGCAGTTTCTTCTGGTGAAAAAGCCAGTTTTGACAGCTTAGCAACGTGACTTACTTCTTCTTGAGTAATCTTCATCTCTGATTCCTTTCATAAGATATGTGAGCTTTAGCGACTGAAAATAAGAATTTGAGATGATTTTTTTATTTCCAGAGCTTCAGCTCACCTTTACTTTGACAAGCCAGGGACGCTCATTTATTTGCCATCCGCTAGCTCCTTTCTTCAGCTTCTTCCTGCTATTCTTCAGGAATTCGCATCATTTCATTTTACCATATTTCAGGCTAATTCTTCAATTCCAAATGCAGTTCTTTGAGCTGTCTTTGGTCCACCAAACTTGGGCTTTCCAGCATAGGATCAAAGCCAGTACCATTTTTTGGAAAAGCGATGACTTGGCGGATATTTTCTTCCCCAGCCAAAATCATAACCAAGCGATCTAAGCCCAGAGCCAAACCGCCGTGCGGTGGGAAGCCGTACTCTAAGGCTTCTAGGAAGAAACCAAAGTCCCGCTCATAGTCTTCCTTACTCATGCCCAGCAGTTCAAACATCGCTTCCTGAGCCTTCCGATCATGAATCCGCAGACTCCCTCCGCCAATCTCATAGCCGTTTAAGACGATGTCGTAAGCGTGGCTGCGGAATTGATCTGGCTCTTGTCCATCTTCAAAAATCCCCTGTGTGAAAGGATGGTGCATGGCTTGATAGCGGTTTTGGTCTTCATTCCACTCCAACAGCGGCCAATCCACAACCCAAAGGAAATGAAGCTGGCTTGGGTCAATCAAATCCAAAGCTTTTGCGACTTCTATGCGCAGATGTCCCAAAGCTTCCTGAGCTCGACGCTTCTTGGCCATGACTAGCAGGATAAGATCTCCATCTTTGGCCTCAAAACGTGCCAGCAACTCCTGACTTTCAGCTTCAAAGGTGCTAGCCAAATCACCAACCAACTGGCCATCTTCAACCTTGAGACTGGCCAAACGACTGCAGCCAAATTCCTTCATTTCTTGGTAAAAATGACTGAGCTGCTTCTTGCTAAAAGCGCTAGCTGCATCGGGCACACAGATTCCCATCAGCTCCTCATGGTTATCCAAGGCTTTCTTGATGAGAAGCGAATCATTGGACTGACACAAATCTGTCAAACTCTTTAGCTCTAAACCAAAGCGTGTATCTGGCTTATCAGAACCAAAGCGGCTCATAGCCTCTTCATAGCTGATAGTCGGAAAATCTTCCGTCAGCTCTAAACCATGGGTTTTCTTGACAACAGCCTTCAGCATAGTTTCAACCAGAGCTCGGATTTCTTCCTCGCTGGCAAAACTCAGCTCTAAGTCCACCTGGGTAAACTCTGGCTGACGATCGCCTCGCAAATCTTCGTCACGGAAGCAACGAACAATCTGATAATAGCGTTCGAGGCCAGCTCCCATCAGCAACTGCTTGAGCATCTGAGGGCTCTGCGGCAGCGCGTAGAATTGATTTTTAAAGACCCGACTAGGCACCAGGAAATCTCTAGCACCTTCGGGTGTTGACTTGGTCAGATAAGGCGTCTCCACTTCCAAAAAGTCCAAACCGTTTAAATATTCCCGAATGGTTGAGGTGACCTGATGGCGCAGTTTGAGGTTATGGGTCATCTTCTCACGGCGCAAGTCTAGGTAACGGTATTTCTGGCGCAGGTCTTCCCCTGTATGGGCATGCTGGTCCAGCTCAAAAGGCAGAACCTTGCTGCTAGCAATGACTTCAATCTTTTCAGCTCGAAGCTCCACCTGACCAGACTTGATAGCCTTGTTGACAAAGCGCTCTTCACGCTGAACCACTTGCCCTGTCACTGCAATGACATCCTCTTTGCCAATGTCTTCCAGCTTAGCAAAATCTTCAATCTCACCGCCAACGAAGACCTGAAGCAAGCCCTCGCGGTCCCGCAATTCAATAAAGGCTAGTTTGCCGTGATTGCGGATATTGGCCACCCAGCCAGTTGCGGTCATGGTCTGTCCGACCTGCTCTAAACCATAGTTTCCGATAAAAATTTCTTTCATATTCTTTCCCCTTCAAATCCATTTGCAAGCTGCCCTGTCCTTGAGCATATTGGCAACTTTCTTCCAGTATCTCCACTTTTCCTTTTGCAAAACAAAAAGCTTCCGTCTCTGAAACAGACGAAAGCCGTGGTACCACTGTTATTCGCCGCCTTAAAAGGCAGCCTCTGCGCTCGTAACGTGAGCGACGTTTGTGCTTGATCACACAAAAGATTACGAAACATGTTCTTCGGTTTTTGCTTTCTTGGTGCTGCTCTCAGCTATCAGCACTCTCTGTACAAGTCAGCAAGCCTACTCTGCTTCTCTTTTACTCTTAAATTGTATTTATTATAGTCGAACCTAAAACATTTTGCAAGTGGTTTAAGGCAAATTTGTGATTTTCCTCTGACAGAGAAGCCACTGCCGGCTCTACCACCTGGATCTGATAACCCAGATTATAGGCATCGATTGCCGTATGCAGGACGCAAATATCCGTCAAGACTCCTGTCAAAATGATCGTGTCTACCTTTCTCTCCCGCAGACGAATATCTAAGTCCGTACCAGAAAAAGCAGAATAATGGCGCTTATCCATCCAAAAGACTCGAGAGTCCGCTTGATGCTTGTCATAAAAATCCGCCAAGGGGCCATAAAGATTGCGACCGCTCGTTCCCTTGATATTGTGGGGCGGAAAAAGCTTACTTTCTGGGTGAAAGGCATCATTCTCATCATGGGCATCAATAGCAAAGAAGATATAGTCGCCTCGATCAAATGCCGCCTCGGTTACTTGGGAAATAGCTTCAGAAATCGCCTGAGCCGGCGCTCCTGCTGTCAACTTGCCCTCCTCTGCGACAAAATCAACCGTATAATCAATTGAAATCAGCGCTTTTGCCATTAGTAGTCCCTCTTTTTAATTTCATCAAAGACATCTGGAATCAGCACTTTCAGATAAGTCCCTTTCATTCCCAGCGAGCGGCTTTCAATAATCCCAGCGCTTTCTAATTTGCGCAGAGCATTGACAATCACTGAGCGGGTAATCCCGATACGATCCGCAATAACAGAAGCCGTCAGCTGACCTTCATTGCCATTGAGTTCGCCTAAAATAGCTGAAACAGCTCTTAGCTCTGAGTAAGATAGGGTATTAACCGCCATGGTCACAGCTGTCCGACGGCGGATGTTCTTCTCATCCTCTTCCCGCTGGAAGTTAAGCAGCTGAATCCCAACCACTGTGCTAGCAATCTCGACCAGAATCAGGTCGTCATCTAAAAATTCTTTATCATTACGCCAGATAATCAGCGAGCCCAAGCGAATCCCTGAAACATGAATTGGCGCGATCGTGGTCAGCCCATCTGGAAATTCATCCTTGGTTTCTACTGGAAAAATGGTCAAATCATGCGTGACAGGCAGATTGGCCTCTGTCTCATAAACCATGTTCGCTTCTTGGACATAGCCTTCCGGGAAATTCTTATCCTGGAAAAAAGCTTCCACACGGTCATTATTGGTCTTATAGCGCATAAAATAGCCTAGAAGACGGCCCTTACTGTTAATGATACAGGCATTGCAATGAATAATATCAGCAAGCTGGCGAGTGATTGCATTATAAGGAAGTTCCTCTTGAAGCTGCTCTTCTGAACGTTTCAAGATAGAAGTAATTTTCCTAGTTTTTTCTAATAGGTTTGCCATACATTTACCTCGTATTTGATTTTCTAATTATAGCATGAAATCACTAAAATTTCAATAATTCTCTGAAAATTGTGTATTGAAGAACAATTATCTACAATTCAACTAATGGTTCATTTTGAACCCTTTTAATTTGATATAGCTTATTTTATAACGAAAAGTGTCGAACCTTTCCAATCTTTTTAAAACAAAAATAGATAAAAAATTAGCTAAAATTTTCATCAAAAAACAGCTCCTGAGAGCTGTTGCAAATAAAGATTTAACGGCGATATTGACGTAAGAAGCGCGTCATTTTTTCTTGGATTTGAGCTAGCTCATCCACCCGAGGTAAATAGACAATCCGGAAATGATCCGGCTCATGCCAGTTAAAGCCTCGGCCATGAACAAGAAGAACTTTTTCCTGCTTGAGGAAATCCAGTACAAACTGCTCATCATCATCGATGCGGTACATGTTTCGGTCAATTTTCGGGAAAATATAGAGGCCGGCTTTAGGCTTAACAGCCGACAGACCCGGAATATCCTGAATCGCCTGATAGATGAAATTGCGCTGCTCATAAATCCGTCCACCAGGAAGCAACAATTCGTCCACAGATTGATGACCACCGAGCGAGGTTTGGACAACTTGTTGAGCCAAGACATTGGAGCACAGGCGCATATTGGAAAGCATATTGAGCCCTTCAATATAGCCCTTGACATGCTGCTTGGGACCCGATAGGACCATCCAGCCGACCCGGAAACCTGCGATTCGGTGGGACTTGGAAAGACCGTTCATGCTGACACAGAAAAGGTCGGGTGCCAGACTAGCCACCGGTATATGGACATGCCCATCCATCACCATGCGGTCGTAGATTTCATCCGCAAAGATAATGAGATTATTTTGGCGAGCAATTTCCACAATCTCCAGCAAGAGATCCTTAGGATAAAGCGCCCCCGTTGGATTGTTAGGATTGATAATAATGATAGCTTTGGTATTGGACGTGATTTTTGACTTGATGTCGTCAATATCTGGATACCATTCTGCCTGCTCATCACAGACATAGTGAACAGCATTCCCACCAGCCAGACTAACTGCCGCCGTCCAGAGCGGGTAGTCTGGCATCGGCACCAGCACCTCGTCCCCATCATCCAAGAGTCCCTGCATGGACATGACGATCAGCTCGCTGACTCCATTTCCCAGATAAATGTCATTGATATCCACACTTGGAAACTTCTTGAGCTGGCAATACTGCATAATCGCCTTGCGGGCCGAAAAAATCCCCTTGGAGTCGGAATAACCCTCACTGTCACGTGCATTCATAATCAAATCATGGATGACCTCGTCTGGAGCGGTGAAACCAAATTCAGCTGGATTTCCTGTGTTGAGGCGGAGAATCTTCTCTCCATTAGCCCGCATCCGCATCGCTTCTTCCAACACTGGTCCACGAATATCATAGGCTACATGCTCCAGTTTGCTGGACTTATTAAATTCTTTCATCCTATTTTCCTCAATTCATCTGAATGGTTTTATTATACCACCAGAAAAATAGATTGACAACAAATTAAAAAGAGGTCATTCTTTGTGGTTCTTTTCCCATATTGTTTACGCTCTTTGTAGCAAGAAAAACTTTTCATGCCTTTTCTGAAATAGATGGATAGATTTCGACATTTTGAGGGGATAGCACTTTAGTTTACAGAAAACATCTCTTCTGATGTAATTTTTTTATAAAACCTTAGTTGTTTGACTATCTTTGTGATTTAAATTTTGCTTAATCTTGACTTTTAACAGCTCATTTTGTTATTTTCATCATTTTTTAAACAGGTGACTTCATCAATATCTCTATCGTCTCGATTGCTACTCTATCTTTACTTTTTTTCTGAAAAGGGTTACAATAGAGATATTAAAATAGAATTTGAGTTAAAATACGGCTGCCTGATTTTCTTTCCCAAAGCACACTTAGCGCTTCAAAGATTTCGTTGCAGCTGCTTTTGAAACTCTCGTGTCCCTTATAAAGAACGGAGGTAGTCCCATGGTTCAACAAAAATATGAAAATATAATGGTCGCTGTTGATGGCTCACACGAAGCTGAGCTTGCATTTGAAAAAGGGGTGAATGTAGCACTCAGAAATGGTTCGCGCCTCACGATTGCTCATGTCATTGATACACGAGCTCTTCAAAGCATTTCAACCTTTGATGCCGACGTCTATGAGGAGCTGCAGGAAGATGCCAAAAAGTTGGCTGAAAAATATAAAGAAAAAGCTCAAAATGCTGGAATTAAGCACGTTGACATCGTTATCGAAATGGGAAATCCTAAAACACTTTTGGCTACAGACATTCCTGATGAGCATAAGGTGGACCTAATTATGGTTGGTGCCACTGGACTCAACGCCTTTGAGCGTTTGCTGGTTGGCTCTTCATCAGAATACATTCTGCGTCATGCCAAAGTGGATTTGCTAGTTGTTAGAGATAAGGAAAAGACTCTGTAAGTGACCATCCTTACTCCATTTCTCTTCAAACACGGAGCATTTTAAAAGACCTGAGATGAGCATTGTAAAATCAAATCTCAGGTCTTTTTTGCTATTCTGACTAGGCTCCTGTTCAGTTTCTATATATTTATAATTGTTCAGCACCAAATATTTTTTTGTTTTTGGCTTACTTGTCGTGGCTTTTGTTGCGCTGATAAGCCTGAATCTGCCGCTCTAGTTCTCGTTTAATTGCAGGCTCTGGAGCGTATTTGTCTTCCCAGTCATCCGGTTTCAGAATCTTATGCGTTACTGGGTCAAAATGCGCTTTTCCATCCGGGAAAATTTTCCCCATATTAGCCTGATGGACAATATCGAAAATCCGCTCGGGATCCACTCCCATTAAGACAAAGCTGCCATAAGTGAAGTAAAGCGTATCAATTAAGGCGTCTACTTGACCGACTAACGAAACTTCAGCCTCTCGCTTGCTGCGAACCTTGGTAGCCGCCTTATCCAAAGCCTGGTGCATCCTTGAAATGGATTGATCAAATTCTGCTTCGGAACGACTGGCCGCTCTGAGAAATTCAACTAGCTCTTCCAACTTAAAATCAGCCCGATGCCGTGCATCTTCTGGTGTCCAAGCGATTGGCTCTTCCTGCGTGCATTCATCCATCACACCATGGAAGGTCTTTACTTTATTGAAATGATGATCGCTGGAAACAAAGACTTTCTCACTTGCCAGAATACCGAAATGTTCCAGCGCGCGATGGATACCATCCTGACTGTTGCTGCTAGTCGTGTGCTTAGCCACTTTCTTGACAGAGCTGGTTCCATTGCCCATGGCAATAGATAAGCCGACCCCCGACAGCATTTCTAAGTCATTGTCCGAGTCCCCGAAAGCCATCACTTGATTGATATCAAAGCCATATTCCTTGCCAACTCGGCGAATTCCTTCCAATTTGGACATCTCTTGATTGATAATATCCGCTGCATAGGGGCTCGACCGAGTAAATTTCAAATGCAGAAAATCCGCTTCAATCTTTTGACTTTCGGCTGGATCTGCCAATATAAGCACTTGATAGATCGGCTCTTGAATCAACTGTAAGAGCTCCTTCTCCTGCTGAGGCAGCGCCTTGCCGATAACTTTATTAAAACCGCGACTAACCGTTCGCGCCATTTTCTTAGGGATAAACTGGCTGGCCCACTGAGAAAAGGAACTCATGCCAAAAGTCATGATTTTTGAACCTTGCATAGCCTCTGCTGTTCCAAAGGAAATTTCCTTCCGGTGCTTCTTAGCGTAGGCAATCAAATCGCGCAGGCTTTGTTTGTCAATCGGCGTAGCAGAAATCACCCTGTCTTTTGCAAAAATATACTGGCCATTATAGGTCACCGCAAAATCTAAATCCAGCTGCTCCATAAAAGGTTTGACAAAGAAAGGACCGCGGCCTGTTGCTAAACCGACCAAAATCCCTTGTTCCTTTAAACTCTGAATAGCCTGTTCTGTAGATTTCAAAACTGTTCGACTGTCATTGACCAGTGTCCCATCGATATCAAAAAAGACGGCTTTTACTTCCATTGATTTTCTCATTCTTTCCTTTTATGATACAATAAATTATAACACAATTCACGGAGAAGCTCATCTATGAATAAGCGAATTTTAGTTTTACACACTGGCGGGACCATTTCCATGCAGGCAGACGGAAGCGGTGCTGTCAATAGCAGCCAGGACAATCCCATGAACCATGTAGCCGTGCCTTTAAGCGACATTGAAGCGGCCGTGCTTGATTTCTTCAATATCCCCAGCCCTCACATCACTCCCCAGCACATGCTGGAACTCTACAAAAAAATAAAGTCTGATGCTGATCACTACGACGGAGTGGTCATTACCCACGGGACAGATACTCTGGAGGAAACGGCCTACTTCCTCGATACCATGGATCTGCCTGACATTCCTGTTGTCCTGACCGGAGCCATGAGGAGTTCTAATGAATTAGGCAGTGACGGGGTTTATAATTACCTAACCGCTCTGCGAGTTGCCAGCGACGAGAAAGCCCGTGGCAAGGGAGTCTTGGTCGTCATGAATGACGAAGTCCATGCTGCCAAATATGTCACCAAAACCCATACCACGAATGTCAGCACCTTTCAAACTCCGACGCACGGCCCTTTAGGTCTCGTTATGAAGCAAGAAATCCTCTATTTCAAAACAGCAGAGCCCCGCGTTCGTTTTGACCTGAACAGCATTTCTGGGCTTGTCCCCATCATTCCAGCCTATGCCGGTATGAAGACAGAACTCCTAGATATGCTAGATTTGCCAAAGCTAGACGGTCTGATTATTGAAGCCTTTGGCGCTGGCAATCTACCGAGAGAAGCTGCTGAAAAATTAACAGAGATGGCAAAAGCAGGTCTTCCCATCGCCCTAGTCTCACGTTGCTTCAACGGCATTGCCGAACCTGTCTATGCTTATGAGGGGGGCGGCGTTAAGCTACACCAAGCTGGAGTCATGTTTGTCAAGGAGCTTAATGCCCCAAAAGCCCGCATCAAATTGCTAATCGCTCTCAACGCTGGATTAACTGGTCAAGAATTAAAAGACTATATTGAAGGATAAGACCAAATAAGCCTGTCATGCTTTTGTGACTGGCTTATTTTGATTAGATAAAGAGCTGAAATATAGACTCTGCTATTTTACTGAGATAGTCAATAACCATAACTCGGAACTCCTTTTACTCCTTTTTTAAATTCTTTTTTATAGTTGACTTTAACTTCTACTTTCATCTTGCTACCTCGTTTCTTTTAATGCTGTCATTATAATTCCGAAAACTTAAGGAAGGCTTAGAATTTTCTTGCAGAAAGCTTAAGATAAGTGTCATGCTCCTGTCCCGACAACCATAGCTCTAGACTCAACCATGCACTTGGTTAAAAGCTACGACACTCACACCTCTTCACTTCGCCCGATCACTTTTCCGAGCGAATCCTCAAAAACTGGACTTGCTAAGACGCATAAAAACCTAGGAAGTTCTTCGTCCTAGGTTTCTCATTGTTTCCTTTAGTCTAGATAATCCCGAAGCTCCAAATATCGGGCAATCAGGCGCCAATTGGCATCTTGCCGCCAGTTGGGATTCGCCACAATCTGGCTGGCTACCTTGCGCGCTTCTTCCAAAATCGGATAATCCTCCACGATGTCCGCCACCTGAAACTCTGGGATACCGGACTGGCGGGTACCGAAAATTTCACCAGAACCTCTCATCTTGAGGTCTTCCTCAGCGAGAACAAAGCCATCTGTGGTCTCCGTCATGATTTTCATGCGCTGCTTCCCAGACTCCGTCTTGGGATTGGCAACTAGCACGGCATAAGACTGCTTGTGACCTCGGCCAACCCGCCCCCGTAATTGATGAAGCTGGCTGAGACCGAAGCGGTCAGCATCCATGATAACCATGATGGTCGCATTTGGAACATTGACCCCGACTTCAATAACTGTAGTCGACACTAGAATATCTGTTTTCCCGACCTTGAAGTCTTGCATAATGGCTTCTTTTTCGTCATTTTTCATGCGACCGTGGAGGAGAGCCACCTGAGCCTGATTGGCAAAGTAGGCCTTGAGCTCTTCCTCTAGAGCAATCGCGTTTTTCAAGTCCAATGCCTCTGATTCTTCAATCAAAGGAGAAATAAAGTAGACTTGAGCCCCCTTGGCCAGCTCTTTTTTCATCCAGTCTAAGACCACTTCCAGCTGTTCGTGCTTGACCCAGCGGGTGATGATAGGCTTGCGACCAGCCGGCATCTGGTCAATGATGGAGACGTCCATATCGCCAAAAGCTGTAATAGCCAGAGTCCGAGGAATAGGCGTAGCCGTCATCATGAGGACATCAGGATTGTCTCCCTTTTCCCGTAAAATCCGGCGCTGGTCCACCCCAAAACGATGTTGCTCATCAATAATGACCAGACCCAGTCGATGATAAACCACCCCTTCCTGAATCAAGGCATGGGTGCCGACCACCATATCTACTTGCCCCGACTCTATTGCAGCCAAGGTCTCCCTACGTTCAGCGGCTTTCATCCCACCAGTCAGGAGGGCCAAATTCAGCTCAGGAAAGAGCTGAGTCAGGCTATCCAGATGCTGCTCAGCCAAGATTTCTGTCGGAACCATCAAAGCCGACTGGTAACCAGCCGTATAGGCCGCATACATGGCCAAGCCAGCCACCACGGTCTTACCACTGCCAACATCTCCCTGCAGGAGGCGGTTCATATGACCAGGCGATTGCAAATCACTGAGAATTTCTTCCAGACTCCGCTCCTGAGCTTCTGTCAGAGAAAATGGCAAGGCAGCCTTCTTTTGAGCCAGCATTTTTTCCTGCCAAGGGATAGCCAGTCCCTGGCTGACATCTTTGGTCTCATGCTTCAGAACCTGCAGCTGCATCTGAAAATAAAAAAGTTCTTCAAATTTGACTCGACGCAGGGCCTGCTTGTATTCCGCCAAATCCTTAGGAAAATGCATAGCCCGCACAGCTTGAGTACGACCCAAAAGCTGATAGCGCTCCCGAAGGACAGGAGGAAGATTTTCCTCTAATAACTGATCCAGACCTTGGTCAAAGGCTGTCTTAATCAGCTTGACTAGACTGACCTGACTAATCCCTTGAGCCACTCGATAAACCGGCTGTAAGTCGTCTTCGACCTGAGCCAGAAGCTTCATGCCAGTCAGACTAGCCTTGGCTTTGTCCCACTTACCAAAAACGGCTATGCTAGCCCCCACTTCAATCTTGTCTGCTAAATAAGGCTGATTGAAAAAATTGACTGCAATCGCGACTTCTCCCTGCTTGATTGTGAAACGCAGGCGATTGCGTTTGTAGCCATAATACTGGACATTGGCTGGGGTCACAACCTGACCAGAAACAACTGCCTTTTCTCCCTCCTCCAAGTCTAGGACATTCTTGCTCTTAAAATCCTCATAGCGAAAGGGAAAATAAAGCAGCAAATCCTGCAAACTCTCTAAGCCCAGCTTGGTAAATTTTTCTGCTGATTTCGGTCCCACACCAGGCAGAACCGTCAAAGGTTGGTGTAAATTCATAATTCCTCTTTCAGTTCTGATACTGTACGGTGCTAAAATCACAGACAAGGGAGGAAGCAAGCTAGAACATTATCAATTACTTCAAGCGCTTCCCTTCATCTCTCCCCTTAGTCTTTATAGACCCTCGGTACGCGGTCGCTAATCAGGCAGACCACCTCATAGTTAATGGTGCCACGCTTTTCGGCCACATCTGTCGCCGTAATGGTCTCCGCTCCGCTATTTCCAATCAAAACAACCGGCGTGCCAAGGGGATAAGCCCGAGGCAGGCGCACTGTGATCTGATCCATGGAAACCCGGCCGACAATAGGACAGCGCTGACCATCGATCAAGACATCAAAGCCCTGCATATCCCGTGTCCAGCCATCCGCATAACCTAGAGGAAGGGTGCCAATCCATTCCTGACCGCTACTGGTATAAGTGGCTCCGTAACCAACATGGGCACCCGCCTGAATTTCTTTGACATGAACCAAGGCTGATTCTAAGCTTAAAGCTGGTTTGACCTCATAGGGCAACTCCAGCACTCGTCCGCTAGGATTAAGCCCGTAGATGATATCTCCCAGACGAACAGCATTCATAATTGTTTCACTATGCCAAAGAGTAGTTGCTGAGTTGCTAGCATGAACAAGCGGCGGCAGGAAATCTAACTCACTTAAAATTTCTTCAAAACGACTTAACTGAGCTGAAAAATTGGCAGTCTCTATCTCATCGGCCGTTGCAAAATGGGTAAAAATCCCTTCTACAAAGGCACCCGCTCCCTGCAAACGATGAATGGCCTCTCGAACTTCTTTGCCAGAGCGAAAACCAATCCGGCCCATCCCAGAATCAACTTTGATATGAACAGTCAGCCCAGACAGATCGCTCTGCCTATTTAAGCACAGATCCAACCATTCTAAACCAGCCACCGTTAAGGTAATTTCCTTTTCAATAGCTAAGGGAACTACATCCACTTCAGACACTCCCAAAATCAAGATTTTTTTGCTGAGTCCAGCTTCGCGAAGCTCCAAAGCTTCGTCGACATTAGAAACGCAAAAACCATCTACAATAGGGTCTATATATTTTGATACGGCAACTGCTCCATGTCCATAGGCGTTCGCCTTGACAACAGCCCACTTTTCAACTTCTTCTGGTATATGACTTATAATTTGTTCAATATTAAAGTAAATTGCTGATAGATCGACAACAGCTTGGCTGGGTCTATGCTGACTAGCTTTCATTTTCTTCCTCCAAAATAACACTAGCAATAACCTGATTACCTGCATGACTGATGGATACCCAGACCTTGCCATCAAAAGGTGATTGGCTAAAGTAGGGAGCTCCTTGTTGATTATTCAAGATTTCCAAATTCTGGAAGGTCACTTTCCCAATCCCCGTTCCCCAGGCCTTGGAAAAAGCTTCTTTTGCTGACCAACGACCGGCTAGATACTCCATTTTCCTTTTCCCTTTCAATTCTTCGAAGCGGGAAAATTCTCTTGGTGTCAATACTTTCTGGGCAAAGCGAGAATTCTTGCTATAGGCCCGCTCAATAGAGGATACTTCCTCTAAATCAATTCCATGTCCTTTAATCATATTTCTCTTGAGTAATGCGAGAAAACTCAGCCGATTCCCAGCTGAGTTTATCCTTTCAGACAGTTGATTTCAAACTGAAAACCCCTGTCTTCCTTTCACTTTTTATTTAGCTAAAGCATCATAAATTTCTTCAATCAGCTGGACAGTATTGTCCCAGCCTAGGCAAGGGTCAGTGATAGATTTACCAAAGACTTCAGGCTCATTTTGCCGTCCGTCTTCCAGATAAGACTCAATCATAAAACCTCGAACCGTTTGTTTGATTTTCTCGTTCCAAGCACGATTGATAAGGGTTTGACGGACAATCCGAATTTGCTCCATATACCGTTTGCCTGAATTATCATGATTGGTATCAATAATGATAAAAGGATTTTCCAAGCCTAATTTTTCATAGTTAGCAATAGCATCTAACAAAATTTCATAATAGAAATTTGGGCGGTTTTTGCCATATTCATCAATGGAGCCGCGGAGAATTGCATGAGCCAGCGGATTTCCAGAAGTCTCTACTTCTTGATTGTGGAAGAGGAAGGTTTGCATATTCTGAGCAGCATAAATCGCATTGAACATTACTCCCAAGTTACCAGAAGTTGGATTTTTCATCCCAACCGGCGCATCAATTCCTGAGGCTACAAAGCGGTGTTCTTGATCCTCCACTGAGCGAGCTCCAACTGCGTGATAGCTAACCAAATCATCCACCAGTCTCAAATTGGTAGGATAAAGCATCTCGTCCGCAGTTGTCAGACCAGTTTCCGTAATCACACGGTAGTGTAGCTGACGAACTGCTTGAATCCCATTAATAAGGCTAGGTGCTTTCGAGGTGTCTGGCTGGTGAACCAAGCCCTTATAGCCGTCACCATTAGTACGCGGTTTGGCAGTATATACCCGCATCACAATAAAGACTCTGTCCTCCACCTTTTTCTGCAGTTCAGACAGACGGCGGGCATATTCTAAAACAGCATCTTCATTATCAGAAGAACAAGGACCGATTACTAGGAGAATGCGATTATCCTGACCGCTGAGAATCCTAGCAAGCTCCTGATCTCTTTTATTTTTGTTGGCTAAAGCTTGGCCGCTCAGTCTCGTTTTTGACTTGATTTGCTCAATATCAATTCTCTGTCCTTTTTCGATAAATACCATATTATTGCCCCAATGTTTCATAAATCTCGCGGACCAATACTTCTGTATTGTCCCAGCCCAGACACGGATCCGTAATGGATTTTCCAAAAATTTCTGGCTCATCCTGACGGCCGTCTTCCAAATAAGATTCAATCATAAAACCTCGAACAGCCGACTTGATTTTCTCATTCCAATCACGATTAATCAAGGTTTGACGGACAATCCGAACCTGTTCCATATACCGTTTGCCTGAATTATCATGATTGGTATCAATAATAATGCAAGGATTTTCCAGCCCCATCTTTTCATACTGCGCAATTGTATCTAACAGGTTATCATAATAGTAATTAGGAATATTTTTCCCATATTCATTGATAGAGCCCCGCAAAATCGCATGAGCAAGGGGATTGCCACTGGTTTCAACCTCTTGGCCTAAGAAAAGAAAACTCTGCTTGTTTTGGGCAGCATAGATGCCGTTGAACATAACATTGAGATTACCAGAAGTTGGATTTTTCAAACCAGTCGGAAAACTTGCCCCACTGGCTACAAACCGATGTTGCTGATCCTCAACAGAGCGAGCTCCAATCGCCATATAAGAAATCAAATCATCCACTAAAGGAAGGTTTTCAGGGTAAAGCATCTCGTCAGCCGTCGTCATGCCAGTTTCTGAAATCACGCGATAATGCAGGTTGCGAACCGCCTTAATGCCGTTGATTAGACTAGGTGCTGCTGTCGCATTGGGCTGGTGAATCAATCCTTTATAACCGTCACCATTGGTACGTGGTTTAGCTGTATAAACCCGCATCACCATAAAAATACGGTCTTTGACTTCTTCTTGAAGAGCAGAGAGACGCTTGGCATATTCCAAAACAGCTTCTTCATTATCTGAAGAACAAGGTCCGATAACCAAAAGAATCCGGTCATCCTCGCCACGGATAATGGCTTCCAATTGACGATCACGCTCTTGCTTACGGGATAAAATATCGCCTTCTAGCTTTGCAAGCTGACGCACTTCTGCTACGTTGATTGGTTGACTAGTTGCTTTAAATGCCATCTTCTCTCCTTAACTACTTACGGCCATGACAATTCTTAAATTTCTTTCCTGAACCGCATGGACAAAGATCATTTCGCTTAACTTTAGACAAATCTATATCTTTAAGAAGATTCGGGATCTTAGCAGAAATATTCCGAGTAGCTGTTGTACTGATATTGTGCTCTGTACGCGGACGCTCTTGCTCATGAATCTGTGCTTTCATCATCAAACGCGTCACATCAAATTCAATGGAACCGATCATCGCATTAAACATACGGAAACTTTCTGCTTGGTACTCAACAACCGGATTGTTTTGAGCATATCCACGAAGTCCTACAGCCTGACGTAATTGATCAAGTGCGTCAATATGGTCTGTCCACTTACTGTCTACTACACGCAAAATCAAAACTTTCTGGAATTCACGTACGGATTCTTCATCTCGCAGTTTTGCAATTTGGTTATCATAAACTTCTGAGGCACGCTCAAATAGATAATCTTTGATTTCTTGGTCTGATTTTCCTTCTAAATCACTCTCATAAATAGAATCTTCTGAGACCAGATTGTACTTAGCAAAATTCAGGATAGCTGCAAGCCTTTCGCTCGCTTCAGCGCGGCTGTTGCCATCTACGATCCGATCAATTGTCCGTCTAATCATAGCATGGATCTCAGGACTCAAATCACGATTGGCAGTGATCACATCGTAGCGTTCTGCATAGATAATTTCCCGCTGTTCGCGCATGACATCGTCATATTGAAGGACTTGCTTCCGGGTGTCATAGTTATTTCCTTCAACCCGTTTTTGAGCGCCTTCAACTTGACGAGTCAGCATCCGAGATTTGATAACAGACTCTTCTTCACTGAGGTTCATCCGCTCAAGCAGAGCCTTGATTCGCTCAGAACCAAAACGACGCATCAGCTCATCTTCAAGTGACAGATAAAACTGAGATTCACCTGGGTCTCCCTGACGCCCTGAACGTCCGCGCAACTGATTGTCAATCCGGCGGCTTTCGTGACGCTCTGTACCGATGACACAAAGTCCACCCAGCTCACGCACACCCTCACCCAGCTTGATATCAGTACCACGTCCGGCCATGTTGGTCGCAATCGTTACAGCACCGCGCTGGCCAGCATTCATGATAATTTGCGCTTCTTTGTAGTGATTTTTGGCATTCAAAACTTCATGAGGCACACCAGCTTCAACTAATTTTTTAGAAATAAAATCACTGGTTTCAACGGCAACCGTACCGACAAGAACCGGCTGGCCTTTCTCATAACGTGCTTTTACATCTTGAACGACTGCTTTGAACTTGGATTCAAGACTTGGATAGAGCAAATCTGGATGGTCAATCCGAGCTACAGGACGGTTCGTAGGGATTGGAATTACTCGGATATTGTAGGTTTCACGAAACTCTTCTTCTTCTGTTTTTGCTGTACCGGTCATTCCAGAGAGCTTCTTGTACATTCTGAAAAGATTTTGATAAGTGATAGAAGCTGAGGTCTTAGTTTCATCTTGGATTGGCACACCTTCTTTTGCTTCAATTGCTTGGTGCAGACCATCTGAATACCGGCGTCCTTCCATCGTCCGACCGGTAAACTGGTCAACAATCAAGACTTCTTGCTCCTCACTGACTACATAATCAATATCCAAAAGCATGATGTAGTTGGCTCGAAGGGCATTGTCAATAAAGTGAGTCAGAGCAACATTTTCAATATCATAAAGATTTTCCAACTTGAAATAGCTCTCAGCTTTGTCGATACCAGAATCCGAAAGGCCAATGGTCTTAGACTGAACATCAATGATGTAGTCCTCTTTAGCAAGAGATTTTACATAATGATCCGCCATGTGATAAAGCTGATTTGTATCAGAAGAGGTTGGACCAGATACAATCAGGGGCGTACGGGCCTCGTCAATCAAGATTGAGTCCACCTCATCAACCAAGGCGTAATTAAGCGGACGTTGAACCATATTTTCAGCACGAACGACCATATTGTCACGCAGATAGTCAAAACCGATCTCCGCATTGGTTGAATAAGTAATATCACAAGCATAGGCTTCTCTCTTCTCGATAGAAGATTTAGCCGCTAGGTTAATCCCAACCGAAAGACCTAGCCAAGAATACAGCTCACCCATTTCAGTTGCATCCCGCTCTGTCAGATATTCGTTGACAGTGACAACGTGTACACCTTTTCCTGCAAGAGCATTCAGATAAACCGGCATCGTTGCGGTCAGAGTCTTTCCTTCTCCTGTACGCATTTCCGGAACGTCTCCGTGGTGGAGGACAATCCCCCCCATAATCTGCACTTTATAAGGAAAGAGCCCAAGAACGCGCTTAGCACCTTCTCGGACAACTGCAAAAGCTTCATACAAAAGATCATCTAAACTTTCGCCTTTCGCACAACGCTCTCTGAATTCTGCTGTCTTTGCTTGCAGTTCTTCATCAGTCATCGCAGCCATTGTATCTTCATAAGCAATGACCCGATCTGCCATTTTCTCTAATTTTCTTAATTCTCCTCTATCATTTTCAATGATTGTTCTTAAAATATTAGCCATTTTTTCCCTTACTTGTTTGTGTTCTGTTTTTGAATGTTTCTTCTCATTATAGCACGTTTCCCTATATCTTTCAAGAATGAAAGAAGGAGTAAGAAGACAAAAAAACACAGTCATTTCAATCTTTAACTGCATTTTTCATCCCGCTTTCAAATGATAAGAATGGTTTGAAACCATAATAAAAACGCATGAAATCTGTTTTAAGAATCTTTTCATGCGTTTCTCTAACATCAATCATTCCACAGAGCACAAGATCGGCTAGTCCTTTTCTATACCTTGTACTGCTTTTAGCCAATATCTGAATTCCCAGCGTAAAGGACTACCCTGCGAAATCTTTTTTCTAATTACTTTTTGATAAGCTAAATACTGATGATCATAATCATCCCAGCGACTCCAAGGTTGCTTTGGTCTTTCTATATCCAGATTACTGCTAGCAATGTCAAAAACATAGTTATCCAACGGAACATGCAAATACTCAAACACTTCATCAAATGAAGTCGTTTCAAGCATATATAAATACTTGATGGTCATATTGAGCCATTTTTGTGCATGGCCATATGTAAACACAACCCCATTGTCTAAGTAAATCCTTTTCATTTGATTGCTTACATTTTGGTGCCAAGAATCAAAAGAATCTTGATCGGGAATGTCCTTCAAGGAGAGTTTAGGTAGCTCTTCTGCAAATATTAAGTTTACTTTTCGTCGTAACATTAGCCTAATATCATCTGGCAACGGCTTCAGTCTTAGCGTTCTGTTCATATCAAGATAGGCCCGCCCGCTTGCTGCTTCGATAGGATTTGAAAAATCACCAAAATAGACATACTTCAAGAAATCAAGAATATCTTCATCAACACTTGTTTCTCTTACCTTATCAAGCACAAAATCCGCCTTTCTCTAGGGATGGCTGACAATCAGCTGCAAGTCGCCAGACAAAGTCCATTCTTTGACGTCGCTTGGCAGGATGAAATGCTCCCCTTTTTCAAGAGGACAAACTGTTCCATCAACTTCCAGCTCGCCAACACCTTCCAAGACGCTAAACAGACTGTAATCTGCTGTCTTTTTAAACTCAACAGAACCAGCAATGTCCCACTTGTAAACAGCAAAGAAGTCATTGGCCACCAAAAGAGTAGAAATCAAACTATCTGCCTGAATGGTAACAGGACGGCTATTGGCTGGCTCACCGATAGTCAGAACATCAATCGATTTCTCCAAATGCAGCTCACGAAGATTACCAGCATCGTCCTTGCGATCAAAGTCATAGACCCGATAGGTTGTGTCGCTAGACTGCTGAGTCTCTAAAATCAGAATCCCTGAGCCAATGGCATGCATGGTTCCACTTGGAACATAGAAGAAGTCACCAGCTTTGACCGGAATTTTGGTCAGAAGATGATCCCAGTCCTTGCTCTCGATTTGCTGGCGCAGCTCTTCCTTGCTCTTGGCATTGTGACCGTAGATAATCTCTGCTCCTTCGTCTGCAGCGATAACATACCAGCACTCAGTCTTGCCAAGTTCGCCTTCATGCTCTAGTCCATAAGCATCATCAGGATGGACCTGAACACTGAGCCAGTCATTGGCATCTAAAATCTTCGTCAAAAGCGGAAAGACAGGCTCTGGACGATTGCCAAAGAGCTCACGATGCTCGGCATAGAGAGCATCTAACTTCTGACCGGCAAAGCGTCCATTCTTGACAGTTGACACGCCATTAGGATGAGCTGAAATAGCCCAGTATTCGCCCACATGGTCGCTAGGAATCTCATAGCCAAAGACATCGCGCAGCTTAGTGCCGCCCCAAATCTTCTCCTGCATCACAGACTGTAAAAATAATGGTTCTGACATAACAACATTCTCCTTAAATATTTTTTACATCCAATAAGGAATAGCCTTTGGTGTCGAAACGATTACGACTTCTTGAATATTCAATCGGCCGGCCATTTTCCAGATAGACAGCCTGTTCCACTTGCAAAACAGGATCGGAAACCGAACAGTTTAGGTACTTTTGATCATAGTCATCTGGCTGGCGCCAACCCCTTTTGCAAGTTTCGATTGAGTAGGCAACAAGGAGGCTATTGAGTAATTTTATCTCAGAGAACATCGGCTATTTCTTCATATTTTACTTTGGCCAAGCTCTCTTCTGCTTCTTTTTTCTTAATCTTATTATAATACAGACTCTGTCTGTTTGTCCAGTACGCCTACCGTCCAAGCCATTATACCAAAAATCTGCCTCTTCTTTTTTTAAATGTCTATACTTTTCATTTATTAAAGTATACTTTTGAGAAATAAAAACACAAGCCTAGCATAGCTAAACTTGCATTCAATTTATGACAATCAATGATGTACTAATCTACTCTTCTCATAATGAAGCTGAAAACTAAGCAAAACAGCCCAGAGCAGACTCAGCCGCTGCAGCTTGCAAACCAAATGAGAAGTGCTTATCAAATAGTCCACCTGCCTCGGTTTCAGAAAATCCTATTAAATCATTGCTTTTCACTTTCTCCTCGGCTATTCTTGCATATCCAGAATCTTGGCACCAATTTCACGGTAGGACATATCTCCCAAGACCTGCAGCGTAAATTGCCCCTTTTCATATTCGACAACTGTCACGCTACCATTTTGGACACCAGGATTTTTGGTAATGGCTGCGTCAATCAGATAGGTAAAAGTCCCAATGGTCATACTATGGCTGACAACCAAAGCATTGCCCCCGCCAGCAGCCTTCACATCTTGGGCGATAGCAGTAAACCCTTCTAAAATCCGACCACTAAGCTGTTCCCAAGGTTCAGCCCAGCCAGCTGTATACACTTCAACCAAGCCATTTGCTAAATCCGGCAGGCTCAGTTCTTTATAATCATCTGTATCCAGCACCCGCGGAATGACCCCGTGAAAAAACTCTCCACCATAGGCACCGTCAAAACTACCAAAACACCATTCCCGGATGCGCTTGTCAAACCGATAAGAAATCTTGTCCGTTAGTTATAACTCTTCCAAAACAATCCCCATAGTCTGAATCGTGCGACCTGAATCACTGGAGAAGGCTTTTACAAATTCCAAGCCAGACTCCCGCAACCCAATACCCAACTCATGAATCCCGCGTTCACCTTCCGCTGTCAGCGGTGTGTCCGACCAGCCCTGAGCTCGGCCAATGGTATTAAACATGGTCTTGCCATGGCGGATAATAAACAGTCTTGTCTTTGTCATATTCTCTCCTAAATTCCCCTTGAAATGATGGCAGCCCTGCCTTTCAACATCAAACTAGCGCAGACTGGGATGAATAGTCTCCTCTACCTGAATCAAATCCTTGCGGGAATAACTAACCATAAGCGACTGATTTTCTTGCAAAGTATACCAGACTCCGCCCTCGTCCAAGTAATAAAGCGACTGATCTGGCCCTGCCAATTTCAGTAAATTTTTGCTGCCAACCCGCTCCTTCCCCAAATAGGTGAACAGTTCTCCTGCCGAATCAACTTTCCCAACCAGTAAAATCTTGCATTGGTAAGAATTGCCGACTTTCATAAATTCAAAATTATTGAAATCCAAAAGCAATGAATCATCAAAACAGCGCTCCTGACGTCCAGTGTCCACATTTTCCAAGATGAGAACCCGAGTCGTGCCATACTCTTCAATTGATTGCAACTTATACATAGAAAATCTCCTTTCCAGCTATTTTATTCGAAAGGGGAGTTGAAAAGAGCCAGTTAGCAGCACCCAGTGATTGCTCAGTTTAATTTTTAAAGCTATGAATGGGCGCTGGAATTTGACCGCCACGCGCGATAAAGGCAGCTGACGAAGCCTGATTGACCTTCATGACCGGAGCTGTTCCCAAGAGCCCGCCAAATTCAATCATATCACCTTCCTTGCCTTTTGGAATAATCCGTACAGCTGTCGTCTTCTGATTGATGACACCGATCGCCGCTTCATCCGCAATCATGGCTGCGATGGTTTCAGCAGGCGTTGCCTCTGGAATGGCAATCATATCTAAACCGACCGAGCAGATAGCCGTCATAGCTTCTAGCTTTTCTAAATTGAGCGAGCCATTTTGCACAGCAGCAATCATGCCCTCGTCCTCTGAAACAGGAATGAAAGCACCAGACAGACCGCCGACCTGGTTGCAGGCCATGATACCGCCTTTTTTGACTTGGTCATTGAGCAGGGCAAGCGCCGCTGTCGTACCATGAGTACCGACTGTTTCCAAGCCCATTTCTTCCAAGACACGGGCCACTGAATCACCGACCGCCGGTGTTGGAGCCAGACTCAAGTCAACAATCCCGAACTTAACGCCCAGACGCTCGCTGGCCATCTGACCGACCAACTGGCCGATACGGGTGATTTTGAAGGCCGTTTTCTTGACCATTTCAGCCACAACGTCAAAGCTCTCACCACGGACCTTTTCCAAGGCTCGCTTGACAACACCTGGCCCAGAAACACCAACATTGATGACCACATCTGCTTCACCGACACCGTGAAAGGCGCCTGCCATGAAAGGATTGTCCTCTACCGCATTGGCAAAGACGACCAGCTTGGCCGCACCCATGTCAGAAAGCTGGGCTGTTTCCTTGATAATCCGTCCCATATCCGCAACTGCCGTCATATTGATGCCAGTCTTGGTTGAGCCGATATTGACAGAGGAGCAGACCTTGTCTGTCTCAGCCAAAGCCCGCGGAATGGAATTAATGAGGATTTCATCGCCTTTTTGATAGCCCTTTTGGACCAAGGCCGAGAAGCCACCGATGAAGTCCACACCGATTTCTTTTGCTGCCCGATCCAGAGCATGAGCCAGAGGCAGATAGTCCTTTGCGTCCGTAGCTGCCCCAATCAGGGAAATCGGGGTAACAGACACCCGCTTGTTGACGATGGGAATTCCCAGCTCAGCTGCGATTTCATTTCCGACCATCACCAGATCTTTAGCCTTGGTCGTAATCTTTTGGTACACCTTGTCCGCTGCCCGCTCAATATCTGTATCGATGCAGTCTAAGAGTGAAATGCCCATGGTGATAGTCCGAATATCAAAATTCTGCTCCTCAATCATGGCAATGGTTTCTGTAACTTGTCTAATATCCATGCGCCCTCTCCTTAGATATTGTACATAGCGTCAAAAATCGCTGCACTTTGAATATTGATTTTGACATTGAGCGTCTGACCAAAGGCCTCAAATTCACTACGAAGCGCTGCAAAATCTTGTTTTTTTTCACTTGAAACAACTGCCATCATCGTAAAAAACTCATCCAAAACAGTCTGAGAAATATCATCAATATTCAAGCCTAATTCTGCAATTTTAGTAGATACACCGGCCACAATCCCCGTCTTATCTTTTCCAACAACCGTAATAATCGCTTTCATCGTTTGCTCCAATCATATTTATTGCTAATATTGTAGCATAAATGAATAGATTTTGCATGAATTTGCAGAAATCAAGGCTTCAAATTTTGCATAAAACCTTATGTAAAAGCAGTCATAAACAAGTTCTTGAAAAATTAATATTAATTAGAGCGATTAACACTCTTTCTGTCAGTCAGATTTCCAGTTTTTGTCCAAAAAATTACAGATATTAGTCCTTTTCTACCATTTGTCAAGTATATCAAGGTATTTGATGAAAAATAGTTTGAGTTCCATATGTCAAACGAAGGAAATTGTCTTTTTTTGAGCTAAAGTTTAGTGTAAAAAGTGTACACAAAACCAACA
>NZ_CABPTS010000022.1:0-35489 GCF_902460385.1 Streptococcus sp. Marseille-P7376
GGGATAGTGGTAAGTAATGCAAACACCTCTTTGAGAGGTTTGTGACGAGTCAAGAGCAATGAGGCTTGAACAAAGTGAAAGCCAGCGTCTTTAGGCGCTGGCTGGTGATGTGGGCTTATAGCCCTGGTACAAGAGTCTGGGACAAAAAGATTTCAATTTTTAAAAATCTTAATTATTAAGCCCTTCAAATATATAATTAAATGCGAAAAGCGAACAAAGCAGAATTCTGATTACCAGAAAACTAGTTTTGTTCGCTTTTTATATTTGAGGTCGGACTTTTGTCTCAGACTCTATGATTTGCTGAGTAGCAAAGTCATTCTTTCTGCCGTTTGGCAAAGTCCACGAAGCGGAATTTATCTAATTTGTGCCGGCTTTCCGTGTATTGAAACTGGCGGCCGTCAGCTAGGTAGACCTGAGATTTGATAGAAACGACATGCTGGTCTCGACCGATATCCATGAGAATTTGGTCTTGATCGTTGACATGATCTATCGTAATTTCTTTTTTGGCATAGGCGATATCCAGATTTAGTTCCTGCTCCAAGTAAGCATAGATGGAGTACTCACCAATTTCTCTGGTCAGGTTAGGGACAAGGCTTTTGTCTAAGTAATCAATATCTAAGACAGAAGCGATATTGTCGACAACTCGCTGCCGAACAATGCGCCAGACCAGCTGGTATTCGGGAAAGCCGGTTGTTTTTGCTAGTTTATTATCTACAGTGATTTTATCAAGGCTGATGACATTGGTTTTGGACTGCATATGATGCTGCTCTACCAATTCTTGATAACTAGTCAAGTTAGAAACGGGGAAGTCTAGTTGCTCTTGCTTGACAACTTTGGAGCCTTGCCCCCGCACTTTCTCAATCAGCCCTTCTTCTTGCAGGAGCGATAAAGCCTTGCGAACAGTATCCCGACTGACTTGGTAGATTTCCATCAGTTGATGTTCACTGGGAAGAAAGTCACCGAGCTGGTATTTTTCGCCTAGAATATCCCGTTCAAGTTGTTTAAATAATTGTTTGTATTTCTTCATAAATCCCTCGCTTGTATTCTTTTCATCATACAACTGTTAAAATTTTAGCAAAAATATCGGTATTTTTCAACAAACAACTTGCATACAAGATTGTTATCGATTACAATTAAGTTTGTAAGCTAGTTAAAAAACTAGTGCATCAAAATATAAGGAGAGTGCTGGATGATTTCCAGCCATAGGTCAAATGGGAAAATTTGAAAAGGAAGCCAAAGATTTGCTGAAGGCAATTGGCGGCAAAGAGAATGTCACAGCGGTCACTCACTGTGCGACCCGGATGCGTTTCGTACTTGGTGACGAAAAGAAAGCCAATGTTAAAGCCATTGAAGCCATTCCAGTCGTAAAAGGAACCTTTACTAATGCTGGACAGTTCCAAGTCATCATTGGAAATGACGTACCGATTTTTTATAATGATTTCACAGCTGTATCAGGTATCGAAGGTGTTTCCAAAGAAGCAGCCAAGTCAGCAGCTAAGAGTAATCAAAATCCAGTTCAGCGGGTCATGACGACTCTAGCTGAAATCTTCACTCCAATCATTCCAGCCTTGATTGTCGGTGGATTGATCCTCGGCTTTCGGAATGTCCTTGAAGGCGTGCATTGGTCTATGTTAGATGGGAAAACTATCACAGAAGTATCTCAATTCTGGGCTGGGATCAACCATTTCTTGTGGCTTCCAGGTGAAGCGATTTTCCAATTCTTACCAGTAGGAATCACTTGGTCTGTTTCTCGTAAGATGGGAACTAGTCAAATTCTTGGGATTGTCTTGGGGATCTGTCTGGTGTCACCGCAGCTGCTCAATGCTTACGCAGTAGCATCTACACCAGCAACTGAAATTGCTAAGGATTGGGTTTGGGATTTCGGCTTCTTCACTGTCAATCGTATTGGTTATCAAGCTCAGGTTATCCCAGCTCTTCTAGCAGGTTTGTCCCTGTCTTATCTAGAAATTTTCTGGCGGAAACGTATTCCAGAAGTAGTGTCTATGATTTTTGTGCCCTTCTTATCATTGATTCCAGCCTTGATCTTGGCTCATACAGTTTTGGGTCCTATCGGGTGGACAATCGGTCAGGGGCTTTCAACGGTCGTTCTTGCAGGTTTAACCGGTCCGGTTAAATGGCTCTTTGGTGCAATTTTTGGTGCGCTTTACGCTCCATTTGTTATCACTGGTCTTCATCATATGACCAATGCGATTGATACTCAGCTAGTGGCTGATGCCGGTGGGACTGGTCTTTGGCCAATGATTGCTCTATCCAATATTGCTCAAGGTTCAGCTGTCTTTGCTTATTATCTTATGAATCGCCATAATGAGCGGGAAGCACAAATTTCCTTGCCAGCTACCATTTCAGCTTATCTCGGTATCACTGAGCCAGCCCTTTTCGGGGTAAATGTCAAGTACATCTATCCATTTGTAGCGGGGATGATTGGTTCATCTATTGCAGGTTTGCTTTCTGTAACCTTTAATATCACAGCCAATGCTATCGGTATTGGTGGTTTGCCAGGAATCCTTTCTATCCAAGCAAAATATATGCTTCCATTTGCAGGGGTTATGCTTGTTGCAATCGCTGTACCAATGGTCTTGACTTTCTTCTTCCACAAGACAGGATTCTTGACCAAGACAGAAGAAGATCCAGAACTGCAAGCCGAATTTGCAGCTCAAGAAGAAGCAGAATTCGCTCATCAGGAAACAAAGCTTGTAGCATCAGTAGAAATTGTCAGCCCTCTTGCTGGTCAAGTAAAAGAGCTCAGCCAGGCAACGGACCCAGTATTTTCATCAGGGGTGATGGGACAAGGTTTAGTGATTGAGCCAAGTGAAGGTGAGTTAGTGTCACCTGTGAACGGTACGGTGACTGTTCTCTTCCCAACCAAACATGCCGTCGGCATCGTATCGGACGAAGGTGTGGAAATGCTTATGCATATCGGTATGGATACAGTCGGTCTAGATGGCAAGGGCTTTGAAGCCCATATTGCGCAAGGCGATCATGTGGCTATTGGACAAAAACTGATTAGCTTCGACATGGATGTCATCAAGGCTGCAGGACTCGTGACAGAAACACCCGTTATTATCACTAATCAAGATGCTTTCATCGCAGATATGAGTGGAGAATATCCTAGCCATATCAAACGCGGTGATAAATTGATGACAGCAAAACGCATCTAAGAATAGTTAACTCGTGGGATGGCGGCTCTAAGCCCCTCCCTTTTATCAAAAAAGGAGAAAATATGACACTTGATAAAACAAAGGTAGTCTACCAAATTTATCCAAAATCTTTTAAAGACACGACTGGCAACGGTTTGGGAGATTTTCGCGGGATTATTGAAAAAATTCCCTACCTGAAAGAGCTGGGAGTGGACATGGTCTGGCTCAATCCTTTCTATCCGAGCCCGCAGCGGGACAATGGTTATGATATTTCTGACTATACTGCGGTTGATCCTATCTTTGGAGATATGGCAGATTTTGAAGAGATGGTCAAGGTTGGCCAGCAGCATGGTATTGACTTTATGCTGGATATGGTTCTCAACCACTGCTCGATTGAGCATGAGTGGTTCCAAAAGGCGCTGGCTGGGGATTCCTACTATCAGGACTTCTTTATCCTGCGGGATGAGCCAACGGACTGGCTGTCCAAGTTTGGCGGCAGTGCCTGGGCTCCATTTGGCGATACGGGTAAATATTATCTGCATCTCTATGATGTCACTCAAGCCGACCTCAACTGGCGCAATCCCAATGTTCGTCAAGAACTCTTCAAGGTGGTGAATTTTTGGCGGGACAAGGGAGTCAAGGGCTTCCGCTTTGATGTCATCAATGTCATCGGAAAAGATGAGGTACTGATGGACTGTCCTGAGCAGGATGGCAAGCCAGCCTATACTGATAAGCCAATCGTGCATGACTATCTGCGTATGATGAACGAAGCGACCTTTGGTCAGGACGATTCCGTTATGACAGTTGGCGAAATGAGCGCTACGACGATTGAAAATTGCATCCTTTATACCGCTCCAGACCGGCAGGAGCTATCTATGGCTTTTAATTTCCATCATCTCAAGGTGGACTATGAAGCTGGACAGAAGTGGACTCTGAAGGCCTTCGACTTTGAAGAGTTAAAACGCCTCTTCCACACTTGGGGCAAGGAAATGAGCGATCAGGATGGCTGGTCAGCCCTCTTCTGGAACAATCACGACCAGCCGCGAGCTCTCAACCGCTTTGTCGATGTAGAGAATTTTCGTAATGAAGGGGCGACCATGCTAGCAGCCAGTATTCATCTGTCGCGCGGGACGCCTTATATCTACATGGGTGAGGAGATTGGCATGGTGGATCCTGACTATGACTCCATGGAAGATTATGTGGATGTCGAGTCTCTCAATGCTTACCAGAGTCTGCTTGCTGAAGGTCAATCGCCAGAAGCAGCCTTCAGGATTATCAAGGCTAAATCTCGTGATAATTCTCGGACGCCTATGCAGTGGGATGATTCAGTCAATGCAGGTTTTACAACAGGAACTCCATGGCTGAAGGCGGGTAAATCCTATCCGCTCATCAATGTGGAAAATGAAATCAAGGGCCCGATTTTTACCTTTTATCAGAAATTAATTGGTTTGCGTAAGGAACTGCCTATCATCGCAGAAGGTAATTATCAGCCAGCCTATGAGGATAGTCCTCAGGTCTATGCCTTTGAGCGGGAGTGGCAAGGACAAAAACTTTTAGTCCTTAACAACTTTTATGCTGATCCGATTACCGTGGACATCCTGCCGGATTATCAAAGCGGTCAGGTTCTCTTATCCAATTACGGCAAGACTCAGATTGATCATGTAATGACCCTGCAGCCTTATGAAACCTTGGCTATTCTGGTAAAATAATGATTTAAATCAGATTAAGCTTCTTTTAAGTATGGTGCAGTAAACTAGAAGCATCAAATGAAGACCTCTAAATTTATTTGATAAAAGGGATTCTCTAGTGTAGCTGCTGGCAAATGTCAATAGCTACAGTCCCATACCTTTCTTTTTCATAATAATCTCCGAAAGAGTCGCCTCTAAGGCGGCTTTTTTATGGAGACAGCTGGAAATGGAGAGCGGCAATTTTTTAAAAAATGAACAAGTCCATCTGTTGTAACACAATGAAAATGAAACTGAAAAACAGTTTGTTTTCTAAAAAATAGGCAGAATCTAGTAATTTTTACTGAAGTCGTGGTATAATATAGTTAAGAATAAAACGTTTTCAAGTTTAAGAGGGTCATTATGGTTGAAGAAGCTATTGATTATGGAAAAGTAACGGGAATGGTGCACTCTACGGAGAGTTTTGGAGCTGTGGACGGACCAGGTATTCGTTTCATTGTCTTTTTGCAGGGTTGCCATATGCGTTGTCAGTATTGCCACAATCCAGATACATGGGAGTTGGAGACCAACAAATCTCGGCTGCGTACGGTAGACGATGTGTTGGAGGAAGCCCTTCGTTTCAAAGGTTTTTGGGGCAATAAAGGGGGTATTACAGTCAGCGGCGGAGAAGCTCTTCTGCAGATTGATTTTCTGATTGCCTTATTTACCAAAGCGAAAGAGCTGGGCATTCACTGTACGCTGGATACCTGTGCCCTGCCTTTTAGAAATACCCCTCGCTATTTGGAAAAATTTAATAAGCTCATGGCGGTGACGGATTTAGTCTTGCTGGATATCAAAGAAATCAATGATGCTCAGCACAGAATTGTGACCGGCCATAGCAATAAGAGCATTTTGGCCTGTGCTAAGTACCTGTCCGATATTGGAAAACCTGTCTGGATTCGCCATGTTCTGGTGCCAGGTCTGACCGATCGTGATGAAGATTTGATTGAGTTGGGTAAGTTTGTCAAAACGCTGAAAAACGTAGACAAGTTTGAAATTTTGCCCTACCATACCATGGGTGAGTTTAAGTGGAAGGAGCTGGGGATTCCATATTCACTGGAAGGTGTTAAGCCACCAACTGCTGAGCGGGTCAAGAATGCCAAGGAGCTGATGCAGACAGAATCCTACACTGAGTACATGAATCGGGTGCACAATGCTTAAACAAAACAGATTGGGAATTTTTCTCAGTCTGTTTTTCTTATAAAAATTTCCACACTCTTTTGGTGAAAATCTGATAAATATGGTAAAATAATTGTAGTCAAATTATTATAAAATGAAGAGGTTTATCATGTCTAAAATTTTAGTTTTCGGTCACCAAAATCCTGACTCAGACGCAATCGGGTCTTCTTATGCCTTTGCTTATTTGGCGCGTGAAGCTTACGGTTTGGATACAGAAGCGGTTGCTCTGGGCGAGCCTAATGAAGAAACAGCCTTTGTTTTGGATTATTTTGATGTGGTTGCACCGCGCGTGATCACATCTGCTAAGGCAGAAGGAGCTGAACAGGTCATCCTGACAGACCACAATGAATTCCAACAGTCTGTTGCAGACATTGCTGATGTTGAAGTCTACGGCGTGGTGGATCACCACCGTGTTGCTAACTTTGAAACAGCTAGCCCGCTTTACATGCGCTTGGAACCAGTGGGTTCTGCTTCCTCTATTGTTTACCGTATGTTCAAGGAACACGGTGTAGCTGTACCTAAGGAAATTGCAGGTCTTCTATTGTCAGGATTGATTTCTGACACCCTCTTGCTCAAGTCACCAACCACTCATCCAAGTGACAAGGTTATTGCACCAGAATTGGCTGAACTAGCTGGTGTTAACTTGGAAGAATATGGTTTGGCTATGCTTAAGGCTGGTACAAACTTGGCGAGTAAGTCTGCAGAAGAATTGATTGACATTGATGCCAAAACTTTTGAGCTGAACGGAAATAATGTCCGTGTGGCGCAAGTCAACACTGTAGATATTGCGGAAGTCTTGGAGCGTCAAGCAGAAATCGAAGCAGCTATTGAAAAGACCAACACTGATAATGGCTACTCTGACTTTGTCTTGATGATTACAGATATCGTCAACTCCAACTCTGAAATCCTAGCTCTCGGTAGCAATATGGATAAGGTTGAAGCAGCCTTTAACTTCGTTCTTGAGGACAATCATGCTTTCTTGGCAGGAGCTGTTTCTCGTAAGAAACAAGTTGTACCGCAGTTGACTGAAAGTTTTAATGCTTAAATAGCTCTCTAGACTATTTAAGTTGGTAGATGGGGAAAACTTATTTTCCTCATATTTCAAAAGGAGTTTCGGCTCCTTTTTTAATAGATTATAGAAATGAAAACTCAAAATCTACAAAATGGAGATTTGCTGTTTACAATCGGGCAATCCGATATGGCAACAGCGATTCGGACAGCGACAGGCTCTTACAGTCATGTGGGCATCTTTTTTGATGGGGAAATGTACCATGCGACGGAGGACAAGGGAGTCATCCGGCAGCCTTTGACTCAGTTTTTGAAGGAAGAGGATGTTTACCATGCCTTTTTCTATCCTGATATAGATGCGCTTGCCGTCTTTGAAGAGGCTAAGTCCCATCTGGGAAAGCCTTATAATGCTAGTTTTTACCCTGAGAGCGAGGGATTTTACTGCTCGGAGTATATCGCTAGGATTCTGCCGATTTTTGAGACAATTCCCATGCAATTTGGCGATGGTGAAAATGCTGTGTCTTCATTTTGGCAGGCTTACTATCGTGATTTGGGCTTAGCCGTTCCATTAGGGCAACCCGGTACCAATCCCAGTCAGTTGGCTCAGTCAACCAAGCTCATTTTTAGAGGAGAGCTCCATGATTAAGGTTATCAATCCGACTCGGCTGACACGTCAGCCCTTATTTCAAAAATTAATCAATTATCTGGATCAGCAAGATGATGTGATTTTGAGAGAGATTAAACGCGAATTTGCGGACTTTCCCAATCTAGATCGCTTCATAGAGGAATGCATTAAGGCGGGCTACATTCGGCGGGAAAATAAGCGGTATTATCAGCAGGTTCCGCTTATGGAAAATCTAGCAAATCTATCTCTGGATCAGGAAGTCTTTATACGGGACGATAGTCCACTCTATCAGGAATTGCTAGACTTATCCTTTGAAACTCGACTTTCCAATCAGACCAATGCGGCTATTGTGCTGGAACAGACAGACTTTCAAAGGGATAAGCTGACCTTGGCCAACTATTTTTATAAACTGAAAAATCAGTATCCTTTGAGTAAGGAGCAGGAACAGTTACATGCCATTTTGGGCGATGTGAATCCAGAATATGCCCTGAAATATATGACAAGCTTTCTGCTTAAATATGTCCGTAAGGATGAGCTGATGCAGAAGCGACGCGATATCTTTGTAGATAGTCTGGTGATTTTAGGTTATATTCGTCAGAATGAGGGCGGCAAGTATGAGTTGCAGGCAGATTTTGACAAGACTAGCTTGATTTTCAGTAAAACTCCTGCGAAACAAAATATGGTAAACTAGATACATGAATTACGAATCAAGCAAAACACTTTCTGATACCCGATTTAAACGTCTGGTTGGCATTGAAAGAACAACCTTTAACAGAGGGAGATGAATCCTATAATAAGGAGCTGTCTTCACGTCGTATCAAAGTGGAGAATGTATTTGCAAAAGTGAAAGTATTTAAAATTTTTTCAACCACTTACCGTAATCATAAGAAACGATTTGGATTGCGAATGAATCTGGTGGCTGGTATCATCAATTTCGAAAGGAAACTTTAGTTTCGCAGGAAGTCTATTAAAGGGTGAGATGACATAGACGTTCATTCTGATTCTTTATAACAAGATTCTGTATCATTGTAAAAATAGAATTTTTTAAGAAATATGACTATGTAAAAATCTCAAATTATGGTAAAATAGTACAGATAATATAAGGAGTGTAAAAATGGCAGAACCTAAATATAAGCGTATTTTGATTAAATTATCCGGGGAAGCTTTGGCTGGTGAAAAAGGCGTGGGCATCAACATCGCGATTGTCCAAAAAATGGCTGAAGAGATTAAGGAAGTCCATGAGTTGGGGATTGAAATTGCCTTGGTTATTGGTGGTGGCAATCTCTGGCGGGGGGAACCAGCAGCAGAAGCAGGTATGGATCGGGTTCAAGCAGACTATACTGGGATGTTGGGAACAGTCATGAATGCACTTGTAATGGCGGATTCCCTCCAGCAGGTTGGGGTGGATACCCGCGTGCAGACGGCGATTGCTATGCAGCAGGTTGCTGAACCTTACATCCGCGGACGAGCTCTCCGCCATCTGGAAAAGGGACGGATTGTTATTTTCGGTGCTGGTATTGGTTCACCATACTTCTCAACAGATACGACAGCTGCTCTACGGGCTGCTGAAATTGAAGCTGACGCTATTCTCATGGCTAAAAATGGCGTGGATGGTGTCTACAATGCCGATCCAAACAAAGATAAAACTGCTGTCAAGTTTGACGAACTGACTCACCGTGATGTGATCAACAAGGGCTTGCGTATCATGGATTCGACCGCTTCAACTCTTTCTATGGACAATGATATTGACCTAGTCGTCTTTAACATGAATGAACCTGGCAATATCAAACGAGTGGTCTTTGGCGAGCAGATCGGGACAACTGTCTCAAATAAGTTATAAGAATTAGGAGAAAATAAAATGGCAAATGCAATTATAGAAAAAGCAAAAGAAAGAATGACCCACTCTCATCAAAGTCTGGCGCGTGAATATGGCAGCATCCGTGCAGGCCGCGCTAATGCCAGCCTTTTGGACCGCATCCATGTAGAATACTACGGAGTAGAAACTCCGCTCAACCAAATCGCTTCTATTACAATTCCAGAAGCGCGTGTGCTCTTAGTAACACCTTTTGACAAGTCTTCTATCAAGGATATTGAACGTGCGATTAATGCTTCTGACCTAGGAATTACACCAGCTAGCGACGGTTCTGTAATTCGTCTGGTTATCCCAGCCCTGACTGAAGAAACCCGTAAGAACTTGGCTAAGGAAGTGAAGAAAGTCGGTGAGAATGCCAAGGTTGCTATCCGTAACATTCGCCGTGATGCTATGGATGAAGCGAAGAAGCAGGAAAAAGCTAAAGAAATCACTGAAGACGAATTGAAAACTTTAGAAAAGGACATCCAAAAAGTCACTGATGATGCAGTTAAGCATATCGATGTCATGACAGCAACTAAGGAAAAGGAACTCTTAGAAGTTTAAAAAATATCAGAATCAAAACTCAGTTGGCCTTGGCTGACTGAGTTGTTTTAACATTAAAATCCTTGCAATCAGAAGAAGCAAGGTAGAAATAGGACTATATGAATACAAATCTTGCTAGATTCATCGTGGGGATTATCACGGATGAAAATGATCGCTTTTACTTTGTTCAAAAGGATGGTCAGACTTACGCTCTTTCTAAAGAAGAGGGAGAGCACGAGCTAGGTCAGTCTGTCAAGGGCTTTGCCTATAGCGATATGAAGCAAAAGCTTCGCCTGACGACTCTCGAGGTCACAGCTACCCAAGAGGATTTTGGCTGGGGGACAGTAACAGAGGTCCGCAAGGATCTGGGAGTCTTTGTCGATACCGGTCTGCCAGATAAGCAAATCGTGGTGTCGTTGGACATTTTGCCAGAGATAAAAGAACTCTGGCCTAAGAAAGGCGACCGCCTCTATATCCGTCTCGATGTGGACAAAAAAGACCGCATCTGGGGACAGCTGGCCTATCAGGAGGATTTCCAGCGTCTGGCTCGTCCTGCCTACAATAATATGCAGAACCAAAACTGGCCGGCCATTGTTTATCGACTCAAGCTTTCTGGCACCTTTGTCTACCTGCCGGAGAATAATATGCTGGGCTTCATCCATCCAAGCGAGCGCTATGCAGAGCCACGTCTGGGACAAGTACTGGATGCTCGGGTGATTGGCTTCCGTGAAATAGACCGCACCCTTAACCTCTCCCTCAAGCCTCGTTCCTTTGAAATGCTGGAAAACGATGCCCAGATGATTTTGACCTATCTGGAGAGTAACGGCGGCTTTATGACTTTGAACGACAAATCTTCACCAGACGACATCAAGGCCACTTTTGGCATTTCCAAAGGCCAGTTTAAAAAAGCTCTAGGTGGCCTCATGAAAGCTGGTAAAATCAAACAGGACCCGACTGGAACGGAGTTGGTGTGAGGATGAAAATTCTTGTATCAATCTTAAAAAATATCTGATGTTTTTACAATAGATAATAATATGAAAACGAAAGGATAAGTATGGTAACGCATAATAGGGAAGCTAGTCAGAGAGCAGAATTACATAGGAAAATCTGGTCTATAGCTGACAATGTGCGGGGAGCAGTTGACGGCTGGGACTTTAAACAATATGTACTTGGAATTCTTTTTTATCGCTTTATCTCAGAAAATATGTCAGCATATTTTGATAAAGCAGAGCATGAAGCAGGTGATTTAGAATTTCGTTATGCTAACCTGACGGACGAAGAAGCAGAAGAAGATTTCCGTCCTGGAACAGTTGAAGAAAAAGGTTTCTTTATTCTGCCTAGCCAACTTTTTGAAAACGTTGTAAAGAACGCTTCACAAAACCAAGAGTTAAATACAGATCTGGCTAGCATTTTCCAAGACATTGAAAAGTCAGCGATTGGTTTCAAATCAGAGGACGATATCAAAGGTCTGTTTGATAACTTGGATACAAGAAGTAACATCCTTGGTGGAATTGTCTCAGAAAAAAATAAACGCCTGTCGGATATACTAACAGGCATTAATGATATCCCTCTCGGCAACTTTGAGGACAATGATATTGATGCTTTTGGCGATGCCTATGAATTTCTGATTTCCAACTATGCTAGTAATGCAGGGAAAAGTGGTGGCGAATTTTTCACACCTCAGACTGTTTCTAAATTGTTAGCTCGATTAGTCATGGTCGGTAAGGATAAGATTAACAAGGTCTATGACCCGACATGTGGGTCAGGCTCCCTCTTGCTCCAGATGAAAAAACAATATGAAGAACATATCCTAGAAGATGGTTTCTTTGGTCAAGAAATCAACATGACCAACTATAACTTGGCTCGTATGAATATGTTCCTGCACAATATCAACTACAATAACTTTGATATTAAGCGAGGGGATACACTTTTAAATCCCCAACATTTAGAAGAAAAGCCTTTTGATGTTATCGTCTCTAATCCCCCATACTCTGTCAAATGGGTGGGAGATGGGGATCCAACCCTAATCAATGACGATCGTTTTGCACCAGCAGGAAAGCTAGCACCCAAATCAAAAGCCGATTTTGCCTTTATCATGCATAGCTTAAATCACTTGTCTAATAAAGGACGGGCAGCCATTGTATGTTTCCCGGGGATATTCTATCGTGGAGGAGCTGAAAAGACCATTCGTCAGTACCTAGTAAACAACAACTTTGTTGAAGCGGTGATCGCTCTTCCAGACAATCTCTTCTTTGGAACTTCTATCGCAACGACAATCTTGGTTCTGGCGAAAAATAAACTGGAAAACAAGACGCTTTTTATCGATGCTAGTAAAGAATTTAAAAAAGAGACCAATAACAATGTCTTGACCGATAGCAATATCGAACATATTGTCGAATTATTCTCTAATTATCAAAGTGTGGACTATAAGGCAGCTCTTGTTGATAATGATGTTATTGGTTCAGAGCAGGATTACAATCTGTCCGTATCAACCTATGTGGAACAAGAAGACACACGTGAGAAGATTGATATTGATGAGCTCAATAAAGAAATTGCTGAGACTGTTGTCAAGATTGACCACTTGCGTGCAGAGATAGATAAGATTGTAGAGGAACTGAGCCGTGGTAAATGATGTGATTCTCTATAAAACAGATGACGGCAAGTCTGCTATTGAGCTTCATCTGGATAATGGAACAGTCTGGCTGACCCAACAAGAACTAGCTGAGCTCTTTCAGACTTCCAAGCAAAACATTAGTAAACATATCAAGGCAATATTTGAGGATGATGAATTGGATGAAGCAGTGGTTGTCAACTATCAGTTGACAACCACTCGTCACGGTGCAATAGCTGGTAAAACTCAGTCAAAAAAAGTCGCCTACTATAATCTCGATATGATTTTAGCGATTGGTTATCGTGTGCGTTCTCCTCGTGGAATCCAGTTCAGACACTATGCTTCGACAGTCTTAAAGGAGTATCTGATTAAAGGCTTCGCTATGGATGATGAGCGCTTGAAAAACTTAGGTGGAGGCTCTTACTTTAAAGAACTCTTGGAAAGAATCCGAGACATTCGATCAAGCGAAAAAGTCTTTTACCGTCAGGTTTTAGATCTTTTCGCGACATCAAGTGACTACAATGCAAACTCACCAGAGGCAAAGAAATTCTTTGCGACGGTTCAAAACAAGATGCATTATGCCATTCACCACAATACTGCGAGTGAACTCATCTATAACCGTATCGATAGTGAAAAGGAGTTTATGGGCTTGACCACTTTTAAGGGCGACCTCCCTACTCTATCTGAAGCAAAAGTTGCCAAGAACTATCTGACAGAAAAGGAACTCCGTGGGCTCAATCAGCTTGTATCAGGATATCTAGACTTTGCGGAAAGACAGGCAGAGCGAGAAGAAGTCATGACCATGGCTGACTGGGTGACTCACGTAGATCGCATTCTTCTGGCTACTGGAGAAGACTTGCTGGATAATAGTGGTTCTATCTCTCGTGAACAGATGAAGCAGAAGGTAGATAAGGAATATAAGAGCTATCAAACCAAGACCCTTAGTCAAGTTGAAAAAGATTACCTCAAGGAAATTAAAAGTATTGAAAATCTAGCCAAGGAAGGAGGTAAGTGATGAACATCCTAGAAGAAATCCAAAACTGTCCCGTTGAGTGGAAAGAGTTGGGGGAAGTGGTAGATTATGAGCAGCCAACCAAATATATTGTATCAAGTAAAGCTTATATTGAAAGTAATGAAATTCCTGTTTTAACTGCGGGGCAATCATTTATTTTAGGCTATACAAATGAAAAAGACGGTATTTATCAAGCTAGCAAAAACAATCCTGTTATCATTTTTGATGATTTTACTACATCAAAACAATGGGTAGATTTTAAATTTAAAGTAAAATCATCAGCAATGAAAATGTTAACGATAAAAGATGAATTTAAAAGCGAAGTTTTATTACGCTATGTATGGCATTATTTGGGTACAATAACTTATAAACCAGATCAACATGGTAGACAATGGATTGGAACTTATTCAAAGTTTCTCATTCCAATTCCTCCTCTAGGAATTCAAGAAAAAATCGTGCAAATACTTGACAAAATGACTGAATATGTTACAGAATTGACCTCAGAATTGACCTCAGAATTGACCTCACGTAAAAAGCAATATTCTTTTTATCGAGATAAGCTCTTATCATTTGAGGATGAGGTCTATCAGGTTGAGTGGAAGACGTTGAACGAATGTCTAAAAAAAGGAAAAGGAACTAAAATTACAGCTAGTCAGATGAAATTACTTCACAAAGATGGTGCGCCAATCCGTATCTTTGCAGGAGGAAAGACTTACGCTGATGTGAACTATGGAGATATTCCCGATAAAGATATTCATACAGAAGAGGCAATTGTTGTAAAATCTCGTGGAATTATTGATTTTGAATACTGTACAAAACCATTTAGTTTTAAAAATGAATTTTGGTCATACAGTTCAGACAATGAAGATATCAACTTAAGATATATTTATCATTACTTAGTTCATAATAAAGAACATTTTCAAAACATCGCTAATAATATGCAGATGCCACAAATTTCTAGTAATGATACTGAAAAATTCAAAATCCCAGTCCCATCTCTAGAAATTCAATCTCGTATTGTTCAAGTTTTAGATAACTTTGATACGGTTTGTAACGACTTAAATATCGGACTGCCCAAGGAGATTGAACTTCGCCAAAAACAGTATGAATATTTTCGAGAAAAACTCTTGACATTTACCGCCGAAGGCGTGTATCCTGACAGTGGACAGTGGACAGTGGACAGTGGACAGTGGACAGTGGACAGTGGCATGGGCACAATCTGACCTAATTAAGCTATTGAACTGGGTATTTGGTCCAATTCGAGTGGAGTTGGGGCAAATTTTCAATACCAAGAATGGCTATACCCCTACTAAAACAAATTTAGATAACTGGAGAAGCGGTACCATACCATGGTTCAGAATGGAAGATATTCGTGAAAATGGAGGGATACTATCAGATTCGATTCAACATATTACTGAAAGTGCAGTAAAGGGAGACCTTTTCCCTGCAAATTCTATTATTATTGCTACTTCGGCTACAGTAGGATATCATGCATTAGTGACACAGGATTTTTTGGCAAACCAAAGATTTACTTGTTTGTTAGCAAAAGAGGGGATTTCTGGATTGTTTATTCCAATTTTTTTATACTACTACTGTTTTAAACTGGATGAATTCTGTCGTCAAAATACTTTGCAAGGAAACTTTGCTTCAGTAGATATGACTAAATTTAAAAAGTTTAAGTTTATTATTCCATCTATTAATAGGCAAAAGGATATTATCTCCATTCTTGACAATTTTAACACCCTAACCAACTCTCTTTCTGAGGGCCTTCCAAAAGAAATCGAACTAAGACAGAAACAGTATGAATACTGGAGAGAACAATTATTAAACTTTACTAGATAAATTTTTTAATCATTTTGAGAAAGAATCTCAATTAATACAATAAAAGGAAACATACTATGGTTGATTATTCAAAAGTACATGAAGTAATTGCGGAGACAAATGAAGGGATTCTCTTGGCTGAGTATCAACCAGAGTATCGCACAGATAGAGCATTTCAGTCTGAGGCAGATTTGGAAAATCAGCTGATTTCTGATTTGGTTAATTATCTTAACTACGAACGACTAGATATCCATACGCCTGCGGAGCTCTTAGCTAATGCCAAGGTCCAAATTGAAAAACTAAATAAGGTGACCTTTACGGATACTGAGTGGAATCGCTTTGTGGTGGAGTATCTGGACTGTCCCAATGAAGGGCTAGTTGAAAAAACACGAAAAATCCAAGAAAATCATATCTACGACTTTGTCTTTGATGATGGGCGAATTAAAAATATTTTCATCCTTGATAAGAAAAACATCCACAACAACAGCATGCAGGTCATTAATCAAGTGACTCAGGTGGGGAGTCATACCAATCGTTATGATGTGACCATCCTAGTAAACGGGCTTCCTCTAGTTCAGATTGAATTGAAGAAGCGTGGAGTTAGTCTACAAGAAGCCTTTAATCAGGTTCACCGTTATAGTAAGGAAAGCTTCAATAGTGAGAATTCTTTGTATAAGTATGTTCAGATTTTTGTTATTTCGAATGGGACCTATACACGCTACTTTGCCAATACGACGGCTCAAAATAAAAATCATTATGAGTTCACCTGTGAATGGGCAGACCGCAAGAATAAAACAATCCACGACTTAGAAGACTTTACTGTCACTTTCTTGAGCAAGCGAGTGCTCTTGGAAGTCTTGACCAAGTATTGTGTTTTTGATGCTGATAATACCTTGCTCATCATGCGCCCTTATCAGATAGCAGCTACTGAGAGTATTTTGCGCAAGATTCATTCATCTAATGAAATGAAGAACTTTGGCACTATCAATGCCTGTGGCTATATCTGGCATACGACGGGTTCAGGGAAAACCTTGACCAGCTTTAAGACTGCTCGCTTGGCGACAGATTTGGACTATATTGACAAAGTGATATTCGTCGTAGATAGAAAAGACTTAGACTATCAAACCATGAAGGAATATCAAAAATTTCAACCAAATTCAGTCAATGGTAGCAATAATACAAAAGAACTACAACGTAGTATCGAAGAAAATGATGGAAAAATTGTTGTCACAACCATTCAAAAGTTAAACAAATTTATAACAGGAAATCCAAATCATGAAATCTATGGTAAAAAATGTGTTTTGATTTTTGACGAGTGTCACCGCTCCCAGTTTGGGAAGGCTCAGAAGCGCATCAAAAAGGCCTTTAAACAGTATGCCTTATTTGGATTTACAGGGACACCGATTTTCCCAGAAAATAGCTTAACGGGTGAAACGACACAAGAAGTTTTTGGAGAACAACTTCATAACTACGTTATCACAGATGCTATTCGAGATAAAAAAGTATTGAAGTTCAAGGTTGACTATAACTATATCAAGCCTGAAATCAATAAATATAGAGACGCAGAAAAGGCAGTCGGTCAAGAGCTTGATGAGAAGAAACTCAAAAAGATGGAGAAAGAACTTCTCCTACACCCAGAGCGGATAGCAACCATCACAGAATACCTGTTGAGAGTTTATAATGACAAAACGCATCGAAATCAACACTATACTCATAAGCAAAAACAACTGTTTGGATTTAATGCCATGTTAGCTGTACAAAGTATTGAAGCAGCAAAATTATACTATGAAGAACTCCAACGGCAACAGGTGGCATTACCAGAAGCTAAACGATTGAAAATCGCAACCATCTTTAGCTTTGCGCCAAACGAAGAACAGTCAGCTTATGGTGAAATTCAAGACGAAGAGCTAGAACCTCAAGATACAACTATGCCTCTATCTTCTAAAGAGTTTCTTTCTAAAGCGATTGATGACTATAATCGAATGTTCAAGACCAACTTCTCAACCGATGGAAAAGAGTTTCAAAATTACTATCGTGATCTTTCTAAACGAGTTAAGTCCAAGGAAGTGGACCTTCTAATTGTAGTGGGAATGTTTTTGACGGGATTTGATGCTCCAACTATGAATACTCTCTTTGTTGACAAAAACCTACGTTATCATGGTTTGATTCAGGCATTCTCGAGAACTAATCGAATTTTTAACAAGGTTAAACCTTTTGGGAATATTGTTTGTTTCCGTGATTTAGAAAAGGCTACGCAAGAAGCTATTAAGACTTTTGGAGACACCAATAAGCTTGAAATCATCTTAGAAAAAAGCTTTAGTGAATACATGGATGGTTTCGTGGATCAAGTGACGGGTATCGAGGTCAAAGGCTATACTGCGGTTTGTCAGGAAATTCTGGAAAGATTCCCTAATCCGCAAGAAATTGAAACAGAGCATGAGAAAAAAGAGTTTGTTAAGTTATTTGGTGAGTTGTTGAAGCTTGATAATGTTCTTCGAAATTATGACGAATTCCAAGAAATCGACAAACCTATTTCTGAAGGTTATCTTCAGGATTTAAGAAGCGCTTATGTGGAAATTCGAGATGAATTTTTGAACCTTAAAAACTATGAAAAGACTAAGGATTTGGATGTTGACCTTTCAGATGTCGAATTTGAAATTGAATTACTAAAAACCGATGAGATTAACCTAGACTATATCTTGGCATTGATTGTTGAAAAATCGAAGAATTCTGAGTCTAAAGAAGTAATGAAAGCAGAAGTTAGTCGTGTGATTCGTTCTAGTATTGATATCCGTGCCAAAGAAGAGTTGGTTATTGGATTTATCAATGATACCGATTTATCTCAATTACAGGATAATGAATCTATTTTAACTTCCTTTTATACTTATGCTAAAAAAGAAAAAGAAGATTCTATTCAAAAACTAGCTGATGATGAAAATCTTGGGAAAGGTTATCGTTTATTTATTAATAAAGCGATCCAAAAAGGATATGCGGAAAGTGGTGGGACTGATCTAGATGATATTATTCCGCCAACTTCTCGACGTAAGGGCGCTCGAGAGTTGAAGAAGCAGCAAATTCTTGCCAAACTTCAAAAATTGGTAGAAATTTACCGTGGTATATAATTATGAATTAGAAAGGATCCTATGAGAAAATCATTTTACAGTTGGCTGATGACAGAGCGCAATCCTAAGAGCAAGGAGCCCAAGGCTATTTTAGCAGATTTAGCTTTTCAGGACACGACATTTCCCAAGCACACGGATGATTTTGATGAGGTCAGCCGTTTTCTCGAGGAGCATGCAAATTTTTCCTTTAACTTGGGCGAGTTTGATGCGATTTGGGAAGAGTATCAGGCTCATTAAGCAGATAATTGCTGGGAATAGCCATTTTCAGCTTGCTTTGATATAATAAAGGTAATTCATTCAAAAAAATTTAAAATAGAGAGGTTCTTTATTTGCAGGAACATTCAGTAGAATTGAAGCTAGGCCATCCAGATGATTCTTTTCATCTCTTTGGCTCTAATGAACGCTATCTGCGCCTGATGGAGCAGGAATTGAAGGTGACCATCCATGCCCGAACTGAGATTGTGCAGATTTTGGGAACAGAGGCCGCCTGTGAGGAGGCCAGACAGGTCATCCAGGCTCTCTTGGTCTTGATCAATCGTGGTATGACGATTGCTACACCTGATGTGGTGACAGCTATTACCATGGTCAAAAATGGTGAGATTGATAAGTTTGTAGCACTTTATGAAGAAGAGATTATCAAGGACAGCTATGGCAAACCAATTCGGGTCAAGACACTGGGCCAAAAAATCTATGTGGATAGCGTTAAAAATCATGATATTGTCTTTGGTATCGGTCCAGCCGGAACGGGGAAGACCTTTCTGGCGGTGACCTTGGCGGTGACAGCTCTCAAGCGTGGTCAGGTCAAGCGGATTATTCTGACACGACCAGCAGTTGAAGCTGGTGAGAGTCTGGGCTTTCTTCCTGGTGACCTTAAGGAGAAGGTGGATCCTTATCTGCGACCAGTCTATGATGCCTTGTATCAGATTTTAGGTAAGGATCAGACAACGCGCCTGATGGAGCGAGAGATTATCGAGATTGCACCCCTAGCCTATATGCGGGGGCGGACGCTGGATGATGCCTTTGTGATTCTGGACGAAGCTCAGAACACCACCATCATGCAGATGAAGATGTTTTTGACACGTCTCGGCTTCCAGTCCAAGATGATTGTCAATGGAGACATCAGCCAGATTGACCTGCCTCGCAATGTCAAATCTGGACTCATTGACGCTCAGGAGAAGTTGAAAAACATTTCCCAGATTGATTTTGTGCATTTATCGGCTAAGGATGTGGTCCGCCATCCAGTGGTGGCGGAGATTATCCGAGCTTATGAGTCTGTGCCAGTTAAACCAAGAGCAGATGAGGCGATAGAAGAAGAAACAGAATAGCATAAGAAAAGAGCAGAAGGGTGAAATCTGCTCTTTCTTAATTTTTATACAAGTTGGTCAATAGAGGTATAGCCCAATCCCAAACCTTCTGCAACGGGCTGGCTAGTGATGTGACCTTGGTAGGTCGTCACACCTTGGCGCAGGCCTTCATTTTCAGCAATGGCTTGTTTGAAGCCTTTGCCTGCCAGCGCCTCGATATAAGGTAGGGTGACATTGGTCAGGGCAATAGTGGAAGTACGGGCTACCGCACCAGGGATATTGGCCACCGCATAATGGAGGACACCGTGTTTTTCGTAGACTGGTTCATCATGAGTAGTCACTCGGTCAGCTGTTTCGATGACCCCACCCTGGTCAACTGCTACGTCCACAATAACAGAACCTGGGCGCATTTGTTTGACCATATCGTCGGTTACTAGTTTAGGTGCTTTTGCCCCAGGGATGAGAACAGCTCCAATAACGACATCCGCATCTCGAACGCTTTCTTCAATATTAAATGGATTGGACATGAGCGTTTGGATTTGGTGACCAAAGACATCTTCTAGCACAGATAGGCGATTGGCGCTAATATCCAAGATAGTAACATGAGCTCCAAGTCCTAGAGCGATACGGGCGGCATGAGTCCCCACGACCCCGCCTCCGATGATGGTAACTTTACCTTTTGGCACCCCTGGCACCCCTCCCAAGAGGACACCAGATCCGCCCGCCTGCTTGGTCAGGAAATGAGCTCCGATTTGAACAGCCATACGACCAGCAACTTCACTCATCGGCACCAAAAGGGGGAGGTGACCTTGATTATCGCGTACAGTTTCGTAGGCTACACCTGTTGTTTTGGCAGCTACCATGGCATCAGCCAATTTGGGAGCAGCAGCCATGTGCAGGTAAGTGAAGAGTAGAAGGTCATCACGCAAAAACTGGTATTCAGTTTCCAGTGGTTCTTTAACCTTAACAACCAGCTCAGCAGCCCAAGCTTCTGCAGCAGTAGGGACGATTTCTGCTCCCTGCTTTTGGTAGTCAGCATCTGTGAAGCCGGAGCCTAATCCAGCATTAGTCTCGATGAGTACGCGATGGCCGAGGCCAACCAAGCTGTGAACACCAGCTGGGGTCAGGGCAACGCGATTTTCGTTGTTTTTAAGTTCTTTAGGAATTCCAATTAACATAAAGGTTTACTCCTTTTTCTAAATCCAGTCCCTCAATAATAGGAAATTACGGAGAGAGCCGAGTCGAATATTGTGATGATTTTATTTTATATAAAACTGTTTCAAAAAGCAAGAAAAAATTGGGAAGGATTGTTTTTATCTGGGAATTGTGCTATTCTGGTAAGAAAAATGGGGAGAATTTGATGGAAAATATCTATGTCAAACTGGCCCGTCATTTTAGACTAGAAACTGAGCGGCTGATTCTGCGCCCGGTGACCTTGGATGATGCCCCAGCCATGTTTGAATATGCTTCGGATGAGGAAAATACTCGTTATACTTTTGAGACTAACAAAAATCTAGAAGAAACTCGCAATAATATTGCCTTGTTTTACCTCGCTAATCCTTTGGGGCGTTGGGGGATCGAGCTGAAGGAGACGGGAGAGTTTATCGGGACGATTGACCTGCATAAGATTCGGTTGGACTTAAAAACGGCAGCTATTGGCTATGTGATCAATAAAAAATACTGGAATCAGGGCTATACGACGGAAGCCAATCAGGCGGTGATTAAACTAGCCTTTGAGGAGATTGGGATGAACAAGTTGGTAGCCCTCCATGATATCCATAATCCTGCCTCTGGTCGGGTCATGCAAAAGTCGGGGATGATCTTTTCCCACGAAGAGCCTTATGCGGCTTGGGACAAGCATGAGGAAGGGCGCATTGTGACACGAGTGCATTACTATCTAACTAGGGAAGAATATTTTGCAAAAAAATGAGAAAGGATATTGACAAGTGTTTATCTACATGATATAGTAGATAAGTACTGCTGATTTAGCTCAGTTGGCAGAGCGCATCCATGGTAAGGATGAGGTCGCCGGTTCGATCCCGGCAATTAGCATAAATCCACAAAGAAAACCCTTGTAAATAAAGGGTTTTTGTTATGTTTGCCCCAAATATTGCCTAATTTATTCCAAATCATAATGCAAAAAAAAGATAAAACTCAGTTTCTTGCTTAGTTAAATTAGGACAATACAAGGGAATTAAGGTTGCAATTAGCACTTGATAGAAAAGGTTGGGAAAAATTCTCAGCTTTTTTATTTCAAGTGCGGATACAGCCTGTCGGCTTAAAAGGAGGAATTTTCAAAAATGTATCCTAGGGCCCCTCATCCTTGTCTGAATATGATATAATGAAAATGATACTAGCAAGGTAGGTGGGACATGTATATCGAAATAGTGGATGAGACTGGTCAGGTTTCCCAAGAAATCATCAAGCAGACTCAGGAAATCTTGGAGTTTGCGGCTCAGAAAACGGGCAAAGAAAATAAGGAAATGGCTGTGACCTTTGTGACCAATGAGCGCAGCCATGAGCTCAATTTGGAATATCGAGACACCGACCGACCGACGGATGTCATCAGTCTGGAATACAAGCCAGAGCTGGATATTGCCTTTGACGAGGAAGATTTGGCGGACAATCCTGAGCTGGCTGAGATGCTGGAGGATTTTGATGCTTATATCGGCGAGCTCTTCATTTCGGTGGACAAGGCGCGGGAGCAGGCAGAAGAATATGGCCACAGTTTTGAACGGGAGATGGGTTTTTTGGCGGTGCATGGTTTTCTGCATATCAATGGCTATGATCATTATACGCCAGAAGAAGAAGCAGAAATGTTTGGCTTACAGGAAGAAATTTTAACGGCTTATGGACTTACAAGACAATAAAAAAAACAAGCGCAAATGGAAGAACCGAGATGTCATTTCGAGTTTGGAGTTTGCCCTGACGGGGATTTTCACGGCCTTTAAGGAAGAAAAGAATATGAAGAGTCATGTTCTTTCGGCTGTTGCTGCTATCATTGCAGGCTTGATTTTTCGTATTTCTGCGGCGGAGTGGCTTTTTTTGCTGCTGAGCATTTTTCTAGTCATCGCCTTTGAAATTATGAATTCTGCCGTTGAAAATGTGGTGGATCTGGCTAGTGACTATCACTTTTCTATGCGGGCCAAGAATGCTAAGGATATGGCGGCGGGAGCTGTTCTGGTCGTGTCAGGCTTTGCAGTTGTGACAGGGCTGATTATTTTTGTTCCCAAAATTTGGGATTGGATTTTTTAAGAATTTGAAAATCGGCGGTTATCCCCGATTTTCTGCTGTTTTAATGGAAATAATAGAGGTAAAATAATGACTTTTAAATCAGGCTTTGTAGCCATTTTAGGACGCCCTAATGTTGGGAAATCAACCTTTTTGAATCATGTCATGGGGCAAAAGATTGCCATCATGAGTGACAAGGCCCAGACTACACGCAATAAGATTATGGGCATTTACACGACGGATAAGGAGCAGATTGTCTTTATCGACACGCCGGGAATCCACAAGCCTAAGACGGCTCTAGGTGATTTCATGGTGGAAGCAGCTTACAGTACGTTGCGTGAGGTGGACACTGTTCTCTTTATGGTACCGGCTGATGAGGCGCGTGGTAAGGGCGATGACATGATTATCGAACGTCTGAAAGCGGCTAAGGTACCAGTTATTTTGGTGGTTAATAAGATTGATAAAGTCCATCCGGATCAGCTTTTAGCGCAAATTGATGATTTCCGTCAGCAGATGGACTTCAAAGAAATCGTGCCGATTTCAGCTCTGCAAGGCAACAATGTTTCCCATCTGGTTGATATTCTCAGCAACAATCTAGAAGAAGGCTTCCAGTATTTCCCAGAAGATCAGATTACCGACCATCCAGAGCGTTTTCTGGTGTCTGAGATGATTCGGGAGAAAATTCTCAAGCTGACGGAACAGGAAGTTCCTCACTCAGTGGCGGTGGTTATTGAGAGTATGAAGCGGGACGAGGAGACGGACAAAATCCATATCCGAGCGACCATCATGGTGGAGCGTGACAGCCAAAAAGGCATTATCATTGGTAAACAGGGAGCTATGCTCAAGAAGATTGGGAAAATGGCCCGTCGCGATATTGAAATCATGCTGGGTGATAAAGTCTATCTCGAAACCTGGGTCAAGGTCAAGAAAAATTGGCGGGACAAGAAGCTGGACTTGGCGGACTTCGGCTATAATGAGAAGGAGTATTAACAGAGAATTGGTTTTAAACCAATTTTCTTAGTTTTAGAATTATCGTTTTACAATATTTCTTGACTGAATTGAATTATCGTTTTACAATATTTCTTGACTGAATTGAATTATTGTTTTATAATAATTGTGAGAATGAATTATCGTAAAACAATAAGGAGGCAAGCTATGAAAATGCAAATTCTGAAACAAGTGATAACCACAATCACCTTCTTGGTACAAGTATTTTGTGCCTTCTGGTTTTTAGCTAGAGGTTTTGTAGGTATTATCTTGATGATTTATAACTGGCAATCAACTGCTACTCCGCTTGGAGAGTTATTGAGGTTATCTTATGAGATGATCTGGTTGGGGTTGCTTCCTATTTTGCTTTTTGGACTGATTCGAAGATTTTTACACAGCATGATAAACCATCAACTTTTTACAGATGAAAGTTATAGGCTTAGCAGATACATGTTGATTTTAATCACTTGCTTACCTATTGGAAGTGTCATATGGGATATTTTTATCGGTCAAAAATCTATACAGTCTTGGATAGAGCTTGTAGATAATATATTTCTGCCCTATATGGATAGTCTGGCTTTGGTAGTTGTCTTAGGGGTCTTGCATCTTGTCATAAAAAAGGGGAAGACAATTCAAGAAGATGTAGATGGTTTTGTGTGATGGGAAAAATCAAAGTTAATTTAGATAAAGTATTGGAAAAAAAGGGCTTGACCTCTAAAGAATTGGCGACAATTATTGGCATTACACAAGCAAATTTGTCTATTCTAAAAACAGGTAAGGCTAAGGGTATTCGCTTTGCAACCTTGCTGGCTATCTGTGAAACGCTGGATTGTCAGCCTGCTGATATTTTAGAGTATATTTCTGACTAAAAGAAGATAGAAAGGAGCTTTATGCCTGAATTACCTGAAGTGGAAACGGTTCTGCGCGGTTTGGAACGTCTGGTTGTTGGCAAGACGATTGGACAAGTGCAGGTCCGCTATGCCAAGATGATTGGCACGGGAGTGGATGCTTTTGTCCATGACTTGCCAGGTCAGACCATTGAAAAAATTGGCCGTCGGGGCAAGTATTTACTCTTTTATCTGACGGATGGAGTGCTGGTTTCCCATCTGCGAATGGAAGGCAAGTATCTTTTTTATCCTGGAGCGGTGCCTGAGCGCAAGCATGCCCATGTCTTTTTTGAGATGATGGATGGTGGGACACTTGTTTATGAGGATGTTCGCAAGTTCGGTACCATGGAGCTGTTGAGAAAGGACCAGCTGGAGGCTTATTTTACTGCTAGAAAGCTTGGTCCTGAGCCGACAGATTCGGACTTTCTTTTGCCACCTTTTGCAGCAGCTTTGAGTCGTTCCAAGAAGCCCATCAAACCCTATTTGCTGGAGCAGACCTTGGTCGTTGGTCTGGGCAATATTTATGTAGATGAGGCGCTTTGGCGGGCGTGCATTCATCCGACTAGACCAGCAGATAGTCTGAAGCCTGCTGAAGTGAAGCGCCTACGTGAGCAGATTATAGAAGTTTTGCAGCTTGGGATTGAAAAGAGAGGCTCGACCATTCGGACCTACCGAAATGCTTTGGGTGAGGATGGCACTATGCAGGATTTTCTGCAGGTCTATGGAAAGACTGGTCAGCCTTGTGCTCGCTGTGGCAGTCCCATTGAGAAAATCAAGCTAGGCGGACGCGGTACTCATCTCTGCCCTCATTGTCAAAAAGCGAGGTGATTTTCATGGCAAAAATTATCGGGATTACGGGTGGCATTGCCTCGGGTAAGTCAACTGTGACAGAGTTTTTGAGGCAGCAAGGCTATCAGGTCATCGATGCAGATCAGGTAGTGCATGAGCTACAGGAGCCGGGGGGCCGACTTTATCAAGCTCTCTTATCCGCTTTTGGTTCTGCTATTTTACAGGAAGATGGACGCTTGGACCGACCCAAGCTGGGAGCTATGCTTTTTGGCAATCCCGAACTCTTGGCCCAGTCCAGTCAGATTCAGAACGAGATTATTCGAGAGGAACTAGCTCGTCGACGGGACTTGCTAGCAGAAACGGAAGCTGTCTTTTTTATTGACGTTCCCTTGCTGTTTGAGTTACAATATGAAGACTGGTTTGACCAGATCTGGCTGGTGGATGTGGCGGAGGAAACTCAGCTCAGCCGCTTCATGGCTCGAAATGCTCTTAATCTGGAAGAGGCTGAAAAACGCATAGCAGCTCAGCTATCTCTCCAAGAAAAGCGAAAGAGGGCGGATGTGCTCATTGAGAATAATGGGAGTGTGGAGGAGACTTTGGCTCAAGTTGATCAGCTTTTAAAAACAGAAAGAAGATGATTCTATCACGGTACAAGTAAATTGGAAACATAATCTGAAAATCGCTTGGTTTGGCAACTTCCTGACAGGTGCCAGCATTTCTCTGGTCACTCCTTTTATGCCCCTTTTTGTGGAGCAGCTGGGCGCGCGTGGTCATGAAGTGGAGTACTATGCTGGTCTGGGTATTGCCCTTTCGGCTGTTTCAGCGGCCTTTCTATCTCCTGTCTGGGGCAGTCTGGCCGACCGCTATGGGCGGAAACCTATGATGATTCGGGCTGCTACGGCAATGGTCTTTACCATGGGAGGCCTTGCCTTTGTGCCCAATATTTTCTGGCTCTTAGTCTTGCGCTTTCTCAATGGCGTTTTTGCTGGTTATGTTCCCAACAGTACAGCTCTGATTGCCAGTCAGGCTCCTAAGGACAAGACGGGTTATGCGCTGGGAACTTTGGCAACAGGTGTTGTTGCTGGCAATCTCATGGGGCCTTTGATTGGCGGAGTGATTGCTGAAGTCTTTGGTATCCGCAATGTCTTTCTGTTGATTGGCTTTTTCTTTCTGATTGCGACTCTGATGACGGTTGCTTTCATCCAAGAAGATTTTAGCCCAGTGACCAAGGAAGAGGAGATTGGCTTTAGAGAGCTAATACGTCAGATCAAATATCCTAAGCTGTTGATGAATCTTTTTCTGACTAGCTTTGTCATTCAGTTTGCAGCCCAGTCTATTGGCCCTATCTTATCCCTTTACATTCGGGAGCTAGGTCAGACAGACAATCTGATTTTTGTCTCTGGTCTGATTGTCTCTAGTATGGGTCTGTCCAGCATGATGAGTTCTAGTCTTCTGGGGCGATTGGGGGATCGGATGGGCAATCATCGCCTGCTGGTTTTAGCTCAGTTTTATTCCATAATCATTTACCTACTCTGTGCTCATGCAGCCTCCTCTCTTCAGCTCGGTTTTTACCGTTTCTTGTTTGGCTTAGGAACTGGAGCTTTGGTGCCGGGAGTCAACGCTCTATTGAGCAAGATTACGCCTAAGTTTGGAATTTCCCGAATCTTTAGTTACAACCAGATCTTCTTTTATCTGGGAGGTGTCATCGGCCCCATGTCTGGCTCGGCCATTGCAGCGACAGCAGGCTATCATTCAGTCTTTTATGCTACGGCCGGTTTAGTAGCAGTCAGTCTCCTCATCAACCTTTTTTGTTTTAGAAATTTATTGAAAAAGAAGGAAATCTAGTGCGCGTTAAAATTCATTTGAAATGCTCCAGTTGCGGCAGTCAGAATTATCTGACCAGCAAAAACATCAAGACTCATCCTGACAAGATTGAGGTTTTGAAGTATTGCCCCAAGGAAAGAAAAGTAACCTTACATCTTGAATCTAAATAGATTTTATGATAAAATAGATGAGATTTTAAGGAGTTTTGTTTATGTATAGCCTATTATTAACAATTTTAGTTATTTTATCAGCTTTTATTATTATTGCAATTTTCATGCAGCCAACCAAAAATCAGTCTAGCAACGTGTTTGATTCTAGTGCCAATGATCTCTTCGAGCGGTCTAAGGCACGTGGATTTGAAGCAGTCATGCAGCGATTAACGGGAGTTATGATCTTTTTCTGGTTGCTGATTGCCTTGGTATTGGCGGTATTATCTAGTAAATAAAATGGGCTCTGACTTTGTCTTGGCCTTTTTTTAAAGTCTAAAAGAGGATCAGTAAAGGTCAATAGACCAATAATGAATAGAAAGAAAGTATGAAATCAGAAATTATTGAATATTTAAAAGACAGGCAGCAGGTTAGCGTAGATGAGCTGGCGTCTGCTTTGGGGAAAGAGTCTTCCAAGGACTTTAGTGACTTGGTCAAGACTATCTCCCAGATGGAAAGAAAGCATCAGATTCGCTTTGATGATACTGGGCGGATTGAGCTTTATGAGAAGAAAAAGCAGGAGCGTCTGACGCTCAAAGGTATTTTTCATGCCCACAAGAATGGCTTTGGCTTTGTCACCCTGAATGAGGAAGAGGATGACCTCTTTGTCGGCCGTAATGACGTCAATCATGCCATTGATGGCGATACGGTGGAAGTAGTCATTACCAAGGTGGCAGACCGGATCAAGGGAACGTCAGCTGAGGCTAAGATTATCGATATTCTGGAGCACAGCCTGACCACGGCAGTTGGCCAGCTGGTTCTGGATGAGGAAAAGCCCAAGTATGCAGGCTACATCCGCTCGAAAAACCAGAAAATCAGCCAACCTATTTATGTCAAAAAACCAGCCTTGGTTTTGGATGGTACAGAGATACTCAAGGTTGCTATTGACAAATATCCGACCAAGAAACACGATTTCTTTGTGGCGAGTCTGGTCGATGTAGTAGGTCATGTCAACGACCCTGGCATCGATGTACTAGAAGTGCTGGAGTCTATGGACATTGTCTCCGAATTTCCAGAAAAGGTCTTGGAAGAAGCCGAGCGAGTTCCAGATGCACCGACAGAGAGTGATTTGGAAGGGCGTTTGGACCTGCGAGAAGAGATTACCTTCACCATCGATGGAGCGGATGCCAAAGACTTGGACGATGCTGTCCATATCAAGCGCTTGAAAAATGGCAACTTTGAACTTGGCGTCCATATCGCAGATGTGTCCTACTATGTCAAAGAAGGCTCTGAGCTGGACAAGGAAGCCCTTAATCGGGCAACTTCAGTCTATGTGACCGACCGCGTGGTACCTATGCTGCCAGAGCGCTTGTCCAACGGTATCTGTTCCCTCAATCCCAATGTGGATCGGCTGACCCAGTCGGCGATCATGGAGATAGATGCCAAGGGGCGCGTGGTCAAGCATACCATTACCCAGACTGTTATCAAGACGACCTTCCGCATGACTTACAGTGATGTCAACGACATCATCGCAGGAGATGAGGAAAAAGCTGCGCAGTTCAAAGCCATTGTGCCTAGTATTGACAGCATGGTCCAGCTGCATGAGATTATGGAAAGCATGCGCTTTAAACGTGGTGCGCTTAACTTTGATACCAATGAAGCCAAAATCATGGTCAACAAGGAAGGACGCCCAGTGGATATTGTTCTGCGTCAGCGGGGAATTGCCGAGCGAATGATTGAGTCCTTTATGCTGGTGGCGAATGAAACGGTGGCTGAGCATTTTGCCAAGCTAAATCTGCCCTTCATCTATCGGATTCACGAGGAGCCTAAGGCGGAGAAGGTGCAGAAGTTTATCGACTACGCCTCTAGCTTTGGGATTCGGATATACGGGACGGCTAGCTCTATGAGTCAGCAGGCTCTGCAGGATATTATGGAGGCGGTGAAAGACCAGCCTTATGAGGATGTCCTGTCCATGATGCTTTTGCGCTCCATGCAGCAGGCTCGCTACTCTGAGCACAATCACGGCCACTATGGTCTGGCAGCAGAGTTTTATACGCATTTCACCAGTCCGATTCGTCGTTATCCTGACCTTCTGGTTCACCGGATGGTACGGGATTATGGCAAGTCTAAAGCAATAGCAGAGCATTTTGAGCGAGTAATTCCAGACATTGCAAGCCAGTCTTCCAGCCGAGAGCGTCGAGCTATCGAGGCTGAGCGGGAAGTCGAAGCCATGAAGAAGGCTGAGTACATGGAGGAATTTGTCGGGGAAGAGTTTGACGGTGTGGTTTCAAGCGTGGTTAAGTTTGGACTCTTTGTCGAGCTGCCCAATACGGTCGAAGGCCTGATTCATGTCACCAACCTGCCAGAGTTTTACAGCTACAATGAGCGGACGATGACCCTGCAAGGAGAAAAGTCTGGCGTGGTCTTCAAGGTCGGTCAGCAGATTCGCATCAAACTGGTCCGAGCGGATAAGGCTACAGGCGAGATTGACTTTGAGTACCTGCCTAGTGAATTTGACCTGGTAGAAAAGACTAGCAAGAGTAGTAGAGGCAGGTCAGGCAGAAAGAGACGCCATGAGGATGACCAGCGCAGCCATTCTTCTAAAGAAAAAGGCCACAGAGATAAGAAAAATAAGAATTTCAAGAAAGGCAAGAGCCAGAAGGCATTTTACAAGGAACTAGTCAAGAAAGGAGCCAAGCATGGCAAAGGGAGAAGGAAAGGTCGTCGCGCAAAATAAAAAGGCCAGACACGACTACACCATCGTGGACACCATCGAGGCTGGCATGGTGCTGACCGGGACGGAAATCAAGAGCGTCCGCGCTGCCCGTATCAATCTCAAAGACGGCTTTGCCCAAATCAAGAACGGTGAGGTCTGGCTCAGCAATGTCCATATCGCTCCTTATGAAGAGGGCAATATCTGGAACCAAGAGCCTGAGCGCCGCAGAAAACTGCTGCTGCATAAGAAGCAGATCCAAAAGCTGGAGCAGGAAACCAAGGGAACTGGTATGACGCTGGTGCCGCTCAAGGTTTATCTTAAGGACGGCTATGCCAAGCTCCTCCTGGGCTTAGCCAAAGGGAAGCACGACTATGACAAACGTGAGTCCATCAAACGCCGCGAGCAAAACCGAGACATCGCAAGACAAATGAAAAATTTTAATACAAGATGAAAGACTGGGTGACCGGTCTTTTTTAGGTTTCAACTCTGACTTGAGAATTATGCTATAATGGGAGGGATGAGTGTTTGAGAATGAATGAGAAAAGGAGAAGAAAATGAAGAAGCAAGTAATATGTAACCGGAGTTGGTGCAGGAGGAAACTGATACGATGAGGAATATATTATCAAATAAGCATGCTTTTCAATTTGTGTTAGCTAGCCTAATTCTTATCCCTTTCATTATAGTAGGTACTGTTGGGTTACAACAATTATTTAAAGAACCTGAAAAAGTCGAATATTCCATTGAAGAATACCATTCTGTAAAGGAAAACGTATATTTTTTCGGGAATCAACGAAAATTCGTTTTAGTACGTAGAGGTTCTTTTGGGAATGGTACCTATCTTTATACAACCGAGCGGAAAGTGATGACAAATAAAGGTGGAGTTGATTTAACCGATAGAACAAACATGCCCAAATCAGATTATTGGAAGATCCGTCTTTATGACTATAGAACAGAAGACTTAGCCGTTAAAGAAGTGGATCTAAACAAAGTAGTCGCAGACTATAATTCTAGTTTTTTTCCAATTGATTTAAAGATTTTTAGCTATCGTAATAATCCTAAGAACGTCATCAATATAGAAGTTAAAGATAATCAAGGTGATATGAAAACCTTTGTTTTAAACATTGATAGTGGAAAAGTAGAAGGAGAGTATCAAGAGCGTTCAGATATGTATGAAGCGGGTCCTTACTTTTATTATACAACACTGGATCAGTCTGCAAAAGATAAGGGGTATTTATTAGATCGTCTCATCAGTATTTATAGCGATTTTAAAGCAGAGGGGAAGGTTATTGATACCAACATCAATCTCTTTGAGGAATATCCTGAAATTGAGAAAAAAATAACTGAAAGAGATTGGATTCTTTATCCTCAAGAAGAATACGTGACTCCAGAGGAATGGTTTGACAAAGTTTTGTACTGGATGGCTCCTAAGGGAGAAGAGAAACTGACGATTTATGGTATAGATACTAAGGGTCAGGTTTCTGATACCCCACTCACAACTTATGCAGAATATCAAGCCTGGGTTCAAAAACAACGATCAGAAGGGAATATAAATGAAACGAATTGATCCTGACAGAATTAAGAGTAGACAAGCGTGAGTCCATCAAATGTCGCGAGCAAAACTGCGACATGACAAGGCAGTTGAAGAACTTTAATACAAGATGAAAGCTCTTCAGGACAAGCTGTCGTATAAGATACGGGGACTTAATTTATAAAATAAAACTTAATGTATGATATGAGCAAGAATTGACTAGTGAATCATTTCTTGCTTTTTTGATAGTGATACATTGAATACCCTAGCACTTGTCAAGTCTGGCTTTTTCGAGTATGATAAAGACAGTTAAAATTTTGAAATTTGGCTTTCAGAGAAAGGATTTTTATGACAGAAGAATTACTAGCCTATAAACGTATGCCAGTGTGGACAGCTGAGACCATGCCCGAACTGGTCAATAACAAGCACAATACCAAAGAGGGAACTTGGGGTAAAATCACTGTTCTCAAAGGATGTCTTAAGTTTGTCGAGATGTCAGAGGAGGGTGAGGAGCTGGTTGAGCACATCTTTGAGGCCGGTCAGGACAATCCTTTTGCCCAGCCCCAAGCTTGGCATCGAGTTAAAGCCTTGACGGATGATTTGGAGTGGTATTTGGAATTTTACTGTCGGCCTGAGGATTACTTCCCTAAGAAATACGGCAGCAATCCAGTGCACTCAGAGGTTTTGGAAGCCATGCAGACTGTCCACCCAGGACGGGCCTTAGATCTAGGTTGCGGTCAAGGTCGCAATGCCCTCTTTCTGGCTAAGAAAGGCTTTGAAGTAACGGCCGTAGATCAGAATGAGCTGGCACTGGAGATCCTACGTAGCATTGTGGAACAGGAAGATTTGGATCTGCCAGTGGGTAGCTACGATATCAACTCAGCTAGTCTAACCCAGACTTATGATTTGATTGTTTCCACTGTTGTACTTATGTTCCTGCAGGCAGAGCGGATTCCAGATATTATCCGCAATATGCAAGAACATACAGCGCTTGGCGGCTACAATCTTATCGTCTGTGCTATGGATACAGAGGACTTCCCTTGCTCTGTTCCCTTCCCATTTACTTTTAAGGAAGGGGAGCTTGCGGAGTATTATAAAGACTGGGAGCTGGTCAAGTACAATGAAAATCCTGGCCACCTCCATCGCCGTGATGAAAACGGCAATCGAATTCAGCTGCGCTTTGCGACTATGCTGGCTAAAAAAGTGAGATAAATTTTTTGAAGCTCAAGTCGGCTCTGCCAAAATCTCTAGTGAATTGCTTATAAATATTTTATAGCAGGATGTTTTCTGATAAGATAAAAAATAATAGCCTTTCCTCTAAATAAGATGGGGCTATTTTTTGTTTATCTGCTCTGATTCGAGAAAAAAGTAGAGGAAATATAGATTAGATAAAAAATATACATAATTTTGTGTAAACGCTTGCAAAAAGATTAGAAAGAGAGTATACTAAAGTAGGAATGTTAAGGTATTACGGTTTATGTTGTTTAGACTGGGAGTTGATTCCAGCCCCGCAGATAGTCAAAAGGAGATAGACTATGAAGAAAATACTGCTCAGACTAATGTTCCTTGCAATGTTAGTTGCTCTTTTGCCTGTTCATGTGGCACAAGCGTGTTCTGCTTTTATTGTCGGTAAAGATCTGACAGCAGATGGCTCTACTCTATTTGGTCGGACAGAGGACTATCCAAACGCCCCTGACGGTGGTCGGCACAATCAAAACTATGTAGTTGTGCCAGCTAAGACCTATAAAGATGGCGATAAGATAGAAGATGAGTCAAATGGCTTTACCTATCCGCATTTGGCGAATGAAATGAAATACACAGCTGTCTACGACTCTGATCGTGACAACGGAAGTAACGGAAACTTCGCTGCGCATGGCTTTAATGAACTTGGTGTAGCTATGACAGCGACCGTTTCAGCAACACCAAATGATAAAGTGCTAAAAGAAGATCCACTTGTAAAAGATGGTCTTCCAGAAGCATCATTAGTTGACCTTGCTTTGCCTCGTGCAAAAACAGCACGTGAAGTTATTGAGACAGTTGCGAAAGTTCTGGATGAAAAAGGATCAGCAGAAGGAAATATAATCGTTGCAGCAGATAAGAATGAACTGTGGTACATGGAAATCCTGTCTGGTCACCAATACGTAGCTATCAAGTTCCCAACGAATAAGTATGCTGTCTTTGCAAATACTTACTATCTTGGTCACGTTGACTTGAACGATAAGGAAAATGTCATTGCTTCTAAAGACGTGGAAGAAGTAGCTAAAAAAGCAGATAACTATAAGACTGATAAAGATGGCAACTTTATGATTGCTAAATCTTACGGACCTGATGAATACATGGAACGTAACCGTTCACGGACCTATGCAGGTATCAAGTGGATGGATCCACAAGCAAAAGTAAATTATGACGATGAAGCTTTTGATCTCTTGCGCGAACCAACTGATCCAAATAAGAAATACACGGTTCATGATGTGATCGCGGAACAAAGAAATCGTTTTGAACACTTGCCAGAATATAAAGCAGATGACTTAGTTGAAGTCGGTAAGAAGATTGACGGAAATGTCTATAAATACGCTCTAGGTAACGAAAACGTAATCGACGCCCACGTTTATCAAATCAAACCAAACCTACCAAATGCCTTTGGCGGTATCATGTGGCTCGGTCTTGCCCAAAGCCGCAATACTCCGTATGTGCCATTCTATGGTAATGTAGAAGATACTTACGAAGCTTTCAAAAACCGCTCAACCAAATATGACGGTAAATCTTGGTACTGGTCTGTTTGGCATATTGACCAAATGGCTATGAAATATCCAGAAATCTTTGGCAATAGCATCCAAGAAAAATGGAAAGAAAAAGAAGCAGAGTGGGATAAAGAACAGATTGAGCGCGATGCCAAATATGCAGGCTATACTGATGAACAAGCGAAAGAGGCTGGTCCTGAAGTGACCAAAGAAGCTTTGGAACGCTCAGAAAAAATCTTTAAAGAAATCAAAGCTATCGAAGCAGAGATGGAAGAAAAGATTAAGAAGGAAAAAGGTAAAGATGCGGATCTGGTTTATGAGGGTTATAACAAAGCAAACTTGTTAGCAGAATACAAAAATAGCAAGAAAGACGGTCAATCAGAACAATCTGAAACCAAGAAGGGTGATTCTAATCAGTATGGTATGTTACTGATTATCGCTTTGGTTGTGATTATTCCTGGATTTATTGCATTCAGACGATCTAACAAGAAAAAAGATCAAAACTAAATTTTAAACTCAAGCCAGAAATGTTGATTTCTGGCTTTTTTAGATATTGGCTCTTTGTCAACTGTAGTGGGTTGATGTCAGCTAACATCTGGAGAGGACCGAATTGGTTCTCTCCTTTTTGATATTCAAAGTGATGAGAATTCTAGTTCTAAAGTTGTCAAAGTTCCGAAATCC
>NZ_CABPTS010000023.1:0-35361 GCF_902460385.1 Streptococcus sp. Marseille-P7376
TCTCCAGTTCTATTCCTATGACGATCTCATCAAACAGATGGGGCGCTATCTCTACAAATCCAATCGATTGCCCATGCAAACTTTAAACTGGATGTCACCTATCGAAATAAGAAAAACTCTACAAGGAGCTAGCTCCTTGTAGAGAATACCATATCAAGTTTTTAGATAACTTTAGTTTGGTCTCACATCATTGACAAAGGTACATAAAATCAGAAAACAGCTGAAAGAAGTCTATATCAGTCCACTTTGTCATTGGCATTCAACTACCATTCAGGCACACTTTTTAACTTTTGGGATTCAGTTGTTTTTGTAATGACAGTTTACATTATAATAGACTTATTCATTATATGAGGCTTCAATATACGATGCAAATTGTTAAAATGCAACAGAGCCTATATAATTACAGAAAATATTTTCAAAAGGAGACTTCTATGAAATTTCGCCGTCGACACTACCGTCCTCAGGTGGACCAAATGGATTGCGGCGTGACATCTTTGGCCATGGTTTTTGGTTACTACGGCTCCTATTACTCACTAGCGCATCTACGAGAGTTAGCCAAAACTACCATGGAGGGCACGACAGCTTTTGGTTTGGTTAGGGTCGCTGAGAAGCTAAACTTTGAGACGCGAACCATAAGAGCAGATATGTCCCTCTTTGAGCACAATGACTTAACTTACCCTTTCGTAGCGCATGTAGTCAAAAATGGCAAATTGCTACACTACTATGTAGTGACTGGGCAAGATAAGAAATTTATCCATATTGCTGACCCTGACCCTACGGTCAAGATGACCAAGCTACCTAGGGAACATTTTGAGTCAGAATGGACAGGAGTGGCAATATTCATAGCACCGACGCCTGACTACAAACCACACAAAGAGCAAAAGCAAGGACTTCTTTCTTTCCTTCCTATTTTGATTAGACAAAAGAGCTTGATGACCAATATCGTTCTTGCAACCTTTCTGGTGACCATCATCAACATCATCGGCTCCTACTATCTCCAATCTATTATCGACACCTATGTACCTGACCAGATGCGGAGTACGCTAGGGATCATCTCGCTGGGCTTGGTCTTGGTGTATATTTTACAGCAAGTTTTGAGTTACGCTCAGGATTATTTACTTTTGGTTTTGGGACAACGTTTGTCTATTGATGTCATTTTGTCCTATATCAAGCATGTTTTTCACCTTCCAATGTCTTTCTTTGCAACACGGCGGACAGGAGAAATCGTTTCTCGTTTTACTGATGCCAATAGTATCATTGATGCTCTTGCAAGTACCATCTTATCTATATTTCTCGATGTTTCAATCGTACTAATCATCTCAGTAGTCCTGTTCTCACAAAATACCAACCTCTTTTTTATTAGTCTCTTGGCCCTACCTATCTACACACTCCTTATCTTTGCCTTTATGAAACCCTTTGAAAAGATGAACCGTGACACTATGGAGGCCAATGCTGTGCTATCCTCTTCCATTATTGAGGATATTAACGGCATGGAGACTATTAAGTCTCTTACCAGTGAAAAACTTCGCTATCAGAAGATTGATAGAGAATTTGTAGATTATTTAAAAAAGTCCTTTGTCTATAGTAGAGCAGAAAGTCAGCAAAAAGCTCTGAAAAAAGTAGCTCAGTTACTTCTGAACATTGCTATCCTCTGGATGGGGGCGGGGCTAGTCATGGATAAGCAGATGACTCTGGGACAGCTCATCACCTACAACACTCTTTTAATCTATTTCACAAATCCGCTGGAAAATATCATTAATCTCCAAACCAAACTCCAAACAGCTCAGGTGGCTAATAATCGACTCAACGAGGTCCATTTAGTAGAATCTGAGTTTGAGGAGAAAAAGATCATATCTGATCTTAGTTTGATGACAGGCGACATTGAGTTTAAAAATGTTAGCTACAAATATGGGTATGGACGAGATGTTCTAGCCAATATCAACCTAACCATCAAGCAGAAATCAAAGGTTGCTTTTGTTGGGATTTCTGGTTCAGGTAAAACTACGCTGGCTAAAATGATGGTCAATTTTTACGACCCAAATTCTGGACAGATTAGTCTAGGTGGGGTTAAACTCAATCAGATTGACAAACATACGCTCCGCCAGCATATCAACTATCTTCCACAACAGCCCTATGTCTTTAACGGCACGATCATGGACAACCTGCTTTTGGGCGCCAAAGAAGGCACTACGCAAGAAGATGTTTTGCGTGCTGTCGAACTAGCAGAGATTCGTGCAGACATTGAAAACATGCCTCTAAGTTACCAGACTGAGCTAACCTCTGATGGAGCTGGGATTTCGGGCGGTCAACGTCAACGAATCGCCTTAGCAAGGGCTCTATTGACGGATGCTCCCATTTTGATTTTAGATGAGGCTACTAGCAGCTTGGATATTTTAACAGAAAAACGAATTGTTGATAATCTGCTAGCTTTGGATAAAACCTTGATTTTTATCGCCCATCGTCTGACAATTGCCGAGCGAACCGAGCATGTCGTAGTGATGGATCACGGCCGTATTGTAGAGCAGGGCAGCCATACAGATCTACTGGATCAGGGCGGCTTCTATGCCAATCTGGTCAATAGCTAGAAAGGAGAACCTAGTGCCCCAAGATTTTTTAGAAAGCGCTGAGTTTTACAACCGTCGCTATCACAATTTCTCTAGTAGGGTTATTATTCCTATTACTTTGCTCTTTCTTTTTACCCTACTCTTCGGACTCTTTGCTCAAAAAGAGATTACTGTCTCGTCAAGTGCCAGTCTGGAGCCTAGTCGTATCATTTCTAACATCCAGTCCACGAGTAATAATATGATCATTATGAATCATCTCGCAGAAAATAAGTGTGTCAAACAAGGTGACCTGCTCATCCAATATCAAAATGGAGCAGAAGAGCTGCAGAAGGCCAGCTACTCTAACCAGCTAGATATGCTCCAAGATCAGAAAAAACAATTGGAGTATTTACAAGCTAGTCTCCAAACTGGGAATGATCAGTTCCCAGAAGCTGATAATTTTGGCTACCGGCAATCTTTTCGGGATTATCAAAGTCAGGCAGTCAGTCTCCGTAGTAATACCGACCAGCAAAACGCAGCTATCGCTTCACAAAATGCCGCTGCTAGCAGTGCACAGACAGAGATTGCAAAACTCATTTCTGAGACCCAAGCTAAAATTTCAGACTACAAGTCAGTCAAGGCAGCTATCCAAAATGACTCAGTAGTAGATGGTAGTAACGCGGGCTATTCCCTCTATCAAACCTATCAAGCACAAGTAAACATGGACACGCAAGACCAGCTAAAAAGTCAAATACTGGCACAAGCAGATACACAGATTGCTCAATTAGAAGGAACACTGGCAAACTACCGCATCCAATATGCAGGTTCAGGTGCTCGACAAGCCTACTCGAGTGGATTAAACAGTCAGCTAGAATCACTCAAAGCTCAGCAACTAACTAAGGTTGCTCAAGAATTAACTGATTTAGAGCAAAAAATTCTTGAAACAGAAACTGAAAGAAAGGTGCAAGATGGGATGATTCAAAAAACTGTCATTACAGCACCTGAAAATGGGATACTTCACCTCAATCCTGAGACTAGCCATTCTACCTTAGTATCCGAAGGAAGTCTCCTTGCCAAACTCTATCCTATCCTGACCACGGAAAAGAAAATTAAGATTACCGCTTATATTTCTTCCAAGGATATCGCTCATCTTAAAATCGGTAACCCTATTCGTTTCACAACCATAAACGATATTAACAAGCAAGAAACTCTGACTTCCAAGATTAGCAACATCGATACTACTGCAAGCAAGACAGAAAAAGGAAATTTTTTCAAATTAGAAGCAGAGACTACATTGACAGACCAAGAAGCTAAGCAACTCCGCTATGGTTTAGAAGGAAGAATTGTAATGATCACAGGTAAGAAAACTTACTTCCAATATTATAGAGATAAATTTTTGAAAAAAGATTAGTTAAAAAAGCTAAAAATCCGTAACTCTTATGAGAAACGGATTTTTTACCTACTTTTCTACTCCCAAAATCTTCAAAATCTCCTGCTTGTATCGCAGCTTCTGCAGTTCTTTATCCTCGCTGTCCGACCAGCTTAGCTGGAGATTTGCCACGATTTGTCCAGGCCGATTTTTCAAAATATAAATCCTATCACTCAAAGCAAGAGCCTCCTCGATGCTATGAGTAATGAGGAGAGTCGTCAGACCCAGCCTACGATGAATATCCAGATACCAAGCGTGTAGCTCCATCTTGGTCAGCTCATCCAAAGCACTAAAGGCCTCGTCTAGAAGAAATAGCTTGTGACCGAACATATAGGTCCTTAGCAGGGCCACGCGCTGCCGCATACCTCCACTCAGCTCATGTGGATACTTATCAGCCACATCAAAGAGCCCGAACTCCTTCAAAATCTGATTCGCCTGCTCCGTCGCTTTCTTTTTGGATACCTTTCGGATGAGGAGGGGCAAGATGACATTGCCCAGCACTGTCTTATGCTCCAGCAGCAAGTCCTTCTGCAGCATATAACTCACCCGGACCTTGGGATTTTCCTGTCCGTCTAGGACAATCCTACCCGTCTGGACCTCCAAAATCCCCGCAATCAGATTAAAGAGGGTCGTTTTTCCGACTCCACTAGGTCCCAAAATCGCTACGACCTGGCCTGCTTCTACCTGTAGACTGATGTCTTTCAAAATCTGCTGCTCATCATAAGCATAACTTACATTTTCAAGTTTAATTTCTGTCATTATTTTATATAATCGTTGCTGAATCCCTTGTCACTCAAGTCATTGTCCACGATACCCTTATCCTTGGCCCATTTGTAAAAGGCATTCCAGCGGCTAGCCTCAAACTGACCCCACTTTTCTTTATCCAATGCATATTGCTCGGACAAATATTTTTGAGAAGCCAAGACAAAGTCACGCTTGTTCTTCAGCTCTGGCGCATGCTTGATTAAAATATCCGCTGCTTCTTCAGGGTGCTCCATGGCATATTGATAGCCCTTCTTGATAGCCTGCAGGACCTTTTTCGCCTCGTCCGGATTCTTCTTCAGATAATCATTATTAGCAATAATCACTGGAGAATAGTAGTCAAACTCCTTGACATAGTCCTTCATATAAAAGAAATTTGTATCCATGCCCTGAGTTTGAGCCATGATGCCGTCCCAACCATGGTAAATCCACGCCGCATCGAACAAACCATTTTCAATCGGCGTAATAGAATTAGAATCATTGTTAGGGACCTTTTCTACCTCATCAAACTGGCCGCCTTGGCTTTCGACCAAGGTTTTGAGCATGCCCAGCTCCACCGGATCATTCCAGGTGCCGTATTTCTTCCCAGCCAGATCCTTAGGACTTGTAATCCCTGCAGACTTCTTGGAAATAATGCCCGAAGTATTATGCTCTACAATGGCCGCGACAGCTGTGATTTCTGCACCCTTATCCAGTTTTTTAGCCATGGAGTCTTGGAAGTAAATACCAAAAGGTGCCTTGCCGTTGATAATCAAATCCGAACTGCTATCTTCAGGCGGTAACTTGATATCCACATCCACGCCTGCTTCCTTGAAGTAGCCCTTTTCCTGAGCCACATAAAGGCCAGTATGGTTGGTGTTAGGTGACCAGTCTAGGATAAAATCAATCTTTTTATCCTTGCTAGCAGACTCTGAGCCTGACTTACCACAAGCCGCTAGGCCAAAGATAGACACGGCAGCCAAACCTGCCAGCAACATTTTATAAGTTTTTTTCATCATAATCCTCTTTTCTTCTTTTGGAAAATAGCAGAGCTGAGCTCCTATTTCCACTTAATGACATATTTTTCACTGACAGCCACTAGCTTCATCCCCAGAAGACTGATAACCGAAACCAATATGATAATGGCAAACATGGTATCGTACTGGAAAAGTTTCTTAGACTGAATCATATAAACACCCAAGCCTTCAAAACCGCCCAGCCATTCGGAAACCACGGTCGTGATAAAGGCATAAGATACACTGACGCGCAAGCCCGCATAGAAATAGGGCAAACTAGCTGGAATCTTAAAATGCCAGAGAATCTGCCAGCGATTGGCCTGCATAAGCTCAAAGAGAGTCAGAGTATCCCAATCACAATGCCGAAAACCATCCAGAATACTGACGATAATTGGAAAAGTCGTCGTCAGAATAATGAGCACAATCTTAGGCAAAATCCCATAACCCAGCCAGAGAACCAGAATTGGCGCCAAAGCAATGGTCGGAATAGTCTGGACCACGACCATCATTGGGTAAATCAAATCATTGAGCCAGCTCATGCTATCCATGAGTACAGCTAGTATACAGGCCAAGATGACACCCAAGACTAAACCCAGCAAGGCTACTTTTAAGGTCGCCCAACTATGACTTGCTAGAAAGCCTGCATCTCTGATAAAGGCCTGACCGATTTCCAGAGGTGTCGGAAGGATAAACTTGGGTAAGAGCTTGAGCCAGCCCATGACCTGCCAGATGACAAGAATTCCCAGCATACCCAAAAGGCTAATCTGCTGTCGCAGGATATTTTTCAAGTTTTTCATCAATACTTAAAATCTTTCCATAATTTATTTTCACATTAGCAAAGACATTGTCTGCCTGAGTGCCTGCAAGCTCAATCGCCTGCTGCAGAATAGGAAATAAGGTCTCCCATTCCCCTTCTAGAACTGTCTCAAAAGGCGTCACGACCATCTTCACTGGCTGTTTTTGCAAAAACTCAATCACTTCCTCTATGACTGCCAAACGATTCACATCATGTGACAAAGGAAGGATCTGTAAAGCGATGCTGCCCTGCATTCTCCTATCTCCTTTTCTACTAATAACAAAAAAACTTTTCCATATATGGAAAAGTGCGCAAAAATACCTCTGATTTCTCATGCATAATTCCCTACGCTGGCATTACCCAGATCAGGTGCGGTCGAAGCTTACACTTCCTCTCAGACTGTACACAGACTCCCATATATAGGACTATGATAGCGTAATCATCAGCAATTGTCAAGGTTGGAGCTTGGTTTCACCACTTCCAATTGCAGATGAATATGAAATCTCATAGTTTAGTCAAACTTTCCTTTCGCAGCTAGCAAAGCCTCCAAAGCCCTTATATTGTCTGTCTCGCTTGTGGATAAGATGGTTTCAAAACCCAGTTCAGCTGCCGTATCTAAGTTAGCCTGAATATCATCAATGAAGACGGATTCCACTGGATCCAGATCGTACTTTTTCAGCAGTTTTTGATAAATCTCTGACTCTGGCTTGACAACCCCGACCTCTGATGAGAGGATATAGCCCGAAAGCAGTGGATAGATTGGTAACAAACCAGCCTTTTCAATATGGTAAAAAATCTCGCAAGTGGTTGACAAGATGTAAATGCGATAGCCCTGATTAGCCCATAGCCAAATTCTTTCCTGTAAACCACTGTAAACTTGCACGACCTCATACCAATGGTAAAAGGTGTTCTTAATTGCAGAATGATAGGAAGCATCTAGCTGAGCCAGTACTTCCTCACAGGCTTCTTTCAAACTCCGCTCTCCCTTGTCCGTCTTATGCCAGATACCCGACTCAAAAATGGCCTTTCTAAGGACCTGGCGCTGCTTATTTTCAGGTTCAAAATACGTTAAGATTTTCTCAGAATTCCATTCAATCAGAACATTTCCTAAATCAAAAACCAAATTTTTAATCATTTCTTTTACCAACCTTTTTCTTTACAAAAGCCATTCTCAGTTCTCTTAAAACTTGTTTCTATGATTGATACTAAGCACTGGATTCCGACAAAGAATCCTCCCCTTGCTGAAATATAATTATTGTCAGCCAATCAGCCAGTCCAGCCCTCATTTGCTATCTTTAGCAAAACATGTTCAGGCTAAGAAAAAATCCCAGAAATGAATTGTTCCTTAAAGTTGGGGCTTTTTACCCAACTCTAGAAAGCAATACAAAGTTCTGGAATTACATGTTATTCTTGGTCAAAATAACGAATTAAATTTTTCTCTGTCAAAATATCTGAATAAGTGTAAGATTCCACATAGGTGTTCGTAATTTCACCTGGTTGTCCCCCTTCATTTGCATATTCAACGATAAATAAAGAAGGGTAAACTTCAATCAAGCGGCCCTGTTTACTTTTTTGGCGCTTGCGGCCATTTTCTAGAGTCATTTCTACTATCTGCCCCTCATGTGCCTTGATGTCCTCCTTGATTTTCTTCATTTTTGCTACATCCGTAAATGCATCACTCATACTATACATCCTCTCTTTTAGAAATACTTGAAAACTTATTATATTCTTTTTGGAAAATCAGCTCAACTGTTCCACGCGCCCCGCTCCGGTTTTTCTCAATAATAACTTCGACTTTATTATTTGGAATGCCTTCCTCTTCCTCGCCGGCCCGCTCATAGTAGTCATCCCGGTAAAGGAAGGCAACGATATCCGCATCCTGCTCAATGGAACCTGATTCCCGAATATCAGACAGCACTGGTCGCTTATCCTGCCGCTGCTCCACGCCACGCGAGAGCTGACTCAGGGCAATCACTGGCACCTTAAGCTCCTTAGCCAAAATCTTAAGCTGACGGGAAATTTCCGAAACTTCCTGCTGGCGGTTTTCACGACCGGTTCCCGTAATCAGCTGCAGGTAGTCAATCAAAATCAGCCCGAGATTCCCTGTCTCTTGAGACAACTTGCGAGCCCGCGAACGAATCTCAGTAATCCGAATCCCTGGCGTGTCATCAATATAAATACTAGCATTAGCCAGATTCGCCGTTGCAATGGTATACTTCTGCCACTCTTCATCTGTCAGTTGCCCAGTACGAATGGAATGAGAATTAATCACCCCTTCTGAAGCTAGCATCCGGTCAACCAAACTCTCTGCCCCCATTTCTAGGGAGAAGATAGCCACCGTCTTATCCAGCTTGGTGCCGATATTCTGAGCGATATTGAGGGCAAAGGCCGTCTTTCCGACCGCAGGACGAGCTGCTAAGATAATTAACTCTTCTTCATGCAGACCCGTCGTCATCTTATCCAACTCACGGTAGCCCGTCGCAATTCCTGTAATATCAGTAGTTTGCTGAGAACGTGCTTCTAGATTAGCAAAGTTAAGATTGAGAATATCTTGGATGTTTTTAAAACCGCTGCGATTGGCCGTTTCGCTGACATCAATCAAGGCCTTTTCCGCACCCGCAATGATTTCCTCTGACAGTTTTTCGCCATCATAAGCTTGGTTGATGGATTCCGTCAAACGCGAAATCAGTCGGCGCAAAATTGCTTTCTCGGAGACAATCTTGGCATAATACTCTGCATTGGCAGAGGTCGGCACAGAATTAACGACTTCAACTAGATAGCTCAAGCCGCCAATATTCTGCAAATCGCCTTGGCTATCCAAAATATTGCGCACGGTGGTCGCATCGATGGCGTCCCCTCGATCCGCCAAGTCAATCATCGCCTTAAAAATCAAACGATTGGCATATTTAAAGAAATCTCCAGGCTCAATATATTCACGGACAAAGACCAGTTTGCTCTCATCGATGAAAATGGCGCCCAATACAGACTGTTCTGCTAAAATATCTTGAGGCTGAGCTCGCAATTCATCAATCTCTGCCATAGGTGAATCCTTCCTTCAATAACTTTTTACCCTTCCGTAACCCGCAGGCGAATTACGCTCGTCACATCTTGGTAAATTTTTACAGGAACATCAATCAAACCAATCGAACGAATTGGAGAGTCAACTTTGATATTCCGTTTGTCAATTTTCAGACCAAATTGCTTTTGTAGTTCATCAGCAATTTTTTTGTTGGTAATAGAACCAAAAGTCCGTCCGTCTGGTCCGACCTTCTCAGTAAAAGCAACAACAGTAGCTTCCTCTTCCAGCTTGGCTTTAATAGCCTGAGCCTCTGCCACCATCTCTGCATGAGCCTTTTCTTGAGATTTTTGCTTTCCTCTCAACTCCCCAATAGCTTGTGCAGTTGCTTCCTTAGCCAAGTTTTTCTTGATTAAGAAATTTTGAGCGTAGCCCGTAGGCATTTCCTTAATCTCACCCTTTTTCCCTTTTCCCTTCACATCTGCTAAAAAAATAACTTTCATTTCAATTCCCCTTTTCAATTATTTCTTCATTTTTTATAACTTGATCCATGATCTCTTGGTTTAAGCGTTGGGTAACTTCAGAAATAGACTGATCACTAACTTGCGCAGCTGCAAGGTTAAAGTGCCCACCACCGCCCATTTTCTCCATAATCCGCTGAACATTAATTTTGCTGCGACTGCGAGCTGAAATGGATACATAACCTTCGGTATTTTTACTCACTACAAACGTTGCCTCAATTCCCGACATGGCTAGCATCGTATCAGCCGCCTTACTAATCACAACTGTATCATAGCTAGTATTATCAGGCCCAGATGCTACAATCACATTTGGCAAAATCTTCTTACCGTTGAGAATCAGCTCATTGACTGCTCGATATTCTTCAAAATTTGTCGCAGAAATATCCTGAATGACGACACTATCACTACCACGATTTCGCAAATAGCTGGCCACATCAAAGGTTCGACTCGTCACTCTCGAAGTGAATTTCTTGGTGTCCAGCATTATGCCAGCCATAAGAATGCTAGCCTGAATCTTATTCAAGCGGTTCTTCTTGGAATTTTGAAACTGAATCAGCTCCGTCACCAACTCGCTGGCACTACTAGCACCACTTTCAATATAAGCAATGACTGCATTCTCAGGAAAATCCTCATCCCGACGGTGATGGTCCACCACGATTGTTTGGCTAAATCGGTCAAAAAACTCTTTGGAGAGAGTTAGAGCCAACTTAGAATGGTCCACCATAATCAAGAGCGAGCGACTAGTCACCCTATTCATAGCTTCGGAGAGCGTCAGCAGATAATCCGCACCTTCTAGACTCAATTTTTTGATTGCCCGCTGAATATCTGACGCCATCTGCTGGTCGTCGTAGACAACGTAAGCTTGGTCAATAATATTACTAGCAAAGAGCTGCATCCCAAGCGAGGAACCCAAGGCATCCATATCAAGATTTCTATGACCAACTACAAAAACCTGATCCACACTTTTTATTTTATCTGAGATAGCTGTCATCATGGCTCTGGTTCGAGTGCGAGTACGTTTCACTGACGCAGCTGTTCCGCCACCAAAATAGACTGGATTCTTCGTTTCATTATTTTCTTTGACAACCGCCTGATCTCCGCCTCGTACCTCAGCTAAGTTAAGATTAAGGAGAGCAGTTTTACCAATCTCATCATGCTTACCATCCCCATAAGAAAAGCCCATACTAAGCGTCAAGGGAAGTTGCCGATTCTTGGCCTCTGCACGAAATTGATCAATAATCGAAAATTTATTATCCATCAGCTGCTCCAAAACCGTATAATCCGTAAATAGATAATAACGATCCATCCCCACCCGACGATAAAACATATGAAATTGCTCAGAAAATTCCGCAACAAAGTTAGCAACAAAACTATTGATATGGCTAATATCTGAGTCTGAAACCACATCTTCCAAGTCATCATAATTGTCGACTGAGACAATCCCAATAACCGGACGGGTTGTCACTAAACCAACAGTTGCTTCATACTCGTTAGAAGCATCAAAAAAATAAATTACATTCGAAACCGAATCTAAATAAACAGAGTATTTCTTATCACCTACTGTTGCGTAGTGTCCCGTACCTGAATAAGCTGCTTGTAAAATAGTTTGCAGCAGTGCTGTATCAAAATTCCCGTCTTCTTTTATAAAAATTAATTCAGCATAAGGATTAAACCATTCAACATCCTCATTCTCTTCGTTAAACTTGATAACTCCCACAGGCATCTTATCTAGTAATGCAGTCAAACTAGCTTCTGCCTGATGATTGACAAAATGAATCTGTTCAATTTCATCCAATTTAGAGATTCTCTGTTGTTGAATAAAAAGGATAGTTAAGGCTGATAATACAGCAAAAAGCGCAACAATCATTGAAAAACTGTCACCAAACAAGCGTAAACAGATAGTTAATATTATAAAAGAAATGATTCCTGTTATCGCTAGATTCACAGGGGTAAAACGATTTTTTTCCATCACAGACCTCTTATTCCGCCATTTTACCATAAATCCAAGAAAAAAGCGAGTTTACATCATACTTTCATTATAGAAATCAAGTAAAATTGAGATAGTCAGATAAAGAAAATAAACTTTCAAAAAAGATATTCGACATGATTATGATTGTAAAAACTTTAAAATGCTAAACTAGACACTGCTTGTTTACTTTTTCGTTGTCAAAATTGTAAACTTAATTGACAAAAGAGTGAGATTTTAAAAGAAAATTCTGATTCTTTTTGCATCATCTGTATACTATTTTTATCATTTCAAGCATTGATAATAACCTTCATTTATTAAGTGTTGAGACTAGATTGTTATATCCTATTTTTTTATCATTTGAGCACATAGCGTTTTCATTTATTTCACCTTCATTTACAAACCAAAATATAAATTGACGCTTTATTTACAACGGTGTCAATCTTTCCATGACAAGAAATCACGTTTAAACTTTCAAACGTGATTTTGTTTTTCTTTATTTTTTGAAATACTCCTAGACTTACCTTCTAAGTAGACCATCAAAATAGAAATATCTGCTGGATTGACACCAGAAATCCGACTAGCCTGACCAATCGTTTCTGGATTGATTTTCTTAAACTTCTGCCGTGCTTCTGTCGCAATCGAATCAATGTCATCCCAGTCAATATTGGCTGGAATACGCTTCTCTTCCATACGCTTCATCTTCTCAACCTGATCCAGAGCTTTAGAAATATAACCTTCATACTTAATTTCTGTCTCAATTAGCTCAATAATCTTTTCATCAAGCTCCTCTGCCGCTGGACCAACGAACTGAATCACATCTTGATAAGACACTTCTGGACGCCGCATAAATTCTTTAGCAGTCACTGCATCTGTCAGAGCTTTAAAACCAAGCTCTTCTACCTTGGCATTGATTTCCTTGACAGGCTTCAGTTTAATAGATTCCAACCGTTTCATCTCGTTGTCGAATTGATTCTTTTTAACCTTAAAACGCGCCCAACGCTCGTCATCTACCAGACCGATTTCTCGTCCCAGCTCTGTCAAACGCATATCTGCATTGTCATGGCGGAGAATCAGACGGTACTCCGCTCGGCTAGTCAAGAGTCGATATGGTTCTACGGTTCCCTTGGTCACCAAATCATCAATCATGACTCCAATGTAACCATCACTGCGCTTCAGGATCAACTCTGGCTTACCTTGGATTTTCAAAGCAGCATTAATCCCAGCGATAATCCCTTGGCCTGCAGCTTCTTCATATCCGGATGTTCCATTGGTCTGACCTGCTGTAAAGAGCCCAGAAATTTTCTTAGTTTCCAAGGTTGCCCGTAACTGGTGGGGCATAATCATATCGTACTCAATGGCATAGCCTGTCCGCATCATCTCAGCGTTTTCTAGACCTTTGATAGAGTGAACCAAGTCTTTCTGTACATCTTCTGGCAAACTAGTTGACAGCCCCTGCACATAAACTTCTTCTGTATCGCGGCCCTCAGGCTCTAAGAAAAGCTGATGGCGTTCCTTGTCCGCAAAACGAACAATCTTATCCTCAATAGACGGACAATAACGTGGACCTACTCCCTTAACGACACCTGAAAACATAGGTGCCCGATGAAGATTGTTTTGGATGATTTCATGACTTTCTGCATTGGTATAAGTCAGCCAGCAAGGCACTTGATCTTTGACATAGTCCTCATCACGAGACGTATAAGAGAAATGATTGGCTTTTTCATCACCTGGCTGAATCTCGGTCGCATCATAGTTAATGGATGCCGCCTTGACACGCGGAGGCGTTCCTGTCTTAAAACGGCCAACTTCAAAACCTAGATCACGTAGATTATCCGCCAGCGGAATCGCTGCCAGACTGTGGTTGGGACCAGATGAATATTTGAGATCGCCAATAATAATCTCTCCCCGCAGAGCTGTTCCTGTTGTGACAATAACGGCTTTAGCTGCATACTCCTGAGATGTTGCTGTCTTGACTCCGATTACCTTGCCATCTTCTACCAAGATTTCATTAATCATGGTTTGGCGCAGGGTCAGATTTTCTTGATTTTCAACCGTCTTCCGCATTTCCCTAGAGTAGAGCTCCTTATCCGCCTGCGCTCGGAGAGCCCGAACTGCTGGTCCCTTACCCGTGTTGAGCATCTTCATCTGGATGTAGCTCTTGTCAATATTCTTAGCCATCTCACCGCCCAAAGCATCTACTTCACGGACAACAATGCCTTTAGCAGATCCTCCGATAGATGGATTGCAAGGCATAAAGGCTAACATATCAATACTAATGGTAGCTAATAGAACCTTACAACCCATGCGACTAGCAGCCAGAGACGCCTCAACTCCGGCGTGGCCTGCTCCAATCACGACGATATCATAACTTTCAGTAAAATTGTGTGTCATTTCTTTTTCCTTCATTTTTTCACCAAAAAAGGCCAAGTCTCTAGAAGCGCAGGACAAAAAGCCTGCAACATCCATGAGCTTTGACCATCATAGGTATTGCTTATTTTATTGTAGCAAATTGAGCAAAATTGTCAATCTAAAGCAACTAAGATTGGCGAATAGCTTCAAAGCTTCTTTATCAATCTCGACAGATTCAGAGAAAACATCCAAAACAATCACTCTTACTGCAAATCTCCCTCTGCCCTTAGCTGCAAACAAACAATCTGTGACAGGTAGTTGCAACCAAGAAAAGCGATCATAGTATTCTTTTGGAATCTCTTGTTAGTTTGAGAAACAGGGATAGAAATAATCATCTCCCTTCTGTAGAATACCGGTTTTTAGGCGAACACCCTCTTGACCTTCACTCTCATCCATTAGATAAGCATTGAAGGGAAGCCAAACTTTAGATTGCTTTAATACCTTAATTAATGCTTCTATAGATTCTGTCGTTTTCTCATCCAAATACTGCTTCTTATAGTCAGAAAGAGTTTCAAGTTCTTCCTTCTTATCACTTTTCTTCTTAAAAAAGTGAAACATTCTCGTTCCTCTTGTAGTTACTTAAATGTACTGTAATACTTGACCATTCTTATAAGCTCTGTCAATCAAGCCTCCACCTAGGCACTCATCCCCATCATAGAAAACAACTGCTTGACCTGGAGTAATAGCCCTTTGCGGTTTATTAAAGTTGACAACAGCCTTGTCACCCTTTACAGTAACTGTCACCTTGGAATCCGGCTGACGATAACGGAACTTAGCTGTACATTCCATAGTAAATTCTTCTGGCATTTCTTTTGTGAAATGAACCTGACTAGCGTTAAGGCTAGTTGACATTAAGTTGTCATGATAAAATCCTTGACCGACATAAAGAATATTTTGGCTAAGGTCTTTTCCGACCACAAACCAAGGCTCGTTGTCACCGCCCTGCTGACCACCAATTCCAAGACCACCTCGCTGGCCAATGGTATAATACATCAACCCAGCATGCTGGCCCATATCTCTGCCTTCCAAGGTCATCATGCGACCAGGCTGGGCTGGTAAATATTGACTCAGAAATTCTTTAAAATTCTTCTCACCAATGAAGCAAATACCTGTCGAGTCTTTTTTCTTAGCTGTAGCTAAACCAGCTCTTTCAGCAATTGCTCGAACTTCTGGCTTTTCTAAATGACCCAGAGGAAACATAGTCTTTTGCAGTTGTTCCTGTGACAGTTGGCTTAGGAAGTAAGTCTGATCCTTATTGTTGTCCTTGCCACGTAACATATGTACTAGGCCATCTTGGTCTCTCTTCACCTGAGCATAGTGACCTGTTGCAACGTAATCTGCACCCAGTGTCAAGGCATAGTCAAGGAAGGCTTTAAACTTGATTTCCTTGTTACACATGACATCTGGATTTGGAGTCCTACCAGCTCGGTATTCCGCCAAGAAGTATTCAAAAACGCGATTCCAGTACTCTTTCTCAAAGTTGACAGAGTAGTAAGGAATGCCAATCTGATCTGCAACAGCTGCTACATCCTTGTAGTCTTCTGTGGCTGTGCAGAAACCAAATTCATTTGTATCGTCCCAGTTTTTCATGAAGATGCCAATTACATCGTAACCTTGCTCTTTCAAGAGCAAAGCAGTTACTGATGAATCTACACCCCCGCTCATACCAACAACGACACGAATCTTAGAGTTATCACTCATTGTGTTCTCCCATCTTTTCGTTATTTCACGATTGAAGGTCGTGCTGTGCTTTCAACGATTGAAGGTCGTTTGAGCAAAGTCTATTATATCACGATTTAACAAGTAGGACAACGGATAGAATTTCCTCAAATTTTAAGATTTTCCACGATGTAAATTACGTTGACAATCTTGTAAACCAACAACTTGATCATCTTTTTTTAGCTGCAAAAGAGAAGCTTGTAAAACAAAAGGCTAGGAGAAATGTCCTAGCCTAACTCCAGTCTAAAGATTAACCTTTTTAATACCAGCCATTGGCTAACCAGAAATTTTTAGCAGCTGACCATGAACCATAGCGATTCGTTACATATTCATTCGCCACTTTCTCTTGGTTTTCTGGTGATAAATCTCCATTTAGATAGGTAATGGTTAATTGATAGCGACCATAGTATTGCCCATTTTGTGCTGTATAACTGCCGCTGGACTCTTTTTGGGCAATCCATTCCTTGGCTTCAGCGTCCTCATTACTCAAACTAGAATTTGAATTTACTGACGTTTCTTCAGTCTTAGCTGATGTCTCAGCAGTTACTTGCTCAGATGCAGATTCGTCCAATTCTAAAATCTGCCCAACACTAATTAAATTAATATTGCTAATCTTATTTTTTTCAGCAATCTTCTCAACGGTCGTCTGATGTGAAGCAGCAATTGATGACAAGGTATCGCCTGATTTGACCGTATAGCTTTCTGCATTGGCCACAACTGGAAGAAAAACAGCAGCACCTGCAATTACACCTAGAAAACCTGCCTTTAGCATTTTATTTTGTTTTTTAAAATATAAATTCATAGATAGAATTCTCCTTTTTAATGATATTTCTATCTTATCTTTTCTTTGTTACAGGTATTTATTGCTTGAGTTAAATTTATTACAGCCATATTGACAAACGAATAAAAACACCTTATTTATATTTGTTTGAATAGATTATAAAAAAATGATGAGAAATCAATAAAAATAGAAGTTCATTTATATTTTTTATACGACTCACTTAAATTATTTGACTATTCCCAGAAACATTTGAAGATTTCTTCTGAAAACACATTCAAAAATCCGAGCTAAATCGCTATTACTTTGGTATAATGAAAAAGAATAGATGAAACAAGGAGAAAAGGATGAAATCATTAAAATTTCAGTCTGTTTTTGATATTATCGGACCTGTGATGATTGGACCTTCAAGCAGTCATACAGCAGGCGCAGTCCGTATCGGAAAAATCGTCTCCTCCATTTTTAACGACGAACCAACGGAAGTAGAGTTCCAGCTCTTTAACTCTTTTGCCAAAACTTACCGAGGTCACGGAACTGACTTGGCTCTTGTAGCAGGGATTTTAGGCATGGAAACAGATGACCCTGATATCCCTAACAGCCTTGAAATTGCCCATAAACGTGGCATCAAGATTGTCTGGACGATTCAAAAGGATAGCAATGCTCCCCACCCCAATACGACCAAGATTACAGTCAAAAACGACCGAAAAACAATCAGTGTGACTGGAATCTCTATCGGTGGCGGCAATATTCAAGTAACAGAGTTGAATGGCTTTTCAGTATCTCTGAGCATGAATACTCCGACCATCATTATTGTCCACCAGGATGTCCCAGGTATGATTGCCCATGTCACCGAAGCTCTGTCACGCTACAATATCAATATAGCACAGATGAATGTTACCCGTGAGAAAGCTGGAGAAAAAGCGATTATGATTATTGAAGTTGACAGCCGCAGCTGTGAGGAAGCCATTGATGAAATTCGCAATATTCCTCATCTGCATAATGTGAATTTCTTTAAATAGGAGAAAATATGTTTTATTCCATCAAAGAATTGGTAGAGCAAGCTGACTTGGATTACCAAGGAAATGTTGCTGAATTGATGATTGCTACCGAGTATGAATTAACTGGTCGTGAAAGAGATGAAGTCCTGCGACTGATGGGTCGCAATCTGGAAGTCATGAAAGCCTCTGTCCTTCTTGGACTGGATGAGAGCAAGTCTCGCAGCGGATTGACTGGCGGAGACGCAGCAAAACTTGACCACTATATCCAGTCAGGAAAGGCCTTATCAGACCACACTGTTTTAACCGCTGCCAAAAATGCCATCGCTGTAAATGAACACAATGCTAAAATGGGTTTAGTTTGTGCAACACCTACTGCCGGCAGCGCTGGCTGTCTGCCAGCTGTTCTTACATCTGCCATTGAAAAATTAGGACTCTCAGAAGACGAACAGCTAAACTTTCTATTAGCTGCAGGCGCTTTTGGCCTAGTTATTGCCAATAACGCCTCAATTTCGGGTGCTGAAGGTGGCTGTCAAGCTGAGGTTGGCTCCGCTTCTGCTATGAGTGCAGCTGCTTTAGTTCTGGCTGCTGGAGGCTCACCTTTTCAAGCCAGCCAAGCTATTTGTTTTGTCATCAAAAACATGCTGGGTTTGATTTGCGATCCAGTAGCTGGTCTGGTCGAAGTGCCTTGTGTCAAGCGAAATGCTATGGGAGCCAGTTACGCCTTTATTGCAGCTGATATGGCTCTTGCAGGAATCGAATCTAAAATTCCTGTTGACGAAGTCGTTGACGCCATGTATCAAGTCGGCTCAAGTCTGCCTACTGCTTTCAGAGAAACAGCTGAAGGCGGTTTAGCTACAACTCCTACAGGCCGTAAACTTTCAAAAGAGATTTTTGGCCAATAAATACTATCTAAAAGTGCTAGTATAAAAAAAGCGACTGGGATGAACCAGTCGTTTTCTTATATTTATTTTAGTAACCCCAAGCAGAAAGCCCTTGCGTATTATAAGCATTGTAGGCTGATTGGATTTGATCCTCAACAGTTGCAGTAGATCCCCAACCTGGCATTGTTTGGAAAAGACCGCTCGCCCCTGATGGATTATAAGCATTGACTTGTCCATTAGATTCACGAGCAATGATATTTTCCCAAGTGGATGCTGATACCCCTGTCAATTCAGCCATACGAGCAGCTGCATAAGAACCAGTCTCTCCAGCAGTATTTCCATTTGAAAGAACGACATTTGAAGATGTAGTAGAAGTAGTATAAACTGGGTAGTTATAATATTCAACTGCATTTACATAAGCTTCAGTTGGTGCAGCTGCAGGTTGAACAGAAGGTTCTGAGGTAACTTCCTTAGATTCTACTGTTCCGTCTAATTCCAAAATCTGTCCAGCCACAATATGATCTGGATTAGCAATTTTATTCAACTTAACTAAGTGATCTACTGTTGTTGATTTTTCTTCAGCAATAGAGGACAAAGTGTCTCCGGCTTTGACAGTGTAAGATTCAGCCTTTGCAACAATTCCTGTAGCAAACAAAGTAGCGGCTGCAGTGATCAGGGCTAAAGTTAATTTTGATGTTTTTGTGTTCATTAAAAAATATTTCTCCTTTAAAATATAATACTATATTACACATTAAATATTACTATAGAGTTACAGCAAAAATACAAAGGTTACAAAAACATTGAAATTAAACACAAAAAACTTATTTTGAAAGGAATTCTAGCTTATTTTCTAAAATATAAGTAAAAAATATCATTTTTTCACTTATACTATTCTTTAAAAAATAGTTTAATTAATCAATCATTTTTTAAGAAAAAGAGCACGATTCCGATAAGACAAATGGAGATAAGAGCTAAATTATCAATCATTTTCCAAGAAAGCTGCCGATAGCGGCTTCTTCCTTCACCACCACTATAGCCACGCGCTTCCATTGCAATAGCTAAGGCATCTGCTCGCTTGAAACTAGAAGCAAACAAGGGAATCAAGATTGGAATAATCGACTTAACCTTTTGTACAATCGTTCCTTCGCCAAAATCAACTCCCCGAGCCCTCTGAGCATTCATAATCCTTATTGTGTCGTCCATTAAAGTTGGTACAAAGCGCAGACTCATGGAAAGCATGAGGCCAATTTCATGCGTCGGAACTTTAAAAAATTTGAGTGGTTTCAACAGAGATTCTACCGCATCTGAAAGGCTGAGCGGTGTCGTGGTTAGGGTCAACAGGGTTGAAAAGAAAATAATCAAAACAAAACGGCTGAAGATAATACCAGCTTGTGAAAGCCCAAATTCTGTAATTTTAATGAAACCCAACTGGAAAAGTACCTTGCCTCCCCCTGTCAGAAATAGCTGGAAGAGGGTGGTAAAGGCAATAATGAAAACCATTGATTGAATTCCCTTTAGGAAGAATGTCAAAGGAATTTTTGAGAGAAAAATCAGAGTAAAAACGAAAACAAACAGCAGCACATTAGTGATAAGATTGTTGGCCCAGAAAATCAATAAAATAAAGCAGAACATAGCCAACAATTTACTACGCGGATCCAATCGATGGATGACTGAATTTCCTGGGATATACCGTCCTAAAATCAATTTATCCATGCATCATCTCCTTAAATTCCTCAATCGTAATCGGATAACGAGAAAATTTCATTCCTTTTTCAGCTAATTCTTGGGCAAATTTTGTTATTTTAGGAACCCCTAGCTGAATCTTTTCCATAAAATCGACATCTTGAAAAACCTGAGCAGGCTGACCGCTTTTGACGACGCGGCCCTTCTCCAGTACATAGACAGTATCAGCAAAATTCGCTACATCATCCATTAAATGGGTTACAAGAACAATGGTCATTCCAGCTTGATGCAGTTTCTTAAAGAGGCTCATCAATTCCTTGCGCCCTGCTGGATCAAGTCCAGCCGTTGGCTCATCCAGAACCAAGATATCAGGCTCCATTGCTAGAATTCCAGCAATAGCGACCCTTCTCATCTGCCCGCCAGAAAGTTCAAAAGGACTGCGGCCAAACAATTCTTCAGAAATGCCAACAAGGCTTAATTTTTCACGTGCTAAAGACTCTGCTTCTTCTTTAGAAACACCAAAATTTTGCGGGCCAAAGGCCACGTCTTTCAGAACAGTCTCATCAAAAACTTGACTTTCAGCAAACTGAAACACCAAACCAACCTGTCTACGAACTTGTTTGATGTCCTTGTTGACGGAATTTGAAGTGATGGTGACATGGTTGACTTGCACGCTGCCCTCACTAGGGGTCAGCAAGCCATTCAAGAGCTGTAAAATGGTTGATTTTCCGCTACCAGTGTGTCCAATCAAAGCCGTATAGCTACCATCTTTAATTTCCAAATCAACTTCAAAAAGCGCTGGACCCTCAAATGGAGTTCCAGCCTGATAGGTATAACTGACTTTATTTAGAGTAATTCCCATAATTGTTCCTGCAATTCTTTTTCAGTTAAATAGGTTTCTGGCAAAGTTAGCCCAGTTTGAATCATGGCAGCTTTGACCTGATTGACAAATGGTTGATCCAAGCCCAAGTCTTCCAAATCAGGTCTAGAAAAGAGTTCTCTCGGTGTAGCAGTTGACTCGACCTGACCATTTTTCATAACGAGGACACGGTCACTCAGCGAAATCTCGTCCAAATCGTGAGTAATGGAGATGACTGTTAAATGATTCTTATCTTTAATTTCCTTGACAGTCCGAATCAGTTCCAGTCGTCCTTCTGGGTCTAACATACTGGTTGCTTCATCCAAGATGATAATATCTGGCTGGAGCGCGACTACGCCAGCAATAGCGACTCTTTGCTTCTGTCCACCAGAAAGTCGAGCAGGTTCCCTCTCTTTAAAATCCTGCATTCCGACTAGTTCCAAAGCTTCATGGACTCGTTTAACCATCATCGGATAATCCATACCTTGATTTTCCAGACCAAATGCAACGTCATCCTCAACAGTCGCCCCAACAAACTGATTATCAGGATTCTGAAAGACCATGCCGATTTGGCGACGCTTTTCCCAAACATTATCAGCCGTCAATTTATCTCCAGAAATGATAATATCGCCACTCTCAGCCTCCAAAAGACCGTCAATCAAACGAACCGTAGTCGATTTCCCGCTGCCATTGTGACCGACAATAGATAACCATTCTCCTTGTTTCACGTGAAACGAGACATTTTTTAGAATATAATCTTCAGAGTTATGATCATATCGATAACTAAGATTTTTTATTTCAATGATATTTTTCATATTATTTAAATGTATCTTTAAAGAGATAAGCACTGCCCTTGAAATAATCATAGCCAGAATAAATAGTGAAAATCAGGGCTATGTAAAGGAGAATCTGACCAAGTAACGTCCAATGGAGCAGAAGAAAGAGGATGGCAAACATCTGCGTGAAAGTCTTGATTTTGCCTGGCATAGCGGCCGCTAGAACTGTTCCGCCAGTTTCTACCAAGAGGAGTCTCAAACCAGTGACAGCCAGTTCTCGGCAAATGATGATGGCTACCACCCAAGCAGGAGCCATTTTCATTTCAATCAGCATGATAAATGCAGACATAACCAGCAGTTTATCGGCCATAGGATCGGCAAATTTTCCAAAATTGGTCACGACCTGCCACTTGCGCGCCAGATAGCCATCCAGATAGTCTGTGATACTGGCAAGGGCGAAAATGATGCCAGCCAGAATATGCAGAGCTGGTGAATGACCAAAAGTCAAAATCAAAATAAAGATTGGAATTAAGGCAATTCTTGCAAGGGTTAAAGCGTTGGGAATATTTTCTTTTTTCATTATTGTTCCTTTATGATTCTTTAATGGTAAGTGTGATTGTAGCATTATCACTGGTCAAGGACGATAGGTCTAATTTCTGATTGTCCACAGTGACAGAAATACCTTTAACAACACCTAGAGTAATCGTATAAGTAGTATTTGGAGAGAGGGTGACCGTCTGACTTGGCTTATCAGCTGATAAAGTAATGCCATTAGCCAATTCAGAATCACTAACACTGAGCCAACTAGTTGTATTTGTTGCTGAAAAAGTTACATCAATAGGACGGTTGATTCCGCTATATTGTACGGCCAACTGCTGACCACCGCCACTTACCTCAAGTTTTCCCAGTGTAGAAGACGCTTCAGAACTATCAGACAATGAACTAGACTGAATAGTTGATAAGCTGGTTCCTGCCTCAGAAATGACACGATAACTGTCTGACGCCTTGAAGCTCAAATCATTGGTTCTAGTGTAATTCCATACGCAATAAGTGACAAATGTAAGTATTAGCAAAACTAACATCAGAAAGTAAAAGAGCGGAAGTGAAAAAGTGCGATTTTTATATTTTCTACTTCGAAAATCCTCGTTGTCAGCTAATTCAATTTCATTATAGATAACAGTGTTATCTGTTTCATGAGCATCTAACAAAATTTGTTCATTTAAATCCAAGGCCCAAGCGTATTTTCTCAGCAGGCTACGGATGTAAAAGGCATTTGGAAATTTTTCGTATTGATTGTTTTCAAGAGCCTTTAGGTAGTCAGTTTTTATATCTGTTTTTTTGGCTAGATCTGCTAAAGTAAGCTTTTGATTTACTCGAGCAAGTCTGAGTACCTCTCCTATCGTTTTTTTTCTCATACGGATAGTCCTTTTCTCTTAGACATTATTCTAACAAAATTTTGAAATAAACTTTAGAATTATTTTGGAAAAATAGTAAAATCTGTCATATCACAATGGTCAATAAAACGATGTCCGACTTTTAACACATCATTTAAAGTGATATCCTGTAAAATTTTAGGTAAATCAAAAATATTTTCACCTCTTAGATGTGGCTCATACTGAGTTGCCATATATTCAAGAGAATTCAGACCATGCAGAAAATCTCCAAACATTTCACTTTTAATCGTATCCAAATGCTCCTCTGTAACATCTGAATCTTGAGCAAATTTTCTAATTGCCGTGCGGAATTGGTGAGAAAGGCCGACTGGTTCCTGAGTATCCATGGTCAGCATGACAAAATGGAAATCTTTTTCCACCTCTACTTCAAGAGTAAGAGAATTGTCAATCTTTCCATTTTCATACAAAGTCTGGAAACGTTTAGAAGTCCAACCAAACATCATGGCAAAAAGTAATTTTAGAGAAATTTTGTACCGATAAAGCGCTGTATCCTTTATCGCATCTTTTCCACGAATGCCAATAGCCAACTTAGGACTGGCAACCTCCATCCGACTAGTAGCTGTTGGAATTACTGGCTGTAACCTGATAGGCTCTTTTTCAATTGCTGCAATTAATGATTGAGGATATAAAGTCTCTTGTGTCTTGACGATATCTTCAAAAGTGGATTCCAAATCAAAATTTCCAATGACAAATAAAGTCATGTTGGACGGACGGTAGAAAAGCTCAAAGTTCTCTGTTAGATTTTCCACAGTAATATCCATGATTGACTCTGTCGTTCCGGCAATATCTTCTGCTAGTGGAGTTTGAGGGTAGAGATTGCTCAAAGCACCAAAGAAAAGTCGATAATCTGGATCATCTTGGTACATTTCGATTTCTTGTTGGATAATTCCTTGCTCACGCTGAACAGATGCCTCCGAGAAATTAGCTTGATGAACGAGTTCCTGCAACAGCTTCAGATTTTCTGCTACACAGTTTGTCGTAGAAAACAGATAGCTCGTCCGTGTAAAGCTTGTAAAAGCGTTGCTCTCTGCCCCGAATTTAGTAAATTCCTGCAGCAAATCTTCCCCATTTTTTCCCTCAAATAATTTATGTTCCAGAAAATGAGCGATTCCTGCTGGGTAGTGATGGACTTGCTTTGTTTCACGTGAAACAACTTTAGTATCCACAGATCCAAAATTGATTGAAATGATGCCATAGGTTTCATTAAAATCATTTTTAGGGAGTAAGTAAACCTGCAGTCCATTTGCTAGCTCCGCCCGATAGACGCTTTCTCCCACTGCTACGTAATTGATTTTTCCTAGACCTAGATTCTGCATTATTTCCCTTCCATAAAGTAAATCGCCTGTAATTTTAACTGCTGGGCTGCTTTGATAACCTCGTTTTTACGAACATTTTCTAATGATTCCAGCCAAGCTTCTAGTGACAGAAATTTTTTCCCTAGAACAGCAGACATGTAAGCACGTTCAATCAAGGTGTTTTGCCGATCTTGCGCCAGAAGTATGGAATTTTTCAGCATTTTTTTTGTTTGCTCAAGCTCGTCATCTGTAAAATTCCCCCGCTTCAAATCCAAGATTTGCCGATTGATTAAAGCGATGGTTTTTGTCCGATTTGCTCTGTCAATTCCGGCATAGATTCGCATCAAACCAGAAAAAATATCAAAATTACTAGAAATCGTGTAGGCCAGACTCTCCTTTTCACGAACGTTAACAAAAAGTTTAGAGTGGGCAAATCCACCCAGTAACCCATTCAAAACAATAAGAGGCAGGTGTTCGCTATCCCCATATTGAGCAGAAAAATGGTAAGCCAACTCAATAATTGATTGATGAACCTCTCTCTGCTCTAGATTTTCCCGAGTCACATTTGAATAGTTCTGCTGGTACATGAGTTCTAAAGGCTGTTCTCTTTCAGCAAAATGAAAATCTTGGATTTTATCTCGGACAGCAATTTCATTAAAGTTACCGATGAAGAAAAAATCTATCTGATCTTCTTTCAGCATTTTTTGAAAAGTAGAAAAACTACTTTCAGCTGTTTCTTTTTCTACCAACTCCACGGTTCCCACACGGGGAATCCGCATTTCTGATAAATCATAGAACAAATCGTTCAGCTTCCTATGAGCATGGTAAAAATGATTTTCAATTTCAGCCTCTAAGTCTGTTAAAACATTTTTCTTTTCAATTTCAAAGGTTTTAGCGTCAAAAGCATCTCCATTTGACAGAGGAGAAAATAGACTGGCTTTCAAAAATTCTAGCATTTCATCTGTCAAAACATTTTTCCGACTCAGAAATTGATCCCGTACAAAAGAAAGATTAATATCCAAGTAATGCACCAACCCCCGTCGTGAAAGACTTGTCGAAAAATTGGCTCCATATATGTTAGCCAATTTTTCTCGAAAAGATTGCGATGTTGGGTAAAGAGCATTTGAAGTCTCCAACATACTAGCAGTAAGAACCCGTCCAGCTATTGTTTTTTCAAACATAGGAGCTGAAAATCGCACTTTTATTTTATTTGTTTTGAATTTTTCTGACTGAATAAAATGAAGATGTACTCCTTTTGTGATTTCCATTACGCCCCTCATACCGAATAATATAGACTTCTATTATAACACGAAATACTTTTTAATGCTTTGTCACGACTAGCTTTTTAATGATTAAAATGTTTTATATTTTTTTAAACTTGGCATTAAATTAAACTATCTCGGCACTCTTTCTGCTTGAATTATGATATAATGACAAGGATTGAGGTGAACTATGGAATACAAATTATTTGACGAATACATTACCCTACAGGCTCTTTTAAAAGAAGTCGGTATCATCCAGAGTGGCGGAGCAATTAAGTCCTTTTTAGCAGATAATCAGGTCTTTTTTAACGGGGAGTTGGAAAATAGACGAGGTAAAAAGCTTAGAATTGACGATGTCATCTCTCTTCCAGCTCAGCAACTAGAGATTGTTCTGCTTGCACCAAGTCAAGAGGAAATCCTTGAACATCAAGAAGAACAAGCAGAGAAAAAAAGAGTGGCGGACTTGGTTAAAGCGATGAATAAGGATTTTAAAAAATCAAAACCAGCTAAAAAAGAACAAAAGACAAGAAAGTCCGAACAGACAGGTAAAAAATCAGCTGTTCGTTTTCCAGGAACCTAAGCCATGTGGTTAAAAACGCTGAAAATCAAAAATTTTCGTAATTACCAGGCTACAGAGATTGATTTTCATCCTAGCCTTAATATTTTTCTAGGGCAAAATGCGCAGGGGAAAACCAATATCCTTGAAGCCATTTATTTTTTAGCTCTCACTCGCAGTCACCGAACCCGAACAGATAAGGATTTGATTCATTTCCAAGAAAAAAAACTGCTTGTTTCAGGAATAGTTGAAAGACAAGCAGGTAAAATTCCACTTGACATCGAATTGACACCAAAAGGTAGGATAACTAAGATAAATCATTTAAAACAAGCGAAATTATCAGATTATATAGGTGCTGTCAACGTTGTCTTGTTTGCTCCAGAAGATTTACAACTCATTAAAGGTGCACCTGCTTTACGCCGAAAATTTATTGACATTGAGCTCGGTCAAATCAAACCCATCTACCTTGCGGACTTATCCAGCTACAATCATGTACTCAAACAACGAAATGCCTATCTCAAAGCTAATGATAAGATAGATGAAACTTTTCTCTCTGTTTTGGATGAACAGTTGGTTGATTTTGGCTGTCGTGTTATGCAACACCGCTTGGACTTTATTAAAAAGCTGGAAGAATTTGCTCAGGAAAGCCATAGCGATATCTCCCAAAAAAAAGAGAGATTGACGATCAAGTATCTGTCATCTGTTCTGTTTCCTTCTCTTGACGAGTTGGAAAATTCCTTCCGAAATTCCTTATTAACAAGTCGGAAACGTGACCTTTTCAAAAAAAATACAGGAGTTGGCCCCCATCGTGATGATATCAGCTTTTTCATAAATGAAATGGATGCTAGCTTTGGCAGCCAAGGTCAGCATCGTAGTGTTGTCCTATCTCTCAAATTAGCTGAAATTAAACTAATCGAAAGTCTTACAAAAGAAACACCTATACTACTTCTTGACGATGTTATGAGTGAACTTGACAACATGCGTCAATTGAAATTACTAGAAACAATTTCTCAAAATATTCAAACTTTCATTACAACTACCAGCTTAGACCACCTTCAAAACCTACCAAGAGATATTAAAGTCTTTTATATAAGGCAAGGGGTGGTTGAAAAAGCATAAAATTCATCATTGACAGAGTAGACAACCATCTGTAAATTTTGTTTACAACTTTGTAAAACATCATAAATCATAGTCTCAGCGACTTAAACAGCCTTGTCACTGATTGACAAGGCTGTTCTTCTTTATAACTTTATTGTACTGAATAGTTTGGAGCTTCATTCGTAATTTGCACATCATGAGGGTGGCTTTCCTTTAATCCAGCACCACTCATCTCAATAAACTGGGCATTATCATGAAGTTCTTGCAGATTCGCAGCGCCAACATAGCCCATTCCAGAACGGATACCACCGAGCATCTGGAAGACAATATCTGCAGCAGCTCCCTTATAAGCCACACGACCTTCAATTCCTTCTGGAACCAACTTATTGGCTTCATTGACAGAACCTTGGAAATATCGATCACTAGAACCTTTCTTCATAGCAGCAATAGATCCCATACCACGATAGGTTTTAAATTTACGACCTTGGAAGATTTCTGTTTCGCCTGGGGCTTCGTCTGTTCCAGCAAACATGGATCCAAGCATAACTGCATTTCCACCTGCAGCAAGAGCCTTGACGATATCACCTGAGTACTTGATTCCTCCATCAGCAATGATTGTTTTTCCATACTCACGCGCAACTGCAGCTGCATCGTAGATTGCTGTGACTTGTGGTACACCGACACCGGCAATGACACGAGTTGTACAGATAGAACCTGGTCCGATTCCGACCTTAACCACATCAACACCAGCGTCGTAAAGTGCGCGTGCTCCTTCGCCAGTTGCAATATTACCAGCAATCAAAGTACGGTCAGGGAAATGAGCGCGAATTTCGGCAATTTTACGCAACACACCAGCTGAATGACCGTGAGCTGTATCAATAACAATGGCATCTGCACCAGCCTCAAATAGAGCTTCTGCACGTTCAAAAGTATCAGAAGTAACGCCAACAGCACCTGCTACCAGTAGACGACCAAATTCATCTTTGGCAGCATTTGGAAATTCAATAACCTTTTCAATATCCTTGATGGTAATCAGACCAGATAAACAACCATTTTCATCTATCAGAGGCAGTTTTTCAATCCGGTGTTCCTGCAAAATTCTTTCAGCTGTTCTCAAATCAGTTCCAACTGGAGCTGTGACTAGATTTTCACTAGTCATGTGATTAGAAATTGGTTGAGTATAGTCTGAAATAAAACGCAAATCGCGGTTAGTCAAAATACCAACTAATTTACGATTTTCCATCGTTTCAACAACTGGCACACCACTGATGCGGTAGCGTCCCATCAATTCATCTGCTTCAGCAATCGTATGGTTAGGAGTCAAAAAGAATGGGTCAATAATAACACCGTTTTCAGAACGTTTTACCTTGCGTACTTCATCAGCCTGATGTGCAATAGACATATTTTTGTGGATGACACCTAAACCGCCGGCTCGGGCAATAGCAATCGCCATTTGACTTTCGGTAACTGTATCCATAGCCGCAGTAATAATTGGGATATTTAATTTTAAATTCTCAGCAAGTTTTGTACTTAAATCAGCATCATTTGGCAACACGTGACTTTCAGCTGGAATAAGCAATACGTCATCAAAGGTAAAACCTTTTTTCAAAAATTTAGTGTCCCAGTTAGACATCCACAGTTTCCTCTTTTCATATAAAATTGAGCCGTGCTCGTTTTTTTATTGTTAATATCATACCATTCTATAGACATTTGTCAATCATTATTGCACAAAATTTAAAAACCATGTCTTTTTTAAATAAAAGACGATGGTTTTGATAGAATGAAGACTTTATTGTTCGTTATTTAAAGTAATTAATTCCCATTGCATCCTTGACTTCTGAAAGAGTTTGGCTAGCTACCTGACGAGCACGATCACTGCCTTCTTTCAGCATATCATAGACTTGCCCCATATCTTTCGCAAACTCAAGACGACGCTCTCTGATTGGCCCTAATTCCCGCTCTAAAATATCTAAGAGATAGCGTTTAGTTTTGACATCCCCCAGTCCACCACGTTGGTAATGCTCTTTCATAGCTGCAATTTCAGCAGCATCTTCTGGCCGACCAAAAACATCCAGATAGTGGAAAACCATATTGCCTTCAATTTTTCCTGGATCTTCAACTTTGATATGATCAGGATCTGTATACATACTCATGACCTTTTTCTTGAGTGTATCCACGTCATCAGCTAGATAAATTCCATTGTTCAATGATTTGGACATTTTAGCATTGCCATCAAGCCCTGGCAGACGGCCAGCCGCTTCATTTTCTGGATAGATGCCTTCTGGCTCAACTAAAACATCACAATCATAAGCATGATTGAAGGAACGAACAATTTCTCGTGTCTGCTCAATCATTGGTTTTTGATCATTTCCCACAGGTACATAATTGGCCTTAAAGGCTGTAATATCGGCAGCTTGAGAGATAGGATAAACCAAAAATCCAGTTGGAATACTTTCACCAAATCCTTTCTGAGCAATTTCTGTCTTGACAGTTGGATTGCGCTCTAAACGAGCTAAAGACACCAAATTCATATAGTACATTGACAGCTCTGCCAACTCTGGAATCTGACTCTGGATAAAAATGGTCACTTTTTTAGGATCTAATCCAGCTGCCAGATAATCCAAGGCTACATTTCCAATGGATTCTACAATCGTTTGTGGATCTTTCGCGTGGTCTGTCAGAGCTTGTTGATCCGCCAGAAAAACAAACATATCATACTTGCCTTGATCCTGTAAAAGAACGCGATTGCGTAAACTTCCTACATAATGACCAATATGTAATTTTCCAGTTGGACGGTCTCCAGTTAAAATAATCGGTTTTGTCATTTGCTGCTCCTCAATTTGTATTTTTTTCATTATATCATTTTCAAAGAAAATGCGGAAGAAGATAGGAGAAAAATCAAAGTTCTCATTTAAAAGAATAACTAATTGACAATAGGTTTACAATAATTTTACAGAATTATTATAACTTTCACTTTCAAATATTATATTTTATCTCATAATAATTTGAAAAAAGAAGAATTTTCTAGTAAAATGAAAGAGATTATATATATAGGAGAAAATCATTGCTTACAGTATCTGATGTATCACTACGTTTCAGTGATAGAAAATTATTTGATGACGTAAATATTAAATTTACAGAAGGAAACACCTATGGCCTGATTGGGGCAAATGGTGCGGGTAAGTCTACTTTCTTGAAAATTTTAGCTGGGGATATTGAGCCAACAACAGGCCATATTTCTTTAGGTCCAGATGAGCGGCTTTCTGTCTTGCGTCAAAATCATTTTGACTATGAGGAAGAGCGAGCTATTGATGTTGTGATTATGGGAAATGAACACCTTTACAGCATCATGAAAGAAAAAGATGCTATTTATATGAAGCCTGACTTTTCTGATGAGGATGGGGTTCGAGCGGCTGAGCTAGAAGGTGAATTTGCTGAGTTAGGTGGCTGGGAAGCTGAAAGTGAAGCATCCCAATTGCTGCAAAACCTCAACATTCCAGAAGACTTGCATTACCAAAATATGAGTGAATTGGCTAATGGTGACAAGGTTAAGGTCCTTCTTGCTAAGGCTCTTTTTGGCAAACCAGATGTATTGCTTTTGGATGAGCCTACGAATGGTTTGGACATTCAATCAATTACTTGGCTAGAAGATTTCCTGATTGATTTTGAAAATACAGTTATCGTTGTATCTCATGACCGGCACTTTTTAAATAAAGTTTGTACCCATATGGCCGACCTTGATTTTGGTAAGATCAAACTTTATGTCGGAAATTATGATTTCTGGAAAGAATCAAGTGAATTGGCAGCTAAGTTGCTCGCTGACCGAAATGCTAAGGCGGAAGAAAAAATTAAGCAATTGCAAGAGTTTGTTGCTCGCTTCTCAGCCAATGCTTCCAAGTCCAAACAGGCAACCTCTCGTAAAAAGATGTTGGATAAGATTGAATTGGAAGAAATTGTTCCGTCAAGCCGGAAATATCCATTTATCAGCTTTAAAGCGGAGCGTGAAATTGGAAACGATCTCTTGACAGTAGAAAATCTTTCTGTCAAGATTGACGGCGAGACCATCCTTGACAATATCAGCTTTATCCTACGTCCTGGCGATAAGACAGCTTTGATTGGACAAAATGATATCCAGACAACTGCCTTGATTCGTGCCTTGATTGGAGATATCGACTATGAAGGAACTGTCAAGTGGGGCGTTACAACCAGTCGTTCTTATTTGCCAAAAGATAATTCTCGTGACTTTGCGGGTGGTGAATCTATTCTTGATTGGCTCCGTCAATTTGCTAGTAAGGAAGAAGATGATAACACCTTCCTTCGAGGTTTCTTGGGTCGGATGCTTTTCTCTGGCGATGAAGTTAACAAGTCTGTCAACGTCTTGTCAGGTGGAGAAAAAGTTCGCGTCATGCTATCTAAGCTCATGCTTCTCAAGTCAAATGTTTTGATTTTAGACGATCCAACAAACCACTTGGACCTAGAATCTATTTCCAGTCTCAATGATGGCCTCAAAAATTTCAAAGAATCTATTATTTTCGCCAGCCATGACCACGAATTTATTCAAACATTGGCTAATCATATCATTGTTTTATCAAAAAACGGTGTTATTGACCGCATTGACGAAACCTATGACGAATTTTTGGAAAATCAAGAAGTTCAAGCAAAAGTTAAAGAACTTTGGAAAGATTAATAAGTTGTCAACTTTAGTTGACATAAGTTTACAGGGGCATGAAACAACGTTTCGGCCTCTTTCTCTATAAGAAACATGGAAAAAATCATATATTTTTTAAAGAAAAATTGGCTTTATTTTGCTTCCTTCATCTTACCTTTTCTCATCATGTGTTTTGTTTATATGAGTCAAGGAATTTACTGGGGAAGCGATACTTCACCTTTACTTGGAGACGGCTTCCATCAGTATGTCGTTTTTGATACGACATTGAGGAATATCCTTCATGGAACGGATAGTCTTTTTTACACATTTTCAAGTGGATTAGGACAAAATTTTTATGCTTTATCTAGCTATTATCTAGGAAGTTTTCTTTCACCCTTCCTTTACTTTTTTGATTTAAAATCAATGCCAGATGCAGTCTACTTGTTTACACTTATTAAATTTGGCTTGATAGGATTGACAACATTCATTAGTATCAAAGGGATCTTTAAAAAGATTCCAGATACACTGATTTTGATTCTGTCAACTTCATTTGCCTTGATGAGTTTCTCAGTCAGTCAACTAGAAATTAAAACTTGGTTAGATGTATTTATTTTAGTCCCTCTCATTATATTAGGTTTACACAAGTTGATGAATGGACAAGGGAGAGTTTTATACTTTACAAGCTTGTCAATTCTCTTTATCCAAAACTATTATTTTGGTTACATGATGGCCTTATTTTTAGTACTTTGGTATCTAGTACAGCTTTCCTGGAACTTCAAGGCAAGGCTTAAGTCTGTCCCTGATTTTTGTATTGTTTCAGTATTGTCAGGCCTCACTAGTCTGATTATGATTTTGCCAACCTATTTAGATCTAAGTTCACATGGCGAAAAATTGACAAAGGTTGAAAGCTTGCTCACTGAAAAAAGTTGGTATTTGGATATTTTTGCGAAGAATTTTATAGGAAGTTTTGATACAACAAAGTATGGATCTATTCCTATGATTTACGTTGGAATTTTTCCCCTCATTTTGAGTATCATATTTTTCACTTTAAAAAGTATCAAGTTTCACGTGAAACTTTCCTATCTTTTTCTAATTGTCATTTTTATAGCAAGTTTCCGACTACAGTATTTAGACTTGCTTTGGCAAGGAATGCATGCTCCCAATATGTTTCTTCATCGTTATTCTTGGCTCTTTTCGCTTTTTATCATTTTGATGGCTGCAGAAACTCTCAATCGTTTAGATGAAATTAAATGGAAACAAGCACTTGTTGGCTTTATTATTATTTTTTCAGGTTTTCTAGCTACACTATTCTACAGTCAACATTATGATTTTCTTGGTCCAGAAAACTATATTTTAACCTTAGAATTTTTCTTATCTTATCTCTTGATAACTTTCGCTTTTACTCGTTCTCATATTCGGCAAAGTATGTTTACTCTATCTTTACTATTTTTTGTTACTTTTGAGCTTTCTCTAAATTCCTATTATCAAGTTAATGGAATTGCTAAGGAATGGGTATTCGCTAGTCGTTCATCCTATTCAAAAAAAATGAATGAGATTGACAAGTTGGTCAAATATAGCAAGGAAAAAAGTAAGGATTTCTTTCGAACAGAGAGACTTGATCCTCAAACGGGAAATGACAGCATGAAATTCAACTACAACGGAATTTCTCAATTTTCGTCTGTCAGAAATACACAGGCTAGTTCGACTCTAGATAAATTAGGTTTTAAATCAGCGGGAACAAATCTCAATCTTCGTTATCAAAATAATAGTATTTTAATGGATAGTCTCTTTGCTGTAAAGTACAATTTGTCAGAGACATCCCCACAGAAATTTGGTTTTTCTGCTGAGAATACTGAAAATTCAATGACCCTCTATGAAAATAAGTATGCTTTGGGGTTAGCTTTCTTGACAAATGATGTTTACAAGAATGTCAAGTTTACAAATTTGACACTTGATAATCAGACAACTTTTTTAAATCAATTGTCAGGATTTGATTTTAAATATTATCAGAGATTATCAGCAATACCCAAAAATGAAAATCTAGAAATTAAAGATAATAAAATTTCTGTTACTATTGATAAAAATAATGATGCAACATATGCTAGTGTTGATTACTCAATCGAGGTGTCTTCTAATAGTCAAGTTTATGTCAATCTTCCAGATATCCAATTTTCAAATGACGAACAAACAGATGTTGACATTACAGTAAACAACGTGACAACCCGTTACTCAACAAATAATGTTTTTCCTTTTTTTAATATTGGCTACTTCAATCAGGCTCAAACCATCTCTGTACGATTCACTTTTCCACAAAATTCTACTGTTTCTTTTAATAGTCCGGAATTCTTTTCTGTCAATATTGAACAATATAAAAAGGTTTTTGAGAACTTAAAAGCACAACCTGTTACTGTAAAAAATAATTTGAATACTGTTTCAGCTCATTATCAGGCTAATAAAGATACTTCTTTATTTTTTACCATTCCATATGATAAAGGATGGACAGCTCAGTTAAACGGCAAACCAGTTAACTTACAGCAAGCTCAAAATGGTTTTATGAAAATTGATGTTCCAAAAGGAAAAGGACAAGCTACACTAACCTTTATACCTCGCGGCTTGAAAGAAGGTTGTATAGCTTCCCTGTCAGGTATTTTACTCTTTCTTCTCTATCAACGCATCAGGAAAAAATCATAATACTAAAAAAGCGAGAATAAACTTGTAATTCCCAAAAAAAGTTAGACAAATAATTTAAGTAAAGGATTTAGTTCTGTATTGGACAGGACTAAATCCTTTTCTACCATTTGTCAAGTATATCAAGGTATTTGATGAAAAATAGTTTGAGTTCCATATGTCAAACGAAGGAAATTGTCTTTTTTTGAGCTAAAGTTTAGTGTAAAAAGTGTACACAAAACCAACA
>NZ_CABPTS010000024.1:0-32248 GCF_902460385.1 Streptococcus sp. Marseille-P7376
ACTTTTTCCATGCGCTAAAATCGTCCTCGATCACTTTCACATTGTGCAACATCTCAGCCGGGCTATGAGTCGTGTTCGTGTTCAAATCATGAATCAATTTGAGAGAAAATCTCACGAATACAAAGCATTGAAACGCTACTGGAAACTGATCCAACAAGACAGCCGTAAACTCAGCGATAAACGTTTTTATCGCCCAACTTTTCGCATGCACTTGACAAATCAAGAGATTCTTGAAAAGCTACTCTCTTACTCTCAAGAACTCAGAGAACACTATGAGCTTTACCAACTCTTGCTTTTTTATTTTCAAGAGAAACAAGCTGAGCATTTCTTTGGACTCATTGAAGAAACAATTTCTTGTATAAATCCTATCTTTCAGACTGTTTTTAAAACCTTTCTCAAGGACAAAGATAAAATTATCAACGCTCTTGAACTCCCTTACTCAAATGCAAAACTGGAGGCTACTAACAACCTCATCAAGGTTATCAAGCGCAACGCTTTTGGCTTTCGGAACTTTGACAACTTTAGAACTAGAATTCTCATCGCTTTGAATATCAAAAAGGAGAGGACATTTTTGGTCCTCTCCAGAATATGACTTTTTAGTAACCCACTACAGTTGACAAAGAGCCAAAAAAGAGAGAACTTGCGTTCTCTCTCGGTGCTAGAATTTATCACCTATTAGCCAAAAAGAATGGATTAGAGATCTCAATCTTCTTTTTTACGGCGAGTTCCAATACCAATCAGCGTCAATAGCGCCCCTATTCCTGCTGCCGTCATAACTTTCGCATTCTCAGTATCCTCACCTGTACGTGGAAGAACTGGTGCTGGAGTTGTTTGCGCTTTTGGTTGTGTTGGAGTGATCGGTGTCACTGGAGGCTCTGGCTTAACTGGAGTATCAGGAACCTCTGGAGTTGTCGGCACTGCGCTGTAATGCACATCCTTGACAATATTCTCTTGGGTAACTGCTTCTGACGGAACGGTCGCAACATCCACAGTGTAACCTGGAATCACTGGTGATGGCACAGCGTCATAGTTGACTTTGTCGCTTGTCCAAGCTGTGGCAGAAACTTGATTGCCAGTCACCTTATCTGTCGTCACGCTACGAGTCCAAGTTGCTGTCTGAACTTGGTCAGCTGGTGTTTGGCTGCCTGCACCATGGTAACGAACAGTCAGGTTCACAGACTTGCTTTCTTGGATATCAGTTGTGCCGTGTTTCAAGCGAATCACTACGTTTTGATCCACACTGCTGTCTGTGTCAAATTGACCTGGCAGGGCATCCTGAGAAGCCACTTCGTAACCTTGTGCCAAGTAGCCCGCAACTACAGTATCGTATTTCGTTTGAGCTGCGGCCGGAAGAGCTGCACCTGAATCACCTGTGGTCAATTCAACTTGATGTTCCAGTGTCTGACTGGTTGTTTCATCTACTACCGTGTACGTAACTTTTTGAGTTTGGATTGCGTAATGCACATCCTTGACAATATTTTCTTGGGTAACTGCTTCTGATGGAACAGTCGCCACATCCACAGTGTAACCTGGAATCACAGGCGATGGCACAGCGTTATAGTTAGCTTTGTCGCTTGTCCAAGCTGTGGCAGAAACTTTATTGCCAGTCACCTTGTCTGTCTTCACGCTACGAGTCCAAGTTGCTGTCTGCACTTGATCAGCTGGTGTTTGGCTGCCTGCACCATGGTAACGAACAGTCAGGTTCACAGACTTGCTTTCTTGGATATCCGTTGTGCCGTGTTTCAAGCGAATCACTACGTTTTGATCCACACTGCTGTCTGTGTCAAATTGACCTGGCAGGGCATCCTGAGAAGCCACTTCGTAACCTTGTGCCAAGTAGCCCGCAACTACAGTATCGTATTTCGTTTGAGCTGCGGCCGGAAGAGCTGCACCTGAATCACCTGTGGTCAATTCAACTTGATGTTCCAGTGTCTGACTGGTTGTTTCATCTACTACCGTGTACGTAACTTTTTGAGTTTGGATTGCGTAATGCACATCCTTGACAATATTTTCTTGGGTAACTGCTTCTGATGGAACAGTCGCCACATCCACAGTGTAACCTGGAATCACAGGCGATGGCACAGCGTTATAGTTAGCTTTGTCGCTTGTCCAAGCTGTGGCAGAAACTTTATTGCCAGTCACCTTGTCTGTCTTCACGCTACGAGTCCAAGTTGCTGTCTGCACTTGATCAGCTGGTGTTTGGCTGCCTGCACCATGGTAACGAACAGTCAGGTTCACAGACTTGCTTTCTTGGATATCCGTTGTGCCGTGTTTCAAGCGAATCACTACGTTTTGATCCACACTGCTGTCTGTGTCAAATTGACCTGGCAGGGCATCCTGAGAAGCCACTTCGTAACCTTGTGCCAAGTAGCCCGCAACTACAGTATCGTATTTCGTTTGAGCTGCGGCCGGAAGAGCTGCACCTGAATCACCTGTGGTCAATTCAACTTGATGTTCCAGTGTCTGACTGGTTGTTTCATCTACTACCGTGTACGTAACTTTTTGAGTTTGGATTGCGTAATGCACATCCTTGACAATATTTTCTTGGGTAACTGCTTCTGATGGAACAGTCGCCACATCCACAGTGTAACCTGGAATCACAGGCGATGGCACAGCGTTATAGTTAGCTTTGTCGCTTGTCCAAGCTGTGGCAGAAACTTTATTGCCAGTCACCTTGTCTGTCTTCACGCTACGAGTCCAAGTTGCTGTCTGCACTTGATCAGCTGGTGTTTGGCTGCCTGCACCATGGTAACGAACAGTCAGGTTCACAGACTTGCTTTCTTGGATATCCGTTGTGCCGTGTTTCAAGCGAATCACTACGTTTTGATCCACACTGCTGTCTGTGTCGAATTGACCTGGCAGGGCATCCTGAGAAGCCACTTCGTAACCTTGTGCCAAGTAGCCCGCAACTACAGTATCGTATTTCGTTTGAGCTGCGGCCGGAAGAGCTGCACCTGAATCACCTGTGGTCAATTCAACTTGATGTTCCAGTGTCTGACTGGTTGTTTCATCTACTACCGTGTACGTAACTTTTTGAGTTTGGATTGCGTAATGCACATCCTTGACAATATTTTCTTGGGTAACTGCTTCTGATGGAACAGTCGCCACATCCACAGTGTAACCTGGAATCACAGGCGATGGCACAGCGTTATAGTTAGCTTTGTCGCTTGTCCAAGCTGTGGCAGAAACTTTATTGCCAGTCACCTTGTCTGTCTTCACGCTACGAGTCCAAGTTGCTGTCTGCACTTGATCAGCTGGTGTTTGGCTGCCTGCACCATGGTAACGAACAGTCAGGTTCACAGACTTGCTTTCTTGGATATCCGTTGTGCCGTGTTTCAAGCGAATCACTACGTTTTGATCCACACTGCTGTCTGTGTCGAATTGACCTGGCAGGGCATCCTGAGAAGCCACTTCATAACCTTTTGCCAGATAACCTGCGACTACGGTATCGTATTTCGTTTGAGCTGCGGCCGGAAGAGCTGCACCTGAATCACCTGTGGTCAATTCAACTTGATGTTCCAGTGTCTGACTGGTTGTTTCATCTACTACCGTGTACGTCACTTTTTGCGTTTGGATGGTGTAATGCACATCCTTAACAATATTTTCTTGGGTAACTGCTTCTGCTGGAACAGTCGCAATGTCTACGCTGTAACCTGGAATCACTGGCGACGGCACAGCGTCATAGTTAGCTTTGTCGCTTGTCCAAGCTGTGGCAGAAACTGGTTGGCCAGTCACCTTGTCTGTCGTCACGGTACGAGTCCAAGTCGCTGTTTGTACTTGGTCAGCTGGGGTTTGCCCTCCTGCACCATGGTAACGAACAGTCAGGTTCACAGACTTGCTTTCTTGGATATCCGTTGTGCCGTGTTTCAAGCGAATCACTACGTTTTGATCCACACTGCTGTCTGTGTCGAATTGACCTGGCAGGGCATCCTGAGAAGCCACTTCATAACCTTTTGCCAGATAACCTGCGACTACGGTATCGTATTTCATTTGCGCTGCTACTGGAAGAGCTGCAGCTGAATCACCGGTGGTCAATTCAACTTGATGTTCCAGTGTCTGACCAGTTGTTTCATCTACTACCGTGTACGTCACTTTTTGCGTTTGGATGGTGTAGTGTACATCCTTGACAATATTCTCTTGGGTAACTGCTTCAGACGGAACTGTCTCGATATCTACGCTATAGCCTGGAATCACTGGTGACGGCACAGCGTCATAGTTGGTTTTGTCGCTTGTCCAAGCTGTGGCAGAAACTGGTTGGCCAGTCACCTTGTCTGTCGTCACGGTACGAGTCCAAGTCGCTGTTTGTACTTGGTCAGCTGGTGTTTGGCTGCCTGCACCATGGTAACGAACAGTCAGGTTCACAGCCTTGCTTTCTTGGGATTCAGTTGTGCCGTGTTTCACATGAACAACAACATTTTGATCATAGCTACTATCAAGGTCGAACTTAGCTGGAAGCGGATCTTTCGAAACTAATTCATAACCTCGGGCTAGATAAGCATCCACGATTGAATCATACTTAGCTTCTGTGTCATTTGGAAGAGGAGTATCAGAGTTACCACTTGTAAGCTCTTGCTTATCTTCCAGCGTGGTATTGGTTGTATCATCAATGATGGTATAGGTTACTTTTTGCTTGTCTGCCTTGTATTTAACCGTAACGGTGATATCATCCTGATTAGCAGTTACGTTTTCTGCGTCAACTTTAGCCTTATCTGGGGTGTAACCATCAACAGTTGGAGAAACTACCTCTGGGAAGGTGCCGGTAGATGGTGTCCAAACCTCTGGTGTAGTATTCTTTGTTACTTCATCTGTTTTTATTTCTCTAGAGAAAGTCAAGGTAGATTTCTTCTCTGGAGCTGCTGGTGTATTATCATCCTCGTAGACGTAGTTAATCGTTTGAGTTACAGTCTTAGTTTCTGTAGAAGTTGATACTTTGTGTTTCAAGCGAATCACTACGTTTTGATCCACACTGCTGTCTGTGTCAAATTGACCTGGCAGAGCATCCTGAGAAGCCACTTCGTAACCTTGTGCCAGATAGCCTGCGACTACGGTATCGTATTTCACTTGCGCAGCTGGTGAAAGAGCTGCACCTGACTCACCTGTTGTCAATTCCACTTGGTTTTCCAGAGTTCGACCTGTTGTCTCATCTACAACTGTGTACGTAACTTTTTGAGTTTGGATTGTGTAATGCACATCCTTGACAATATTCTCTTGGGTAACTGCTTCAGACGGAACTGTCTCGACATCTACGCTATAGCCTGGAATCACTGGTGATGGGACTGCATCATAGTTTACTTTGTCGCTTGTCCAAGGTGTTGTTGAAACCTCTGTACCTCTGATTTTATCTTTTGTTACTGTACGAGTCCAAGTCGCTGTTTGCACCTTATCTTCTGGTGTCTGGTCACCGGCACCGTGGTAACGAACAGTCAAGTTTACATCCTTGCTTTCTTGGATATCAGTGGTACCATGCTTCAAGTGAACAACTACATTTTGATCGTGGCTACTGTCAAGGTCAAACTTAGCTGGAAGCTGGTCTTTCGAAACCAATTCATAACCTTGAGCTAGATAAGCATTCACCATTAAATCATATTTTTCTCGGGCACTGTCTGGAAGAGGAGTATCAGAGCCTCCGCTGGTAAGTACTTCCTTATCTTTCAGCGTTTTTTGAGCAGTGTCGTCAATGATGGTATAGGTTACTTTTTGCTTATCTGCTTTATAGGTAACCGTTTCTTCAATATCTGCGCTATCTCCCGTAATCTGTTCAACGGCTGCTACAGTTGCCTTATCTGGTGTATAACCATCAACCTTTGGAGAAACTACCTCTGGGAAGGTTCCAGTAGACGGAGCCCAAGAACCCTTATGGACAATATTATTAGTCACCAGATCCTTGGTGTTAATCCGCTCAAAGTCCAAAGTCTGAACCTTAGTAGCCGCTGCCTGCGTGTTATCTTCATAAACATACGTGATGGTCTCTGTGACTATCTTTGTTTCTTGAACTGCAGCTACCTTATGACGTAGATGAACTTCAAAGGTTTGAAGATTTTCATTATAGGTTACACCATTTGTTGGATAATTGTCTGAAACAAGTTCATAATTTCGATCAGTATACGTCTTAATGGTTTCAGCTGTTTGATAAGGGTCAGTCTGACCATAAAGTCCATTCAGATCCTTCGTTTCAAGCGTTTCTCCTGTTGTGTCATCGATATAAGTTACCTTTGCACTAGCTGGATTAGCTTTGTAAACGACTGTCTTTTCGATATTGGCACTGTCAACAGTAATGTTATCAACCGCTGGAACCTCTGCTAAGTCTGGAGTGTAACCTTTGATTGTCGGAGATGTTACGGCTGCAAAACTTGTTCCATTTTCTGCTGTCCAGTCCCCAGTTGTAATATTTGTAACAAGGTCAGTTGTTGCTGTTCTGGTGAATTTTAAGCTGCTAGTGTGGTCTGGAGCTGCTATTGCACCGCCATCATAAATATAATGGATGGCTTCCTTAACCGTCTTTTCTTCTTCTACTGAAGTTGTTTTATGACGTAGACGAATAGTGACATTCTGATCAACAACATCATTGGTGTCAAATTGAGTCGGCAGTGCTTCCTGAGAAACCAACTCATAGTTTTGAGCTAGATAGCCTGCTACAACAGCATCGTAAGTTGTTTGCGCTTGCCCTGACACAGCTCCGTTGGAGACACCTTTTTCCAACAAAACTTTATCTTCTAATGTCTGACCTGTTGTCTCATTAATCACCGTATAAGTCAGTTTCTGTTCATTCGCCTTGTACACGACCTTACGTTCCACATCGCTGCTGGTTGCACTGATGTTCGCAACTGCATCAACAGTTGGAAGGTCCGCTGTGTATCCTGCAAGCACAGGAGAGGTTACCGCTGGGAAGGTAGCTGTTGATGGAGACCAAGTACCCTCATTGACAATATCATTGGTTACCAGATCCTTGGTGTTGGTCCGATTAAAGTCTAGGTTTTGAACTTTAGGAGTAGCTGCTTCGCTGCCATTCTCATAGACATATTGAATCGTTTCTTTGACAGTTTTAGTTTCAACTTCTGGAGCTGTCTTGTGACGTAAGTGAACCTCAAAGGTTTGAGGATCATCAGTATAGGTCACACCAGCTGATGGATAATCATCTGAAACGAGTTCATAATTCTTATCTGTGTACTTTTTGATTGTTTCAGCTGTTTTATATGGATCGGTAGTATTATATGCACCAGTCAGTTCTTTTGTTTCAAGAACTTTTTCTCCTTTAGCATCATCGTCAATGTATTTGACTTTGGCATAGGATTGTTTGACTGAGTACACATAGTAAAAGTTTTGATCCTCATTGATGAATGAAATCGGCTTGGCTTCTTTTAATTGTGAGCCATACCCATTGATTGCTGTATCAGCAGTTACAAGACTATAACCCGCAATTGTTTTTGGAGCAGCTTGATAATCAGGTGTTTGGGGTGCCATTGCTCCTGCTGGATAGCCATACTTAAAGTCTCGAGTTTCTAACTCCTTACCATTTGTGTCAACATAGTGTATGGTGATCTTCTTTTGACCGACAGCACGCGCAATGGATGGAGTTGTTTTTGCAGAAAGTTTCTCTTCGTTTTTAATTTTTTTGATCGTTCCATCATCATCAACACTATAACTAAAACTCTTAGACCCTTCACCTAGAGCATTTTCAATTGATGAATCCGCAAAAGTAATCCGAGTTGAATGACCTGTACCTTGAATAACGTTAGCATTTTTTAAAATACTACTAACTTTTCTGTTAACCTCTTCTGTTCTATTAATTTCTTGATACTTATCGCCCATTTGAGCATAGTCGTCAGTTGGCCAAATATCATGATAGGTAGTAGCACCATTTCCTGTCATTTTTCCTAAATTAATAGCAACTGTGTAGGTCCCATCTCCATTATCAATAACAACCGAAGAGTTTTTACCCGCTTGTTTTAATGCCTTAACAATCTCTTCATCAGTTGAATTTGCTGGCAGTTCAATTAATTTGTTATCTGGGTCTGAATTGATGCTAATAGAAGTTGAAGTATCTCCTTTAACAAGATATTTCCCATCCTCACTAATTGCTAAAGTAGAAGTATATCTTTTAAGGTCTGGTTTGATACTAACAATTTTTGACCCATTACCCGGTTTTATATGATGGACAGAAATGATATCACCATTTGGAATTCCTGTTTGTCCAGAGTTGGTACCATCGCTTGACAATAAATTATTATAATAATTTGCGTCCCCAGTTGAAGTGCCTATTTTTATTGAATTTGCTCTATCGCTACTTGCACTATTATAAACAGCAAAAGGCGCCTGTGCTTTCTCAAATGTTCTTGGTGTTGGTTTAAAAGTAAACTTATTGCCATTTATTTCTAAAATAATATTTTCATAACTTGATTTTGCTGTAAATTTCCCAATAGTCGCTGCTTTTTGGGTAATTTCAACAATCTTTTGTCCTGAAAAGTTATTATTTAAAGTGATTACATAAGCCAGATTATTTGGGTTAGAATAATCAAATTTAATTGTTCCAACTCCATTTATTGGTTCTTCTGTTCCAGAACCAAGATTTGAATAATAGGCACCATACGCGTTATTTGTCAATTTAACTGGAATACGAATCTTTGAACCAGCATTTAACGTACCATCTTGAGTAAGCGTAAACTTCATATGAATTTGGTCAAAAGCTATTTCTTGATTTGACAAAACCTTTTCATCTCCAGGATTCATACTTGTTCCATCTTTTGTCGTAACAGTTACGGAAAAGTTTGAAATATGTGAAGAAGCTTCTGCGACACTTCTACGAGTACGCACCGCACCTGCCGAACGAAAGGCAGAATAAGACTGCGCATTAGTTGACTGTTCGATTGGCTTAGACTCGTCAGAAACTGAATTTTCTTTTGCAACTGCTGCAGAGGTTGAAGTATCCGCAGATACCTTGTTTGTGCTTTCTGTCACTGAGCTGGTTGTCGGAACTGATACTTTCTCGTCTGGCTGCCCAGTAGTTTGTGCTGGAGTTTCAGTTTTTTCTACTACTGTTGCTCCTGAAGCTGGAGCGGCATTCTCTGACACTGCCGCAGGTGTTTGAGAACTATTATTTTCAGCGACTACTGAAGTCCCTTCTGATACTGGTGCTTCAGTTGTTGAAACTGAAGAACTTGGAGTTGATACCTCTGAAGTCAAGCCTGCTGCCGCAGTTGTGTCAGTCGAAGCTGGATCCGTAACATTCTCTGTTGACACAGCGCTCACACTACTGTTCTCATCCGCTTGAACAGTCGGCGCGCCAATAGCCAACCCGTATACAGCCAGACTGGCTATTGCAATCGAAACAAGCCCAACATTTTTCTTTCTCAAAGAAAATTTATCGTGTTTGCCCTTATAAATTTTAAAACTTTTCACTATTCCTTCCTTCCTTAGTTATATCTATTTATTATCTCAATCTGCCTAAACTCTTAAGCAAACTTGAATTTAATGATACAAAACTAAAATGTTGAATATTTTAGAAGAGTTCATTCCCCTTTGGCAAGACTTTACTTTGCCTCCCAAAAAAACAGAATACTTCCATATTATATATTATACTTTTGCTATGAGAATAATTCAAATAATATGCAAAAAAAGTATACAAAAATTACAAAAGTGTAACTTCCCAAACTGAGTTCTGTTTTCCTAAAAAACTAACAGTTATCCTAAAACAGATATTTGTGGGGAAACGACCGAAGCAACACTGGATTCTAGTAAATACACTAAAAAAGAGAACAGACTGTTCTCTGGCTCTATAATTTCTGTAGTGGGTAAATCCACCGCAGGGATTATGGAGCCGATTTTGTTGTAGAAAAAAAGTCCCATAAGACCTATAATGAAAAGCAACGAAACCATCATTAGAAAGAATCTTATGGAACAATTAAATTTTATCACAAACCTACTCGAAATTAAAGACAAAAATATCATCATTCTAGATTACAAGGACTCGGGGACTCATAAAGAAATCCTCGCTAAGCTAGATTATCCCGCACCTAAATGCCCTCACTGCCAAGGAAAAATGGCTAAATATGACTTCCAGAAAGAATCGAAAATTCCCTATCTAGAGTGCGCGGGATACAAGACATTGATTCGTCTAAGGAAACGACGTTTCCGCTGTCAAGATTGCGGGAAAGTAGCTGTCGCAGAAACGTCCTTAGTCAAGAAGAATCACCAAATCGCAACCATCGTCAAGCAGAAAATCGCTCAAAAACTAATCGACAAAGTCCCTATGACAGTTATCGCTGAAAACTTGGCTGTCTCTACTTCCACCGTCATTCGTAAATTGAAAGAATTCAAGTTCAAGACTGACCTTAACTACCTTCCAGAACACATGAGCTGGGATGTGGAAACAGTCAGGGAAGTGACTGTTTCAATCGGAAGATAGAGATGAGCTTCATTGCACAGGATTTTGATTCCAGAAAAATCGTAGCTATCTTAGATGGACGGACTCAAGCAACGATTCGCAATCACTTTCTGCGCTATTCCAGACAGGTCCGAAACGGCGTTAAAGTCATTACCATGGACATGTTTAGTCCCTACTACGATATTGCCAGAAAACTATTTCCAAACGCTAAAATCGTCCTCGATCGCTTTCACATTGTGCAACATCTCAGCCGTGCTATGAGTCGTGTTCGTGTTCAAATCATGAATCAGTTGGATCGAAAATCGCATGAATACAAAGCATTGAAACGCTACTGGAAACTGATCCAACAAGATAGTCGGAAACTCAGCGATAAACGCTTTTATCGTCCGACTTTTCGCATGCACTTGACAAATCAAGAGATTCTTGAAAAGCTACTCTCTTACTCTCAAGAACTCAGAGAACACTATGACCTCTACCAACTCTTACTCTTTCATTTTCAAGAGAAACAAGCTGAGCATTTCTTTGGACTCATTGAAGAAAGGATTGCTTGTATAAATCCTATCTTTCAGACTGTTTTTAAAACCTTTCTCAAGGACAAAGATAAAATTATCAACGCTCTTGAACTCCCTTACTCAAATGCAAAACTGGAGGCTACTAACAACCTCATCAAGGTTATCAAGCGCAACGCTTTTGGCTTTCGAAACTTTGACAACTTTAGAACTAGAATCCTCATCGCTTTGAATATCAAAAAGGAGAGAACCAATTCGGTCCTCTCCAGATGCTAGCTGACATCGACCCACTACAGTTGACAAAGAGCCTGTTCTCTTTGGCAACCGGAATTCAGCACTCATCCTCATTTCTGGTGAGTCACAGTTATTTCCCTTACTATTATATAGGTAAGATGTTTATTCGAAGCTATCAATCGTTGCATTGATAATCTTGAGTGACTCTTTTGTATAATCTTTTTTATTAGCTTCTGCTTTTGCTGCTGGACGCGGTTTAACAATCGGCTCAGATTTTATCACTGGACGTGACTTAACCACTGGCTCAGACTTTACTTCTGGGCGCGGCTTAACGACTGACTCAGACTTTACTTCTGGACGGGGCTTAACAGCTGGCTGAGAACTTACCGGACGTTGTGACTTAGTAATAGGCTCAGACTTTACCTCTGGACGGGGCTTAACGACTGACTCAGGATCTGAGAAAGGTGCAGCTTCAATTTGTGCTGCCAGTTCATCTTCCTCAACATCATCGATAGCGGCACTTGCGCTGAATGATTGCTTCGTACCCCATTGTTTGCGAGCATCTAATTCACGAACAATAAAGACTGGATTGCAAAATTCTTTCGGAACAAGAACCTTGATCTGATCCTCTGTAAAGAGCTCGGCTCCATCTAGATCCGAAACAATATCCCAAGCAATATGTCCATCAGCACCACGTACATAATCACCAAATTCGTCTCGTCGGCAAACTAAGAAGCTTGGCAGACCCAAACTCTGAGTGATGTTGACATAGCGCATACCTGTATCAACTTCCCAAACTCCTGAAAAAACAGCTTCAAACAAGGCTCTGTACTGATCCTCTGAATCAAGTGAAAAGCCATTAATGGTTTTCATAGCATTGGCACTGTACGCTCTCGATAAAACTTCCAGTTTTTTCTTATATGTATCAAAAGATTTGCCTTTCAAGAACTGGTCTTGTCCGACAGTTAAAATCGGTTTTTCAATTTCTGACATGATTCAAAACTCCTATTCATTATTATTCAGATTAAATCTCAAAGTGATCAGCATTAGTTTTGGTTTGGAAGCACCAAGTAGCTTACGTGCTAATACTATTTTAAAAATCCCCACAACATTTCCCTTAGCGTCCTGTCTAAAATTTTTCCCAACAACTTCAACATTACGCTGATGCTTCTCTTTGACAGTATCACGGACAGCTTTCATCATTGAATCTTTAATTTCATCCGTATTGGAGTACTGACTATAAAAAGAAACAGACTGTTGCTTTTTAAAGACCGCTCGATAGACCAGCTTTCTATAATATCTCTTATAGATAATTGCCAGTAGAAACGGTGCAGCCAAATACAAGTCAATAACCGGATCTTTTAGAAAAACAAATAGCCGATTATCAAAATAACTAATCACTGATAAGTAGCCCAAGGCGGATAAAATTTTAAAATAATTACTTGCTATCGTAATGTTCTCAAAGCTATTTGTCACCAGAAAACCTATCAACATATAAGCAAATGATCCAACCAAGGAAACAATATGGATATAATTTAAAGGAATGCCGAGAATATTATGTGTCAGAAGTAGGAGTGCCGTTCCGGCAACAAACACAATTCCAACAAAATAGACAAACTCTGCTAACCATTTCAACAAGACTAGCAGAACCAAGTAATAATCTCTCTTCTTTTTAGTCTTTTTCTTTTTTTTCTTTTTTTTATACTCTAAGTCAATAAACACCATAGAGTAGGTCCTACACTTTCCCTAATTAAATTTTTATACAAAATAGCCCAGCCGTCTTTACTAAAACAACTCTGTTCTCAATCGCTACAGATCTTTACCTTTAAAAGCCTTAGCGAATAAAATTCCGCAATTACATATATAGTAACAAAAAAATGCCAATATTACAACGAAAAGTGTAACGCTTACATCATCCTGCCTCAGAAGCCTTAAGTCCCTGTACACAAGTCAAAACACTTGTAAAGCACAGGAAAAAATAAGCTGATTTTCGTTCATCCTCTAATAACAATTTCTGTTACAAATCACAGAACTATCTAAGCAGCAAATTCATCACAGGCGCAAACAGCCTCTGGACTTACTCAATGAGAATTTGGCGCTTTTACCACCCAGAATTTATAGCATCTTTCGAGTGTAGAAAAAGCCTCCTATAAACTAAACCTAATTAAAAGCAATAAAGCTATAATTAGAAAGATTCATATGAGGCCTTTTAATAAACACCACAAAACAGGGCAGAATAAGAGCCCTATCTTGTGTTATTTTACATGCTTTTCTTACTCTTATTTTTGACCAAGGGCAGCTGCCATAGTTGCAGCAACTTCTGATTCGAAATCATTAGCAGCTTTTTCAATTCCTTCACCCACTTCAAAACGAGCGAAAGCAATCACTGCTGCATTCACAGACTCAAGGTAAGCTTCAACTGTCTTGCTGTCATCCATGATGTAAACTTGTGCAAGAAGTGTATATGCTTGGTCAACTTTTGTGTTGTCAAGCAAGAAGCGATCCATTTTACCTGGGATGATCTTGTCCCAGATTTTTTCTGGTTTACCTTCAGCTGCGAGTTCAGCTTTGATGTCTTCCTCAGCTTGTGCAATTACTTCGTCAGTCAATTGAGCTTTAGAACCGTATTTCAAGTGTGGAAGGGCTGGTTTGTTAACCATAGCACGGCTTTCGTTATCTTGATCGATAGCGTGGTTCAATTGTGCCAATTCATCTTTGACAAATTGCTCATCCAACTCTTTATATGAAAGAACACTTGGTTTCATAGCTGCAATGTGCATTGACAATTGTTTAGCAAGAGCGTCATCGCCACCATCTACAACTGAGATAACACCGATACGGCCGCCATTATGCTGGTAAGCACCGAAGTGTTGCTCATCTGTCTTTTCAATCAAAGCAAAACGACGGAATGAGATTTTTTCTCCGATAGTAGCAGTTGCAGATACGTATGCAGCTTCAAGAGTTTCACCTGAAGGCATTGTCAATGCAAATGCTTCTTCGTTGTTAGCTGGCTTGCCTTCAGCGATGACTTTAGCTGTAGTATTTACCAATTCAACGAATTGAGCATTTTTCGCAACGAAGTCAGTTTCAGCGTTAACTTCAACAACTGCCGCAACGTTACCATCTACGTAAACACCTGTTAAACCTTCAGCGGCAACACGGTCAGCTTTCTTAGCTGCTTTTGCCATACCTTTTTCGCGAAGCAATTCAATTGCTTTTTCGATGTCGCCATCAACTTCAACCAATGCTTTCTTAGCATCCATGACACCAGCACCAGATTTTTCACGCAATTCTTTTACCAGCTTAGCTGTAATTTCTGCCATTTTTCTTCTCCTATGTTTACTATTTTTAAATAAAGGGGCTGGGCTGAGCCCCGCCCCTTTAGGTTAATTGACTTATGAAAATTATGCGTTGTCGCCTTCTACAACTTCAACGATTTCTTCGATTGAGTCTGCTTGAATTTCAGTTGCAGCAAATTCTGCTTCAACAGTTGCCACAGCATCCTCACCTTGACGACCTTCGATAACAGCGTCAGCCATTTTCGCAGTGATCAATTTAACGGCACGGATTGCGTCGTCGTTAGCAGGGATAATCACATCGATATCGTCTGGATCAGTGTTTGTGTCAACCATCGCAACTACTGGAATACCAAGTTTCTTAGCTTCCTTAACAGCGATTTGCTCTTTATGAGGGTCAACAACATACATTACATCTGGGATACGAGGCATTTCTTCGATACCACCCAAGAATTTTTCAAGACGAGCACGTTGTTTGTTCAAAAGTGCTACTTCTTTCTTAGGAAGAACTTCAAAGATTCCTTCTTCTTCCATACGTTTGATTTCTTTCAAACGAGCAACACGTTTTTGGATAGTTGTCCAGTTTGTAAGAGTTCCACCCAACCAACGGTGGTTGATATAGTATTGACCAGCACGTTCTGCTTCTTCTTTTACAGCTTCTGCAGCTTGCTTTTTCGTACCAACAAACAAGATAACTGCATCGTTCGCAGCTGCATCACGCATGAAGTCATAAGCTTGATCAGCGTATTTTACAGTTTGTTGAAGGTCAATAACGTGGATACCGTTACGTTCAGTGAAGATGTACTTAGCCATCTTAGGGTTCCAGCGACGAGTTTGGTGACCAAAGTGAACACCAGCCTCAAGAAGTTGTTTCATTGAAATTACTGCCATGAGTAAATTCTCCTTTTTGTTTTTTTCCTCTTTTAGATTTCAGCTCGCAGGACCACCCGAAGGCAACGGACCCACAATTCATCTAAAATGAGTATTTCTGCCGTTTACACGACATCTATTATCATATCAAAAATTCTGTCTTTTGACAAGTGCTTTATACATTTCATATTTCTAATCTTTTTCTAATAAAGCGACAGTTATTTAAAAGACATCTCTTTATAGAATCTAGCTAAAAGTGAATATTTTGCGCATATAAAACAGTATTTAGAATCCTCAAAGAATTTCTCCACAATAAAAAGAGAGGACAAATTAGTCCCCTCTTTTAATCAGCTTCAACATTCTTACGTATGAGCCCGGAATGAACTTTATGATTATTCCTCTTCTTTACGTTTTTTGAAACCAAGGATTGACATCGCTGATGCCACCATCGCTAAACCAAGCACTGCTGCTCCTGTATGGTCTGTTTCACCTGTTTCAGGCAATTCAGTTTGAGGCGTAGTTGGAACTACTGGAGTTTTAGGAGTAGCTGGAGGTGTTTGTGGTTTTTCAGGTGGTGTCTGAGGCTTTTCAGGTGGTGTCTGAGGCTTTTCAGGTGTTACCACAGTAACCGTGTTAGAATCGCGCTCAACATCATTGACGATTTCTGTAAAGGTATTCTTCACTGTACCATAGTCAAGCTGTTTCACTTGCATGTAACCGATCGCTTGGAATTCACTGTCATCAGAAATCTTGCTCAAGAAGTCATTAGAGAAGCTGTAGACAACTGTTCTAGCCTTATGATCAATATTTTGGTTGACATATTGAGTCAGATCAGTTCCTTTAGCAATCTTCGTGCTATCTTTCAAGAGAATATCTGTGTTAGCAATCCATTTGTGAACGCCATTGTATTCTACAAGCGGTGAATAAGTATCCTTCACTTCGATCTTGTCNGCTTGGAATTCACTGTCATCAGAAATCTTGCTCAAGAAGTCATTAGAGAAGCTGTAGACAACTGTTCTAGCCTTATGATCAATATTTTGGTTGACATATTGAGTCAGATCAGTTCCTTTAGCAATCTTCGTGCTATCTTTCAAGAGAATATCTGTGTTAGCAATCCATTTGTGAACGCCATTGTATTCTACAAGCGGTGAATAAGTATCCTTCACTTCGATCTTGTCAATAGACTGACCACGTTTCGCTGGCAAGTAAGAAGTATTCAGCTCGAAGTTGTAAACATCGCCAACGTTAACCGTCTTGCCGTTCAGAGAGTTTTGATCTTTCAGACCATCTTCAACTGTCGCTACAACATCTTTCTTCGGATTAATCTTCGGAATATTGTTCGTGACGATATTGGTTTCTGCAATGCCGGCAAAGTCAATTTGATAAGCCTTGTTTTCGTACTTGCTCGCTTCCTTGATATCTTTCTTCACAGTTGTTGGGAAGATCAATTTCAGGTTGATACCCTTCAAGGCATAGTTATTCGTGTAGGCTACTGGATCATCTGAAGTTGTTACCGCAAACTCACCATCAATTGTCAAGCCCTTAGCCTTGATATAATCTTGAACCTTTTGTGGAGCTTCTGCAACAGACTTGTAGATCTTAGTCGTGAAGCCGCTGACAACCTTGCCATCTTCTGTCGTCATACGAACAGCATCCAGATTTGGTGTTACAAACTTGCTATCGTATTTCTCAACAACCATCAAGCCGGCTTGTTTGTCTTGGTCAACCAAACCAGTTGTGCCCTTGTATTGGTCGTTGTCGATGTTGATTGTGTAAACCTCTGTTGAACCAGCCAACATCGTCTTACCATTGACATCTTCACCCTTAGCATTAGTACCTGTCTTCTTAGGTTCTGCTTGAACAGCCTTATAGACATAGGTTACTTCTGTTACACCCTTCACAACCTTACCTTTTTCTTGACCCTTGGTCTTTTCAGGTACAAGGTTGTAAACTTTGTTGCCATACTTGATAGAGATGCTCTTATGATCTGTTGTGTCATAAGATGTTCCAACTGTTGCACGGCTGGTATCTGTCACATCTTCCTTGATTTTCTTACCAGACTCATCCACATAGTGAACAACGACATCACCATATTCTTTTGGTGATACGAGTGTTACCGTGTTTGAATCACGTTCAACGTTATTGATAATTTCTGTAAAGGTGTTCTTCACTGTACCATTATCAAGTTGTTTCACTTGCATGTAGCCGATTGCTTGGAATTCACTGTCATCAGAAATCTTGCTCAAGAAGTCATTAGAGAAGCTGTAGACAACTGTTCTAGCCTTATGATCAATATTTTGGTTGACATATTGAGTCAGATCAGTTCCTTTAGCAATCTTCGTGCTATCTTTCAAGAGAATATCTGTGTTGGCAATCCATTTGTGAACGCCATTGTATTCTACAAGCGGTGAATAAGTATCCTTCACTTCGATCTTGTCAATAGACTGACCACGTTTCGCTGGCAAGTAAGAAGTGTTCAGCTCGAAGTTGTAAACAGCGCCAACTTTAACAGTCTTGCCGTTCAGAGAGTTTTGATCTTTCAGACCATCTTCAACTGTCGCTACAACATCTTTCTTCGGATTAATCTTCGGAATATTGTTCGTGACGATATTGGTTTCTGCAATGCCAGCAAAGTCAATTTGATAAGCCTTGTTATCGTACTTGCTCGCTTCCTTGATATCTCTCTTCACAGTTGTTGGGAAGATCAATTTCAGGTTGATACCCTTCAAGGCATAGTTATTCGTGTAGGCTACTGGATCATCTGAAGTTGTTGCCGCAAACTCACCATCAATTGTCAAGCCCTTAGCCTTGATATAATCTTGAATCTTTTGTGGAGCTTCTGCAACAGACTTGTAGATCTTAGTCGTGAAGCCGCTGACAACCTTGCCATCTTCTGTCGTCATACGAACAGCATCCAGATTTGGTGTTACAAACTTGCTAGAGTATTTCTCAATAACCGTCAAACCAACTTGTTTGTCTTGGTCAACCAAACCAGTTGTGCCCTTGTATTGGTCGTTGTCGATGTTGATTGTGTAAACCTCTGTTGAACCAGCCAACATCGTCTTACCATTGACATCTTCACCCTTAGCATTGGTACCCGTCTTCTTAGGTTCTGCTTGAACAGCCTTGTAGACATAGGTCACTTCTGTTACACCCTTCACAACCTTACCTTTTTCTTGACCCTTGGTCTTTTCAGGTACAATGTTGTAAACTTTATCGCCGTGCTTGATAGCGCTCGGTTTGTTATCAGTCGTATCGTATGATTCACCGACTCTTGCTTGAGCAGTATCCGTTACATCATCTTTAATCTTGTTGCCAGACTCGTCCACATAGTGAACAACGACATCACCAAACACTTCTTTGTAGATATAAGTAACATCTGTATTACCTTCCACAATGCGACCTTGCTCTAGACCGATAGTCTTTTCAGGAATGATTTCATAAACACGTCCATCCTGAGTAGTGATTGTCTTATGAGCATGATCACGAGTGTCATAGAGGGTGTTGATTGGAGCACCAGTTGTGTCTTTTTCTGGTTCCTTAATGACTTTGCCATTTTCATCTTTATAATGAACTGTTACATCACCGAGTACTTCATCATAGACATAGACAACACGAGTTGTTCCCTTGACAACCTCACCGCTTTCTTGTCCTTGTGTAGCTGTAGGGTCAATGCGGTATGTCTTACCATTAGATGATACGATTGTCACAGGCTTATGATCTGTTGTATCGTAAGCTGTTCCTACTTTCGCTGTTGGTGTGTCAACAACGCGTGGTGCAATGGTGTTGCCTTTCTTATCTTGGTAATCAACAACAACATTACCGTACTCTTCTGGAGTCTTCACAAGATCATAGTAGTAAACAACATTGGTATTGCCTTCTACCACCTTACCAGTTTCAGCACCTTGGGTCGCTGTCAGATCCAGCTTGTACTTCTTGCCATCTACTGTAGTGATAGTGTCCTTACGTTGATCAGTAGTATCGTAGTCAGTACCCACTTCAGAACGCGGTGTATCGGTCACTTTCGGTGCGATAGTCACGCCGTCTTTGTTCTTGTACTCAACGGTAACATCACCGTATTTCTTTTGCGGTGCATCCGGAACAAGATCATAGTAGTAAACAATATTGGTATTGCCTTCTACCACCTTACCAGTTTCAGCACCTTGGGTCGCTGTCAGATCCAGCTTGTACTTCTTGCCATCCACTACAGTAGTAATGGTGTCCTTACGCTGATCAGTAGTATCGTAATCGGTACCCACTTCAGAACGCGGTGTATCGATTACTTTCGGTGCAATGGTCATACCATCTTTGTTCTTGTACTCAACGGTAACATCACCGTATTTCTTTTCTGGTGCATCCGGAACAAGATCATAGTAGTAAACAATATTGGTATTGCCTTCCACCACCTTACCAGTTTCAGCACCTTGGGTTGCTGTCAGATCCAGCTTGTACTTCTTGCCATCTACTGTGGTGATAGTGTCCTTACGTTGATCAGTAGTATCATAATCGGTACCCACTTCAGAACGCGGTGTATCGGTCACTTTCGGTGCGATAGTCACGCCGTCTTTGTTCTTGTACTCAACGGTAACATCACCGTATTTCTTTTGCGGTGCATCCGGAACAAGATCATAGTAGTAAACGATATTGGTATTGCCTTCTACCACCTTACCAGTTTCAGCACCTTGGGTCGCTGTCAGATCCAGCTTGTACTTCTTGCCGTCTACTGTGGTGATGGTGTCCTTACGCTGATCCTTGGTATCATAGTCTGTACCGACTTCAGAACGCGGTGTATCGGTCACTTTCGGTGCAATGGTCATACCATCTTTGTTCTTATACTCGACGGTAACATCACCATATTTCTTTTCTATCGGCTTTTCAACTTTGTCATAAACATAGACAACGCGGGTTGTTCCTTCGACAACCTGACCACTCTCGTGACCTTGTGTAGCATTGGTATCAATACGATAAGTTGTGCCATCATCCGCCGTAATGGTAGTTGGTTTGTGATCAGTTGTGTCATAGTAAGTGCCAACCCGTGAAGTTGGTGTATCTACGATACGCGGAGCAATGGTGTTGCCTTGCTTATCTTGGTAATCAACGACAACATTACCATATTTCTCTACTGGTTTTTCAAGCTTATCATAAACATAGATAACGCGGGTTGTTCCTTCAACAACTCTACCACTTTCTTGACCTTGTGTAGCTGTAGGGTCAATGCGGTAACTTGCTCCATCGGCTGTTGTAATCGTAGACGGTTTGTGGTCAGTTGTATCGTAAGCCGTTCCGACTGATGTGTCTGGTGTATCCACAATACGCGGAGAAATGGTGTTACCTTGCTTATCTTGGTAATCAACAACAACATTACCTTTTACTTCGGTATAGTAGTTTGCTACGTTCGTCGTACCTAATTTAACTTTACCTGTTGTATTATTAGTTGATGACACATATTTATAGATCTTGCCATCCGCTGTTGTGATTCTGTCTTGGTGTGTTGTTGTGTAGTCTTCACCAACAGGAGTTCCTGTAGGTTTAACCGTTTGAGTATTTGTTAGTTTAGTAGTAGTCCCTTGAATATAGTTATCCAGCAAGACATTCCCTGCAAGATTGTATTCAACCAGATTGTATTCAAGATCTGGTTTTACAAGAGTAAAGCGAGATGGTAATTTGCTTGTAAGAGCTAACCAATAACCTCTATCCCATTGTGAAGTCCGCTGCATCACAAAGGAAATTGAATCTCCGCTTTCTGCCACACCCGCAATCCCCATTTTATAGAAATTTGGATCATTATAGTCGTCTTTAATGCTGTGAGTGACAGTATTTGCTGCCAAACGTCCATCGGCTTGTTTTTCAACCAAAGAACCGGTAATCTTTACTGGTCGGAAATTATAATCTGTTATGCTTTCTTCGTGCTTCAGACCAGCCCATTCCCCTGTCTTAGGTTCTGTTTTTGTTAGGCTCGTCATAGCTAAAATAGCTGGATTCGTCTTTGTGAATTGAATTGGATTGCCATCAGAATCGTAAAAACGAATATTTACACGGTATCTAGACGGCGCATTAATTTTGTAAAAAGTATAAATTCCTTTTGTTGGATCTTTTTCTGCAAAGCCTACGATACCCGTACTACCACTTATATTGGTAACTTCATAAACTACTTTAGAAATTTTCTTCCCGTTATATGTTGAATTTTGAAGGTTGCTATAAGTAGCAGTGATAGTCTGTCCGTTTTCAATTTTTGGAATATAAAATCTACTTCCACCACCTGACAGTTTCGTTGTAAATGCTGGCACTGGATTGGATCCAAATGTTCCACCTTTTTGGACATACTCTTCATAAGACTGCGCACGTGGCATATCTTTTTGTCCAAATGCTGTAGCACCACTAATAGATATCTTCCCATTAGGCTCACTTTCAAACTTCAAGCCTTGGCTGACAGCTTCACTTAGATAGCCTGGAGTGCCGGTGTTTTCTTGCGCTTTTTTTAGGTCGCGTTTATAGGCATCTACCCCCGTCTTGATACGAGTTGCTTGTGTTTCCTCAAGAGTGTTGGCAAGGTCCTTTTTAGCATCTGACTCTACTTGGTTGTTTGCTGTTCCAATATTTTCTGTTGGGTTTTGTTTTACATCAATGTTGTAACCCTTAGCTTCAGACACAGCGTCTTTTAACTTTTGATTTTCCACAGTAACTTTTGGCTCTGTAGACTCAGCTGGAGCAACTGGAGCTGCTGGAGCTGCTGCAGGCGCAGTGTAAGTTACAGGAGTTGTGTCACTAGCCGAAGAAGCCAATGCAGTTGGAGTTGATTCAGCTGCTGGAGCAACTGGGGAAGTAGCTTCAACTGGAGCAGTTGCATTCGCAGTTGGAGCAATTGAATTCGTAGCGGTCGCTGGAGCCGCTGCTTCAGCTGATGCAGCCTGAGATTGTACTGCCAAACTGGTATCTGCCGCTGACGCTACAGGTGTTGTAGTCGTTGGTTCAGAAGATGATACTTCATCCGCCGACGCAGTTTTGTTATTGCTAAACATAGCAATAGCACCAAGAGCAATGACACCAATTGTACCATAGACTTTATTTTTACGAATAGATCCATGACCTTTGGTCTCACTATTGTGATTGAACATGCGCGTTCCTTCTTTCCTTTTTTATAATTAACCTATTATCCAATTTTCTCTCTCAAAAGGTTTGATTTGTTTAAACCCTAAGAGTGATAAAACGAACAGACCGATTGTTGCAAAAAGAGTCGTTGTTTCACCAAGCTCTGGCAACAATACAAATTTTCCATCACTGGACTTAACAGTAACAGTGCCGTCATCATCGGCTGTCCCACCTACTTGTGCTAGTGGAACGACTGATTGGGAACCATCAGAGTTTTGGACAACAGCACGACCCTTATCACTTCCGATGACTTGGAAACCTTGATCTGTCAAAAGTGGAGAGCTTGCTGAAACTTTTTCTCTCACAGGAAGAGCTAGCATTTGAGCCAAATCAAAGTCTACCAAACTATCTTTTTCATGCTTTTCAGACTGTTCCTGTTTTCTTTCTACAAGTCTCTGTAGTTCTGATGCGGCTGCTCTCTTATCTGCGTCTGTCAGTGAAGTTGCTACAGTGGCCATAGAAACTGCTGATGAGACTGATAAGTTAGCTGACGCTGTTGAAATCCCCGACGTCGGCTGCCAAGCTTCTGGAAGCACAGGTGACTCTGTAGGTGTGGATTCTTCAGAAGCAATCTGAGATTCCGTTTCTGTTGCTGGGGCTTCCAGATTTTCTGGTTCAACTGATGGATTGGACTCCACCGGTGGAACCTCTGGCTCCACTGACTCACCCTTATCAGGGTCAGTCGACTCAGGCTTCGCTGGCAAGACTTCCGAGCTCGGATTTACAGATGAATCCGCAGGAGCTGATTCACCAGCTTCCATAGGTGGTGCTGGTTTTGCCGATGAAGCATCTGATTGCACTAGGTTTTTGCCATTTTCTGAGTCTGTTGATGCCGTAGACGTCGTTTTATCATCCGTTGTCGGCACAGTGGCGACCGGTGCCGAACTACTTGAGTGCTCCACATCACGAGCCAACACTGGATTTGCACCCAAAGCAGATAATAAAACCGCCGTCGAGGTCAGAAAAACTTTATTTTTTTTCATTATAAAGCATCCCCTCCATTCTCAAAATACATATATACGTTACTAAAGTAACAGTATAAAATACCACTTATTTTAATGATAATAATATTCTTGTAATTTGTCAAGTTAAACATGTAACCCCAATCTAATGATTGTGTAAAAAATGTCATGAAATCGAGTAAAAACATAGACCTTTTTTACTTTCCTAATATACATAGGTGATAGTATTCTCTGATTTTATATATAAAATGGACAGGAAATGAAGCGATCTGATGCAGTTTTTTATAAAAGAACGCTTACTTTTATCTATGTTCTATCCAATATTACTTTAAGATGGAGCTTTCAGCCATTTGATGTTCAGACGACTAAACTTACTTGACAGATTCTCAAATAAATACTAGAATGAAATGATAGAGACTTTTAACTAAAAAACATTAAGAGAGGAGGAAACTACTGCATGGCTGAATCGAGACGGAAAAAACGAACACTGCTTTTTCCTATACTCCCTTTACTTTTCTCAGCTTTTTTACCAGTAGTTGCGCACGCCTCTGTTGAAGGAGAGGCTGACGATCAGAAGAGTGAACTGGTCTCTTCCAACCTCTCAACTAACGAAAAAGAGGGGCAAGAACATTCAGATTCTGAAAGCCAACCAAACCAAGGAACGGACAGCAACACCTCCTCTTCAAGCACGCCTGCAGCTCCAGCTCTTTATAATAAAACATACGAATTTATCAGCGGCACCCCAAATAAGACTCTGCCTCCAGAAGTCCTGAAATACTTGCCACAAAATCAGGAAAATATCCAAAACGGAACGAGAGCAATCCCTGAGCCGCCAAAAGAAAACCAAACAGAAATCCAGGTCCCAGGAGGAAAATGGATTTTTAAAGGCTACGACAAAGATGCGGAGACTATCCAAGATAAAGATGCGCATTTTATTGGCAAATGGGAGTTTGAAAAAGAGCCAAAGCAGGAAACAAGCACCTCAAGCAAGGAGCACTCTACAAGCAGTAAATCTTCAAAAAAGGCGAAGACTGCATTCACCCTGACCTTGCCAGTCATCAGTAGCTTACTAGCCATGTTGCTTGCAACCGGATCTTTCTTTTTCTACCGCAAAAAGAAGCTGGGCACAACGCAAACCGAGGTTCCTGCCACTTCACCGACGACTCCACTTAAAAACTCTCAAAAACAAAATTTCAAAGCAGCATTGAGCCGTTTCTCATCCATGATAACCCTGCTGGGATTCCGGAAACGTAAAGAAACTGACGAAGATTCCTGGGATTAACATGTACGCTCACAAACTCTGATGTATCAGTTTTAAAGAATTCTAATTTAGCATAGCCGATAAAAGCAAGTTTTGATTTTATCGGCTTTTTATTATTTCACTGCTAATATGCTAAATATCTCCACTTTGGAAAACTCAGACCAGACAAGCTCTGATAGCTTCTAGTCATTTCATGATTTATTTTCTGATTTCTACTAGCAGACCATCTTTTGGGACATCATCTTAATTATTTTTGCAAAGTTTGTAACTTTTAGTTGACGTCCTGAAAAATATACGCTAAAATAGTAAGAGTTGCGGCGGTATAGCCAAGTGGTAAGGCACGGCTCTGCAAAAGCTTGATCGTCGGTTCAAATCCGTCTACCGCCTTTCAATACCTGATTATCAGGAATCAACCGAATGAAAAGCCCATTAAATCGGGCTTTTTCTTTTCTCTTCGCTTATACTAGAACTAGGGCAAATAGGATAAAGTTGATGGACAAACAGTCCTTCTGAGCAATTCAGAAGGATTTTACTATTTTACTTTCAATTCTGTACAGATTGCTTACTGTAATAGCTAACCGAAGGTTACTTATCTCCTTTTTCTTCCTCCACAAGCCACCTCACATGCCAAAGTTATGATCTGAACTTACGGTAGCTGTTTTAATAAATCTGCTAGATCATATTGGTATAAAAGAATTCTATCGTAAACTTGTTTTTGCCATTCTTTAGCTAGAGTTCCGTCACTGTTGATAAAAAAGCTGGAATCCATATAACGAATAATCATAAACTCAGAAGTTTTTTGATCGAAACCATTTCCCCGAGTGAAATCTATCCCTTTCCCCGTATTTTGAGTAACAATCGCTTCAAGTAGAGGCAAGGTTACTTCGTTACAAGGGAGTTTCATATCAGGAATGTCCCAAAATTTCTTTTTATCATTTCTGTACAGAGCAAGATTGGAAATCGTCCCATTTGTCACGCACTGTACTCTGCGAATGTCCTCAATATTGATTGTATTCTTTGAGCCATAGATGACGCCATTAGCAATACGAATTTCTTTTTCTTTCATACTAAAAGCCAATGTTATATCAAGAGTCCTCAGATTATTTGGGAAATCTTTGGTAAGCTTGCTTGCTGCAAAGGCTAACAGTATCGATTTCGTTTCAAATATATTGTGGATATTATTGCGAATGGTCGTATCCGTATCAAATTCAGCCATATTCTTTCCTTTCTTATCTCGAAAAATGAGATTATAACTTGAATTAGAATTACAGTAACGACGTGGTAAGATAGCAGAAACTTTATCAAATGAAATATCAAGATTTTTATTTTTCCCATCTTGATAGGACAAACCCTCATTTTTAACAATTAAAGTATGGCCATCTGGGCCACTAAATGTTATTTCTTGATTTTCAAAAATGGTTTTCATAAGCCCTCCTTAAACATCTTCTTTGCTATATCACGACTTATTATAACATTTTGAACGAATTCTGTATCCGTTTTCCTGACCATAAGCTAAGTTATTGAAACTATATTTATCTTATTTAAGTTCTAGATGGTGGGATCAATGTAAAATTGCACACAAAAAGAGCGGAAAAATATTTCCGACTCTCTTTTTTATGCTTTTTAAGGAATTACAGCTCTGCAATTTGACTAAGATTGACTTCTGCAACCGTGTCATTGCCAAACATGGAAATAATCATCTTGACTTTATTGTTATCAATCTCTGTAATTTTTCCTGTATAGTCAGTGAAGGCCCCGTCAATAATACGGACAGTATCGCCCACCTTGACATCCAAATCAAATTCTTGAACCGTTTGCCCCATGGAAATGAGGATGTTGCGGATTTCTTCTTCCAAGAGCGGAGTTGGTTTAGAGCGGTTTCCATGTGAACCGACAAATCCGGTTACGTTCGGCGTATTCCGCACGACAAACCACGCTTCATCTGTCATGACCATCTCAACCAGTACATAGCCTGGGAATCGGTTTTCTTCAACTTCTTTGGTCTTGCCGTTCTTTTCGACCTGTACGGTCTGGGTCGGAATTTCCACACGCAGGATATTTTCCAGCATATTATAGGTTTGAGCGCGTTGCAAGAGATTTTCCTTTACTTTATTTTCATAGCCTGAGTAGGTTTGCAGTACAAACCAGCCTTTGTCAAAACTGTCCATGTCTTGTCCTTTCCTAAATAAAAAAGCCTGAGGGCCTCGCTTCATATTTCTAGCCCTATTATACCATAAAATCCAAAATTACAAAGCATTTTGAAAAACATTTTACAGACAAATAGAGCCGCCAAAGCAGCTCTACTGTTTTTATGAAAACATATCAATTATACGGAAGAGACCGCTAGCCACTACCTTATCAAAGAGATAGATAATCACAACAAAGAATACCGTGTATTCCATCACTGAGATAAAGTCTGTCCATCTTTCTTTGCGGGTAGGCCAAGTTGTACCTCTCAATAATCCAAAAATATCTTTAATGAATCTCACAACTGTCTCCTATCTGGTTTCTTTGTGCAGGGTGTATTTACTGCAATGTTTACAATATTTATTTACTTCTAGACGCGTAGGTTTTGGAGTGCTACTAAGTTTGATTGAGTAGTTTCGCGACCCACAAACTGTACACGCTAGACTCGCTTTTTTTAATGCCATGACGCCTCCATCAGTCTTATTATAGCAGTTTTCTGATTCTTTGACAAGCTGTTTGAAAGATTATTGGAACCAGCCGGTAATAGTATCCCAGAGATTCTTGGCTTTTTCAGAAATACCAGACTCATCAATAGCTTTCTTGGCATCATCTACTAGGTTTTGTGCCCGCTCTTGGACATCTTTCAGGAAGTCTTTGTTTTCGCTGGCCGTATTCGTTTCGCCAGTACCGTAGGTATCCACTGGTGAAATGCCGTTTTCAGCGTAAGCATTCTTCTCACCAGAGAAGGACGTTCCTTCCGTATAAGGCAGGATACTGTTGGCCACATTGCGGAAGATAGCCGAGGCTTCATTGGCACTCGTCCCAGTCAGATAGTGAGTTTCATCCGTCTTAGGGAAGCCCAGCCACTGGCTGATAACTACATCTGGTGTGTAGCCGATAACCCATTGGTCCCCTGACAAGTCAGGATTAAAGTCGGTCTCTGTCGTCCCTGTCTTTCCGGCCATCGTATAACCGTAAGGGGCCGCATAGATCCCCGTTCCGTTTGAGAAAGTTCCTAGCATCATGCTGGTCATCTTTTCTGCGGTCGAGCGATTGAGGACACGGGTAGAAGTCTGCCGGTGGGTTTTTACAACCTGACCGCTGGCATTCTCTATCTTAGTGATGAGGTGGGCGTCATTCATGACCCCATCATTCGCAAAGGCTGAGTAGGCCTGAGCCATCTGAAGTGGATTGGTCGTCACGCCGCTTCCCAGAGCTACGCCTAGATTTTGTTCTACCTTGTCCATATTAAGGCCAAACTTTTTGCCGTATTCAAAGGCCTTGCTCACGCCTAATTCATCCACTGTTGAAACAGCTGGAATATTGAGGGATTCAGCCAAGGCTTGATACATCGGAACCGTCGGTGAACTTTGGATATTGCCATAGTTATTGACCGTATAATCGCCAAAAACTGTCCGACTATTGTCTAGCTCCTTATCCGTTGACCAGCCTGCTGCTATCGCTGGGCTGTAGGCTACCAAAGGCTTGATGGTCGAGCCCGGACTGCGGGAAGACTGAGTCGCATAGTTGAAAGTCCGAAAGGCAGATCCTTCAGCACTGTTGACACGGCCGACCAAAGCCCGAACGCCACCCGTCTTAGGATCCAGCGCTACACTTCCTGACTCAGCCCTAGTGCCGTCGTCAGCCAGCGGAAAGAGATCGACATTGCTATAGATGACCTGCATGCTAGCTTGGTAATTTTGATCCAACTCGGTGTAAATCCGATAGCCGTTGTTGACGATTTCTTCCTCAGTCAGACCGTAATCATTAACCGCTTCATTGATAACTGCATCAAAATAAGATGGGTAGCGATAGTCTTCTGACTTGCCCTCACAGGCATCGACTAGCTGGCCTCCAATGCCAACCGTCGCAGCCTGATCCGCCGTTGCCTGATCAATGTATCCTGCCGCTACCATATTTTGAAGAACGGTGTCACGGCGGTTGGTCGCATTCTCAATCGAATACAGGGGATTATATATCTCTGGTCCTTTGAGCATGCCGGCTAGAACCGCCGACTGATCTAGACTGAGTTGACTGGCAGATACACCAAAATATTTCTTGCTGGCATCTTCCACGCCCCAAACCCCATTGCCAAAATAAGAGTTATTGAGGTACATGGTCAAGATTTCCTGCTTGCTGTATTTTTTGTTAATTTCTAAAGCTAGGAAAAATTCCTTGGCCTTACGCTCAATGGTCTGATCTTGAGAGAGATAGGCATTCTTAGCCAACTGCTGCGTGATGGTCGAACCACCACCAGAGCGCCCCGCAGTCAAAATGGCTAGAAAGAAGCGACTGTAGTTGATCCCGCCATTCTTATAAAAAGAACGGTCTTCTGTCGCAATCACGGCATTCTGCAAGTCCTGACTGATGCCCTCCAATTCGACATAGGTGCCCTTTTGCCCAGACAAGCTGCCCGCTTCATTTCCATCCTTATCATAGATCAAAGTCGTGGCTTTAAGAGCATTCTGCAAGTCTTTGACATTGGTCGTCTTGGCTACATAAAAAAGATAGCCACCGACCACCAGACCAAAGGTCAAACCGAAAATCAGGAATATCTTGGTCAGGTGAAATCTGCGCCAAAAACGGCGGAAGGGATGCTGAGACAGGGGCTTCTTCCGACTCTTGCCAGATCGGCTGTAGCTAGGCTCAAGAGCTTCACCTCCCAACTCTTCAGCAACCTTTTTCTGAGGCTGATCCGTTTTAAAAAAATTGACTAGTTTTTCAAATACATCATTTAATTTCTTCATAAAACATATTTTATCACCTTATCCATGTAGACACAAGGCACGAGTCCGCTGCTTTCTATTCTTTTTAGCTTTCTTTAAGGAAATAGCAGAGCTGCTTTCCTTTTTCCAGCTAAGCATTTCCAAATGGGCTAGTTTTTGCTACAATGAAAACATGAAATTTACCATTACCATCCCCGCAAGCCTGGCTCAGATGACCGTCAAAGAACTGCTAGAAGAGCAGCTGCTCATCCCTCGCAAAATTCGTCACTTTCTCCGAACCAAGAAACACGTCTTGGTCAACGGTGAGTCTATCCACTGGCAGACTGTGGTCAAGCCTGGCGACAGCATTCAACTGACCTTTGACAAAGAGGACTATCCAGAAAAAGAAATCTTAGCTGGCCAGCCTCATCTAGTCGAAGAGGTCTATCAAGACGAACATCTCATCATTGTCAATAAGCCTAACGGCATGAAAAGCCATGCCAATGAGCCGACAGAAATAGCTCTGCTCAATCATGTTTCAAGCTATGTCGGACAGACCTGCTATGTCGTTCACCGCCTGGATAAAGAAACCAGCGGTGCTATCCTTTTTGCCAAAAATCCCTTTGTCCTCCCTATTCTCAATCGCCTCTTGGAAAACAAAGACATTGCCCGCGAATATTGGGCCCTTGCCCAAGGGAAATTTCCTAATAAGACTATCATATACAAAGATAAAATCGGCCGAGACCGCCATGACAGACGGAAACGCCTCGTTGATCCGAAAAAAGGGCTCTATGCCGAAACTCATGTGACCCGACTCAAGGAGTTTGGAAACACGACTCTGGTCAAATGCCAATTGAAAACAGGACGTACTCACCAAATCCGTGTCCATCTCTCCCATCACGGCCATCCCATCATCGGTGACCCCCTTTACCACCCCCAACCTCAAGGCCGCCTCATGCTCCATGCCCATCGTCTGACATTCACCCATCCGTTCACACTGGAAACCATCAGCGTGGAAGCACCGTCAGAGAGTTTTGAAGCAGAAATCAGACAGCACAGAAGTAAGTCTAGAAAGGGCTATCTTACCTGATTGCCAAGTCTCCAAAGCGAACACTCCATGCAATCAATTAGCCTTGTCCCCTTATAAAGCTCAAAATTTTTTATGTAAAGGACGAAAATTAGACTGACCCGTAGACCAAAAGACGATTTCATAATGGGAAATCGTCTTTCTTATTTCTCTACTAGCTTACAACCAACTGCTCCAGATACAAGCGGTAAGCCGTCCGATAATGATAGGGATTGAAAAACTGCATCTTGCCAATATTGTACCGAACCAGATAATAAATCAGATAGCGCAGATGCAGTGTTTCCCACTCTATACTCGTCTTTTGACAATGAGAATATTCAGCCTCAATTTCAGCATAATAACCTTTGTACTTCAAATAAATTTCTTGAATTTTCATAACAACTCCTATTTTTTTGTTAAAACTAGTATAGAAGAAAAATAGAGTGTTTTGGGTAAAAATCATTATTCTGCCTCAATCAAAGCCTCAAATGCAAAGTGAATATAGAACATGACATTTTAGGGGAAATTTAGAGCATCTTGCATGGATAAACAATCTAAAAATCGGCTACACTAAAAATAGCAGGTTTTAGCCATTCTCTTTCTGATACTGTTTCAAATCAACTAGGAGAACCCTCAGCTTAACTTTGAACTCAAAAGCTTCCAGAGGAGGAAAACCGCCTTCCCTCCATCCTTAACCTTCACCAATCTAGGTGACCTGTTAGAGAGGATCAAATCCGAAAAACATTTTATAACAAAAATCTATTGAGAGAACTCTCTAAAATTTAAAAATCGAACCACATCAAGGAATTGCTTCCCGCTAGATGTGGTTCGATTTTTTTAGAGCTGCTTAAGTTCTGATTTCGAGTGCTTGCTTGAGTGAACTCTTATCAGGTCTAAGCTTTCTTCTTACCTAGGTAAAGGGCTCCGCCTAGTGTACCAAGTCCTAACAGGCAGAGGAAGAAGTTCTCAACGGTACCAGTAGAAGGTAAGATGTTTTTCTTCTTCGGTTTCCCTGGTGTCTGCGGCTCTTCCGGTTTTGATGGAGGAGTTGTTGGAGGTACTTCCGGAGTGTAAACATTGGTAATATTGTAACCATTCACTGTTGATGTATAACCTTTCGGAACGTTCACTTCTTGGACTGTATATTTAATTTCTTTACCGTTCTGGTTTTTAGGCAGTCCTTCAAAATGATACTTCCAACCAGTCGCTTCACTCGCTGTAGCGATCAGTCCGGTATCCTTACCATCCGCAAGCAGTTTCACTTGGATAGAGCTTGGACGAATACCATCTTGGTTGTTGTTATCATTCCATGTTTTCGTTCCTTCAACATGAGTCACTTTCGGTTCGTAATTGTTAGTTACATTCATCCCATTTGGGATTGATTTATAACCTTCCGGAACATCGACTTCTTTGACAGTGTAAGTGATTTCTTTACCACCTTCATAGCGATCCAGTTCTGTAAACTCATACTTCCAGCCAGTCGCTTCGCTCGCTGTGGCTGTTTTACCAGTCGCTTTGCCATTGGCTAAGAGCTTCACAGTAATGGAGTCTGGACGTTTGCCATCTCGGTTATTGGCGTCGTTCCAAGTCTTTTGACCGCTTACTGTAATCTTCTCTGGAGTCAGCTT